>JAAYZQ010000048.1 GCA_012514775.1 Anaerolineaceae bacterium
CGCCACTATCATGTCAGCGCTTCGGTCCGGGCCCTCCAGGCCCACACTTGCCCTTTCAGCCGCCCTCAGCACCTAAGGGAGCCTCAGCGGCTCCGATGCTCCAAGAAGGCTGTAGTGATCTAGGGGTTCCGGGCATGCCGGGAAAACCTGGGGTGCCCGGAAAGCCGGGGGTGCCAGGCCAGCCCGGCCAAGTGGGGCCTCCGGGAGTGCCGGGGCCGCCTGGAGTGCTCGGGCCACCGGGGCTACCAGGGCTACCCGGAGTTCCGGGGATTCCCGGCCACCCTGGCATCCCAGGCCACCCTGGCATGCTGGGCCAGCCAGGGGTTCCCGGCGTGCCAGGTGTGCCTGGACTGCCCGGGAAGCCGGGCCAGCCGGGCCAAGTCGGGACTCCAGGCGTGCCAGGGGTACCAGGAGTGCCGGGCGTGCCGGGCGCGCCGGGCGTGCCCGGAGTACCTGGGAAACCCGGTCCGCCAGGGGCTCCGGGGAATCCGGGCATTCCAGGAAAGCCCGGCATCCCCGGCCAACCGGGCATCCCGGGCCAACCAGGGGTTCCCGGGCCGCCCGGGGTTCCAGGTGTTCCTGGCGTTCCAGGCCAGCCAGGGGTTCCCGGACGGCCTGGCGAGGGCTGCTGCCACCAGGGCCTCTGCGGTATCCACCAGGGGAGACCCCACTGGTCTATGACTATCGCGCCGGGCTCGAGCGAGTCCGGGCCAAGTGTCATCATCTGCCGCCACCTCCACTCATTCGTTCAACATCGCCATGCTCCACAACAGGGTATTCGAATCGCAGGGTAGTTGGGCAATGCCCGGGTCACGTCGGCACGGCGAGTGCGACAGGGGCGCATGCACCTGTGCGGAGCTGCGCCCTGTCGGGTATTGCCTCATGTCGCGTCAAGCCTACCGCGGCGTCACCCACGGTGGTCGTGGAGGTTGCGGAGGCTGCGGCGGCCATGGAGGCCGTGGCTGAGGAGGCGGTGGCCAGGGCTGATATGGCGGTCTCGGACGCGGCGGTGGTGGCGGGAAGGGAGGTCTCCACCACCATGGGAATGGGGGCCTCCACCACCACGGCTGACCCCACTGGTCTATAAGGATCTCCCCAGCCCCGTACTCAGCTGGGTCGATTGGAAGCATCATGCAGCACCCCATTTCAGTGTAGTCGCTATGCTGGAGCTCCAGGACAGCGTATTCCTCGATAAGGCAATGGGAGTCACGGCAAAAGTCACTCAGGCAGGCGGCATCACAACTGCCCTGGCCAACCCGGTTCTGATGAACATGGAACGCATGGAACAGTGAGGGCGCGCCCCCGTGAGGGCACGCCCTTGAACACGTGGTTATCTAAACCGGCCCCAGGGCCCCCACGGTCCTGGCCGCCACCACCATGCGAACGGCGGGCCCCACCACCACCACGGGCTGAATGGCCTCCACCAGCGGCGACCCCACTGATCGACGAACACATCGTCAGATCCGGTCAGATTCGGATCGTCCGGCATCATGGCTCTGCACCTCCATTCTCGCGGTGCGTCGATTCATAGTCCCGCAACAGCGTATTCCCTTGCGGCGGAGATGGGCATACTGCGCCCGGCATTGGGGACGCCGGCATGTGACACTATCGTCACCAAGCATCATCGAATCACCTTGACGGCAAGATGAGACTCGGATAGAATGAGGCCATACCCCCATGGGGTATAGCCGCTCCACATTGCGCTGATGTCTGGTCATTGCTGTTGAGCGAGACTGTGCTAAGGTGGTGGGCAGCGATTCTAAGAAGAATTATCAGCCTCATCTCAGGCTGGATAGCATCAATAACCAAGTCGTTAAGGGATTCGTGCAAGAACCCTCCTCCCGGCTCCGGCTTCGGGTGAGGGCCGCGCTGGTAGCGCTCAGTTGAGCGCGCGCGGCGCGCTATCCCAACCGTTACCTGGCGGCGATCGAAGTGCCAGGGGCCCCGCATCAACGCGGGGCCCTAACTCGTCCTCGGCCTTCCCTATCAGCTGTCAGCTAACCGGCTATCACGCTGCCGCGCTCCGCTGCCGGAGCCTACCACACCTACTGCGAGCTAAGTTCCTTGAGGCGGCGCCACAGTGTGGTCTTGCTTATGCCCAGCGCGCGGGCGGCGGCCGCCTTGTTGCCGCCTGACGCTGCCAGGGCGGCGGAGATGGCTTTGATCTCGACGTCGCGCAGGGTTAGGGTGGTGCTGCCAGCCGAGTCAGTGTGGGCGACCCCGCCGGCGCCGGTCGCGCTGCCGCCGGCCTCCTGCACCGGGCGCGTCTTGCCAGCCACCCCGACGCCGCCGAACCTGGTCGCTTCGCCCGCGGCGACAGCCGCGCCATCACCTGCGGGATCGTATCGCTTCAGAATCCTCTCGACCTCTCCGGCTCCTACAGGTCGCCGTTCCTCGCCAACTGCCACCAGCTGCTCGATGGTGTTCTCAAGTTGTCGCACGTTGCCGGGCCACGAGTACCCCTCCAGGCAGGCGAGGGCGGCTGGCGTGAAGGGCCTGGCCGGCCGTTGCAGACGGGCCGCGACTGTCTTCATGAGGTGTTTGGCCAGCACGGGGATGTCTTCCGGACGATTCCTCAGGGGCGGGATCTCGAGATTGAGCACGCTCAGCCTGTAGAAGAGATCGTCGCGAAAAGCTCCGTCTTGCACGAGCTTGAAGAGCTTCTTGTTCGTGGCCGCAATTACTCTGACGTCAATGGGGATGACTTTGACGCCGCCTACACGCATGGTCTCGCGTTCCTGGAGCACTCTGAGCAAGCGTGCCTGCAGCGGACCTGACATCTCGCCGATTTCGTCTAGGAAAATCGTGCCCAG
>JAAYZQ010000417.1 GCA_012514775.1 Anaerolineaceae bacterium
AGGGCTGCAGCGACATGGTGGCCCGGGGCCGGGCCACGGCCGACGGCTCGACCCTGGTGGCCCACACCAACGACCTGGGGCCCGAAGTGGAGGATGACCTGGTGCTCCTCAAGGTCCAGGCCGGCGACGAGCCCGAATTCCTGGCCTGCTCGGTGGGCGGGCTGGGCTACAGCGCCGGCTTTAACGCGGCGGGCATCGTCATGTCGGGCAACCAGCTCTCCAACAGCGACATCCGGCCAGGCGTGCCGCGGCTCCTGGCAGTGCGGGCCATCCTTGCCGCCCGGCGCCTGGAGGAGGCCATGGCCGCCTGCCTCCTGCCCCGGCGCGCCTCCAACTATAACAACGTCATCGCCGACGCCGACGGCGAAGTGTACAGCATGGAGGGCTCGGCCACCGACTGCGAGCCGATCTATATCGACGGCGACCTGCTGGCCCACGCCAACCACTATGCCAGCAGCGCCATGCGCCACTTCGAGGCCGACCGCAACGACATAGCCGGCTCGGTGATCCGCCACAACCGGGCCATGCGCCTGCTGCGCGAGAACTACGGGCGGCTGTCGCCCGAGCTGTTTCGCACACTGTTGGCCGACCATGCCAACTATCCGGGCTCCATCTGCAAGCACGGCGTCGACTCGGTCACCGTGTTCAGCATGATCGTCAACCCGGAGGAGCGGCGCGCCTGGTTCGCCCGCGGCCGCCCCTGCCAGGCAACCTATTCCGAGCACGTCCTGGAGCCCTGGACCTGGGATCGAGCGTAGAGGATGTTGAACACGCGCCTGCACGAGCGCTACCGCCTCCTGGTCGAGCTGGGCCAGGGCGGCATGGGCACGGTGTACAGCGCCCACGATGACCTCCTCGACCGCGACGTGGCCGTCAAGGTGTTGAGCGAGGCGGGCCTCGGCCAGCAGGCCCGGGCGCGCCTCCTGGCCGAGGCCAAGGCCGCCGCGCGCCTGAACCACCCCAACATCGTCTCGGTGTACGACGCCGGCGAGGCCGCCGGCCTGCCCTACATCGTCATGGAGCTGGTCGAGGGCCAGTCACTCCACGAGGCGCCGCCCCGCGACCTGGACGAGATCCTGTCCGTCGCCCGGCAGATCTGCGCCGCCCTGGAGCACGCCCACGGTCAGGGCATCGTTCACCGCGACCTGAAGCCGGAGAACGTGTCGGTGGCGCGGGGCACCCGCCCGGGCACCACCGGCCAGGTGAAGCTGATGGACTTTGGCCTGGCCCACAGCCTGTCGGGCCGGGCGACCGTGGGGGGCGACCTGCTGGGCACTGTCTATTACCTGGCCCCCGAGCAGGTCCTCGGCCAGCAGGTGGACGGCCGCGCCGACCTGTACGCCCTGGGCGTGATGCTGTACGAGATGGTGTCGGGCCGCCTGCCCTTCGAGGGCGACGACCCCCTGGCTGTGCTGTCGCAGCATCTTCACGCTTCGGTGGTCCCGCCGAGCACCTTCCGCCCCGATCTCCCGCCGCGCCTGGAGGCGGTCATCCTGCGGCTGCTGGCCAAGGAGCCGGGCGACCGCTACCCTTCGGCGGCGGACCTCCTGGCGGAGCTGGAGAGCATCGACCAGCCGGCGGACGCGCCGGGCGCCGCTGTTCCGGCCCGGCCCGTGGCCTCGGTCTCGCTCCTGGAACAGCTCAACCGCGGCCGCCTGGTGGGGCGCCGCACCGAGCTGGCCGAGCTGCGTGGCCTGTGGAACAGGGCCCGCCAGGGCCAGGGGCAACTGGTCCTCCTCTCCGGCGAGCCGGGCGTGGGCAAGACCCGCCTGGCCAACGAGGCCATGATCGTTGCCCGGCTCGACGGCGCCGCCGTCCTGGAGGGGGGCTGCTACGAGTACGAGATGGCCGTCCCTTACCTGCCCTTTGTCGAGGCGCTGCGGGGCTGGGTACACCGGCAGGAGGAGCACGTCCTGAGGCAGCACCTGGCGGGCGGCACGGCCGCGGAGCTTGCCCGCCTGGCCCCCGAGATCCAGGCCCGCCTGGGGCGCCTGGAGGCCAGCGCGCCCCTGCCACCCCAGGAGGAGCGGCTGCGCCTCTTCGATCATTTAGCCCGCTTCTTGCAGGGGCTGGCCGCCGAGCGGGGCCTGCTGCTCTTCCTCGACGATCTGCACTGGGCCGACCAGGGCAGCCTGCTCCTCCTGCGCTACCTGCTGCGCGCCCTGCGCCACGATCGGGCGCTGATCCTGGCCGCGTACCGCGAGGTGGAGCTGGATCGTGCCCATCCCCTGGCCGCCGCCCTTGTGGAATGGAACCGCGACCGCCTGGCGGTGCGCATCCCCCTGGCCCGCCTGGGCCGGGACGAGACGGCGACCCTCCTGGCCGCGCTGTTCGGCGCCGAGCAGGTGACGGACGAGTTCGCAGAGGCCATCTACC
>JAAYZQ010000418.1 GCA_012514775.1 Anaerolineaceae bacterium
CGATCTCTAGCGCGTCGTGCAGCTTGCCGGGACGCCGGCGCATGTCGGCGAGCACCTGGTGCGTGCCACGCAGCGTGTCGCCAATGATATCGAACGGCGGCCAGTCCCAGCCGGCAAAGGCCAGCGGGTAGCCCTTGGCAGTGATCTCGTTCCAGTACTGGGCCTGCGAGCCCCACCACTTGTTCAGCTCCTCAACGCCGGCCGAGAGCCTCTTCAGGGTCTCCTGGAATTCGGGCGACGCCCAGAAGCCCAGGTTCATCCAACCGGACCACATGAAGCGGCGCCAGGGCACGATCTGCGAGAACCCTTCCATGGATGAGAACTGGCGGGGCGCCCACTTGCGCTGCATAAAGTCTGAAGGGTCAAAGATAAACTCGTCGTACTCGTCGGCCGTCATGTACTCGCCCTCGACGTACTGATACATGACGTCGTCGGCCAGGTCCTGGCCCGGCCACTTGAACGCCTTCCAGCCAAAGAGGTCCATGGCCTTGGCGGGATAGGCAAAGATGGGCCCAAAGTCCAGGTCGGGCTGAAAGTAATCCACGAACTTGTGGCAGGCCTGGCGGGCCAGGTCATAGTCGTTCATGGCCTGCTTGAACGTCAGCCCGCCAAAGGTGTACGGGTACTTCTGGTATGGGCCAAACACCGGCACCCGATCCGGAACCTGGAGCGTGGCCGCATCCAGGGCGCGCTTGAGCCGTTCATCGTACAGTTCCTGGGGCGACTTTTCCGTCATGGCTAATTCCCTCCTGTCCAGGTCTTGGCGAGACTCACCGCCGCCAGTGCATCCTTGCCGTAGGCATCGGCCCCGACGTACTCGGCCGCGCTATCGTCCATCACCGAGCCGCCGATCATGATCTTGACGCTGTCGCGCAGCCCGGCCTCTTCGATGGCCTGCACAGTGGCGCGCATCTGGTCAAAGGCCAGCGTCAAAAAGCCGCTCATGCCGACGACGTCAGGCTTGACCTCCCTGATGGCCTGCACAAACCTCTCGGCCGCGACGTCGACGCCCATATCGTGGACCTCAAAGTTGTTGACGTCGAGCATAAAGGACACGATGCCTTTGCCGATGTCGTGGATGTCGCCGGCCACCGTTCCGATGACCACCTTGCCCCCGGGCTCGGCCTGGGGAGCGCCGGCCCTCAGCCTGGGCTTGACCAGGTCGCCGATGGCTTCCAGCAGCTCACCGGCAATGATCAGCTCCGGCAAAAAGTACTCGCGCATCTCAAAGCGCTCGCCGACGATGGCCATGGCTTCCTTGCCGGCATCCAGGACAAGATAGGGATCTTGCCCGGCGTCGAGCATGGTTCTCACCAGCTCGAGGGCCTCTTCTTCCCTCATGTCAGCAATTGCTTCCACCAGTTTTTCTTTCATCATTGGCTATCCTTTCGTTGAGATTGTCCCGACTTCCAGCCGGTGTCGGGCTCGGGCATTCCGGCTCATCCACCCACTGCACCTGGTCGATCGACCCGGGTCCCGGGTGTCCAGCGCGCGATCTACTATCCCCTGCCACAGCGTATCGGGTGTTGATCTTGGACATGCAAAGGTATTTCGCGGTCGCCAACGATGACAGCCAGGCGCGCGACCGATGCGCACAGTATACCATAGAGGGCATATTGCCGCAAAAGAGGGGCGCCAGGCTCGAGCCCTTTGGGTCGAGCCTGGCCTTTATCTGCAACCCGGGCAACTGGTACCACACCCCTGAGCCTTCCAGGAAGCTGCGAGCTTCCTGGAAGGCTTTTTGCGGACCCAGGCTGGCCGTGAGGTGGTTGACGGCCGGGCGAGAGTATGCTATGATATTGGTGCGATGTAGAGCACCTATACTCGCAGCCTCCCGTGGGCCGTTGCTCCAGGCCAGCCTCAAAGCATCACAAAAAAGCAAACGTGCCCATGCGTGCGCTGAGGCTCACCGTTGCCATGACAAAGGCCTCCGTCCGCGGGCATCGTGCGCCGCGCTGTCGTACCATGTCGCTCCTCTGCGATACGGGGCGGCGCTCTGCCAGGCCGGAAACCGGGCCGGGAAAGGGGGTGGTAGAGCGAGTCTTGAAGGGCCAGCCGGGAGCCTGGCCAGGTTTGAACAGGGAGCGGGCATTACGTACTCGACACATCGGACGACTCCCGTCGCAAGAATTCTTCATTCAACCCGACAGGAGAGGTGAAAGTGAAAAAGCAATCGACAGTCAACGCGATAGTGGTTGTACTGCTGCTGGTCACTCTGGTAGTGCCGGGCATGGCCCTGGCAGCCCCACCACAGCCATCAGTCCACTTTTGGCTTACCATCCTCCACAACAACGACGGCGAATCGCAGGTGGTGAACGCCGGTTCCGGCCTGGAGGACTTTGGCGGAGCGGCGCGCTTCAAGGCCGTGGTCGACGCCGAGAAATGGGATGCGACACACGGCTCCTGGACCCAGCGCGGCGCCAAGCGGGGCGTGGTCATGATCTCGTCGGGGGACAATTTCATCGCTTCGCCCGAGTTCAACGCCAGCCTGGACAAGGGCGTGCCGTTCTACGACACCATTGCCATGGAGCTCATCGGCTACAATGCCGTCAACCTTGGCAACCACGACTTTGACTTTGGTCCCGACGTGTTGGCCGACTTTATCGCCGGCTACACCAACCCGCCACCCTATCTCGCCGCCAACCTCGACTTTGGCGGCGAGCCGCGCCTGCAGGCCTACGTCGACGCGGGCGTCATCGTCCCCGCCACGATTCTGTACGACCGAGGCGAGCGCATCGGCGTCATCGGCATCGACACCCCCAGCCTGCCGTTTATCTCGTCGCCCCGCAACGTCACCGTCTCCGACGACCTGGTGAACATCGTCCAGGGGCAGATCGACAAGTTACAGGCGATGGGCGTCGACAAGATTATCCTCGCCGCCCATCTGCAGACCATCACCGGCGAGCTGGCCCTGGCCGAAGACCTGAGGGGCATCGATGTGATCATAGCCGGGGGTGGTGACGAGCTGCTGGCCAATCCCGGCGACCTGCTGCTCCCCGGCGACGAGGCGCTGATCTGGGGCGCCTATCCGCAGATTGCCTTCAACGCCGACGGCCAGATGGTGCCGGTCGTGACCACGTCCGGCGAGTACCGCTACGTGGGCAAGCTGGTGGTCGGCTTTGACAAGGCCGGCCGGGTGGTCGCCATCGATGAGGAACGCAGCGGCCCGGTGCGCGTGGCGACCGGCGACTGCAACGGCTATCTCCCCTGCGACGACGCCGTTGAGCCCGACCCGGTGATGCAGGCCATGGTGGTCGACCCCGTGGAGGCCTACCTGTCGGCCCTCGGCCAGGCCGTCATCGGCGTCTCGGAGGTGGATCTGGACGGGCTGCGCGGCAGCGTGCGCACCATGGAGACCAACGAGGGCAACCTCATCGCCGATGCCCTGCGTTGGCAGGCCGGGGAGTTGGCTGCCTCTTTTGGTGTTCCCCTACCCGACGTCGCCCTGCAGAATGGCGGCGGCATCCGGAACAACACCATCATCGAAGCCGGCGACATCACGCTCCTCGACACCTTTGACATGCTTCCCTTTGCCAACTTCCTGTCTCTGGTCCCCGGCGTCCCGCGCGCGCAGTTCAA
>JAAYZQ010000419.1 GCA_012514775.1 Anaerolineaceae bacterium
GACCCAGCCTTCCTGATCGCCCGTCTCGCAGACGTCGTACCGGGTCTGAGGGAGGCCCGTCGCGCCAACGCCCACGACAAAGCCGGCGACCTCGTAGTTCAAGCCGCCGTCGCTGTCGGTGCAGGTGTCGGTTTGCCCGTGGGCCTGCGGAGCAACCGTAGCCTGCGCCACGCTGAACAGAATCAGCACAATAACGACTTTGAGTGCCAAAATGCTTATGACTGCTCGGGTACCATCAGGCATCACGTCTTTCTCCTCCGTGGCGACAAGTGCGCAAGCGGCCAGTCGACAGGAGTTGTGCACACCCCTCAACAATCAGGCCGAGCTGCGCTGCTGCTGGTGCCATCCTCCCGTTGGCTTGCCCTAATCCTTCTTGGAGCGAACTGGGCACTGCCAGGTCCGGGGTGTGATGGGGGTTCAATAATTTCAGTACAGCGATGCAATGAAGGTTCTGCTGTGGATGGAACGATGCTAGCTGAATGCTACGTGCACAGTATACCAGAACCGGAACGAAAAGTCAAACGGAAAACTGGACAGATCAGTACCGGAGGCCTATTGATTTACACGCAAAAAGGAGCTATAATGTCCCGGCACCAAACGAGGCGGTGGACGCGTGAGCAGTTGGGCTTGGAAAAAGAGCGCGGCGTTCACCGCAAAACTCGGTCAAGGAGGAACGTGAAGTGCACTGGAGCTTACGGCAAGTGGTTGGCTATTGGCTGTGGTGGCGGCAGCACCGGCTGGTAGCCAGCGAGAAGGGCCGGGTTGCCATGGACTTCCCGGAGTTTCTGCAGTGGGTCCGCCTCGATCTGCAGGAGCAAAGGTCGAGGGTTCGAACAGAGGCCCGAAGCGCCTGACGGCGCACAAGGACACGCTGATCCAGCACTTGAGACACTTCGACCCGGCAGACAGCTTCAGCGCCACTCCCAGGGGTTGAACAAGAACAGGCCGTTTTGTAACCTGCCACACAGGACCTACTCGCAGTCCTACGGTCCCTTTGTCAAAGCCGTTCTGACCACCAGGGGCAGATAGATCCTCTCCGGCCACCCAGGCTGGGCATCGCCGACCCGTGCCAGCGCCCAGTGGTACACCTCCTGCACCAGCATGGCCGTAAAGTCGTAATCGTAAGCGGTCGGTACGTGCAGGTTGCACGAGCCCAGGGGCTCGTAGTCATCGTCCGGGATGCAGCTATTCGTCAGATTGGGATCGGCGTGGGGCAGGCAGACGCGGCACGCGACGGACTGGCCGCCGGGGTTGTACTGTCTCAGGGCCTGGTGCAGGTTGTCGTACTGATAGTGGGCGTTTCTCGAAGCGTCGTGGGCGTTCCAGATCAAGAAGATGGGCACCTCGACCTCGCCCCGGTCCACGATGTGGTACGGCTCGTCCGTGCCCAGATCGAAGCCGATCCTCGGGGCCAAAACCTCCATGCAGGTAGGCCCCCCATCCGGACAGAAGCAGGGAAAGTTGCCCCCAAAGGCATCGTGGCCATCGTAGCAGGCATCCCTGATGGCCGACAAGTCGATGGCCTGGGAATCCATGATGATCCCCGCGACGTTGTCCTGATCCTTACCGACGTAGAACCCGGCAGCTCCCGCGGAGCCGCCGTAGACGATGAGCTTTTCC
>JAAYZQ010000420.1 GCA_012514775.1 Anaerolineaceae bacterium
ACCACAGTTTAATGAGACCGTCAAATATGCAAGAGATCGTGATCAACAATCTTGCAGGGCGCATCATGTGCCGCACTGGCGGACCGCGGGCCGTTTGCCCTCTCTGCCGACCCGTGGTACAATGCATTTCCGGCTTTCGCACCGTTTGTGCGTCAAGCTGCAGATGCGCTCTGTCGCAGAAAAAGGAGAATCGCGGATGAAGATCGAGCCGTTTGCCCTGGAACGTTGGATGACGACCTACGAAACGCGCGTCCACTACGACATTGCCGAAAGCGGCATCTTTCCCCTCAGCCTCCAGGAGCTGCTGGCCATGCAGCCGGCCGGCGAGGGGGAGCAGACACTCCAGGAGCTGCTGGACCTGCGCCTGGGCTACAACGAGGCCAATGGCACCCTCGCCCTCCGCGAGCTGCTGGCGGGCACCTACGAGAGCTGCGGTCCGGAGAACATCCTGGTCACCACCGGCGCAATCGAGGCCAACTTCTTGTTGTTCAACGTTCTCCTCAGCCCGGGCGATCACGTCGTGGCGCCCTTTCCCGCGTACCAGCAGCTTTACAGCGTTCCCCGTGCCGTGGGCTGCGACGTAGACCTGTGGCGCATCCGTCCCGAGACGGGCTTTGCCTACGACGTGGACGACCTGGAGCACCTCTTGCGCCCCACGACGCGCCTCATCGTCGTCAACTCGCCGCACAATCCCACAGGGGCGGTTCTCTCGGCGGCCGACCTGGAGCGCGTCTATCGCCTGGCCGAGTCGGTGGGCGCCACCGTCATGAGCGACGAGGCCTATCGCTGGCTGGTCATCCCGGGCGGCGAGGAGCTGCCGCCGCCGGTCTACAACCTGGGACCCCTGGGCATCAGCGTCGGCACCCTGTCCAAGCCCCTGGGGCTGCCGGGCCTGCGCATCGGCTGGATCGCCGCCCCGGCGGACCTGGTGGCCCGCTGCTGGGCCACGAGGGACTATGTGTCGCTGAGCCCGGGTAAGCTGAACGACGCGCTGGCCCGGTTGGCGCTCGAGCACCGCGAGGGCGTGTTCCGGCGCAACGCGGGCATCATGACCGCCAATCTCGCCGCCGCCAACGCCTGGATCGAAGAGCACCGCGAGCTGGTCTCCTGGACGCCGCCGCGGGCCGGGCTGTTGGCTCTGCTGCGCTACAACCTGGACATTCCCTCCTACGACCTGGCCAACCGGCTGGCCGAGGAGTACAGCGTCATGCTGGCGCCCGGCGCCGCCTTTGGCGTCGAGGGCCATTTGCGGATCGGCATCGGGCAGGATCCGCCAGTCTTTGCTGCCGGGCTGGAGGCTACCAGCCGCTGCTTTGCCGACCTCCAGTCCTCAGGCGTGGGGCTTGCCAGTCCATAGAGGGCTGCACGGCGGCATTGCCCGGCCTGGCTATTCCGTGGAACAGAGGGTACCGTGATCGCCAACAGCGAGGAGACGAGCTACCAGCTTTCGGCGGAAGATCAGGTGCAGATGCTGCGCCGCTTGATGCTCTATTGGGACGGCCAATGGTTCCTGAAGGCGGTGGACGCCTTTGGCCTGGACGCGGCCGTGTCCCTCAACGCCCGGGTGCGCGCTTCCTTCGGGCGCATCGAGATGCGCCTGCTGCTCAAAGCCCTGGGCAAGGAGCAGGCCGATGACCTGCCCGATGCCATGCACATGGTCGATCTGTACACCCGGGTCTTCATGGGCAAGTCCATCCGGGCAGAGTTCGTGGCGGTGGGCGAGGACCGGTCACAGGTGATCGTGCGGCGTTGCCCGGCCTACGAAGGTGCCAAGCTTGCCGCCCTGCCGCGGCAGGATCAAAGCTGCGTGGCGTGTGAGGGTTTGTGGAGTGCCTGGCTGGAGACCCTGTTGCCCGGGGCACACCTCACCGTTCATTATCCGCTGCGCCAGGGGAAGGGAGACAAGGTGTGCAGCTTTCTCATTACCATGACCGCCGGCCCTCGGGCGGCCTCGCCCGAGCAGGATGCGCCAGCAGGAGACGTGGAAGAGGTTGAGCCTGGCGCGCACGCCGGCCCGGATTGAATCGACTCGACCAGCACCGTGAGGAGGATGATCGATGTTCATTGCCAAGGATTATGACCTGCACCTTGAGGCCCCCGGCTGCGAGCCGGGTGCCGAGTACTGGAACGCCACCGCCCGCTTTCGGGAGGATCTGAGCCCGGTGTTCCCCTATCTCAACGCCCTGTGGAAAGACGCCATCTATAACGCCGCGGCGCAGCAGATCACGTGGCGGTTCGGAGGCCGGGCCGTGGCCCTCAAGGACACCGAGATCACCATCAGCAACTTGCCCGACCGGGACACGGCCACCATCGAGCTGGAAAAGATCATTTCCGAGATCAACCGCATCTGGATGGATCGCGAGAACCTGGAGCCGCTTTATACCCCTCGCAAGCGCCTGGTAGCCATGGAGATCTACCAACTGCTGCCTGGAACCAACTGCAAGGCTTGCGGCCAGGCCTCCTGCTTTGGCTTTGCCGGGAAGCTCACCGTGGGTGAAGTGGACATCCGCGACTGCACCCCCCTCTTTGCCTCCGAAGAGTACGCCGCCAAGCGCGAGGCCCTGCTCTCCATGCTCGAGCAGGCAGGGTAGCCTCAGGCGCGTCCGACCTCTCCCCCGGCCTCCTGACGCTCCCGACGCCGGACCACAGGTGCGATCCGGCCCGTTGGGTCCTCCCCTCGCAGGGGAGGGGAGTTCCCCCCCTTCCCGTGTCGGGAAGGGGGGTGGGGGGTTAGGTTCCCCTGCGTACGGAGAGGAGCACAATGCCTCGCCCGTGCAGGTGGCGGAGCAACCCGATGAGCGCCGACTGATCCGCCTGGATGGAAAACAACCTCGAAGCTGGTCCCTCCCGTACGAGGGTCATGTGCAGCGGGCTCAGGGTGTTGAGCTCCTGTTCGGTCACTTGGTCCCTCACTTCGATCTGGTACATGCAGAGATCGTCCATCCATCCTCTCCCGGTGCCGGCTAGCGCCTGGGGCTCGGGACGGGCAGCCAATTCGCCGCCGGGGCCGGCGCCTTGCCCCGCTGTTGGGCGTCGCGGACAAAGCCGGCGCCGATTGTCAGGAACATGAGCCCGAAGGCGGAGCCAATCAACCCAAAGACCACGAGCTCCGGGTCGGCGATGCCTACGAAATGGTCGAGCAGGATGGTGCCGGGGAACAATCCGAGCCAGGCGATGAGACTGCCGGCGTAGAGCCAGGGCCAGGCCACGCTGAGCACGCGGCCCACGCCCGCGGGCAGATGGGCCCGCAGCCAGGGAAAGGGGGCGTGAAGCCGGCTGGCGGTGGCGGCGACGATGAACCCGATGAGGGGCGGTCCGAAGCCGGCGCCTGCCACGAGCATCGCCGCCGACAGTAGGGCCAGGTACAGGCCGGTGTGCCGCCCTGGAACCCGGAGCACCACCCACAAAAAGATCAGTGAGAGCAGAATGGCCAGGATGCCCGTCACCAAGAAATTGGGGATGGTCGACATCGCCGGCTCGCCGTTCAGGATCTCGAACAGCTCAGAACCGGGCCACGAAGAAAAGACCATCGCCGCCGGGGCAGTGTTGCCCTGAAGCACCGCGCCGAGGCCGTGCTCGATGCCCATGATGCCGGTGAGGGCGCCGTAGGTGGAAACCGCGGCTCGTGTTGCCTTGTTCATCGCCCTCCCTCCCTACGCGGCCAGGCCCGGCCGGAGCCGGGACGCCAGCTCGCCTGCCCAGGACTGGATGGCTGCCCAATCCCGGACGTCGCTGGCGGGCTGGCCGTGGAGCGGGCTCGCGGGCAGGGCTGCGAGGAGGCGATCGGCGAGGCGCAGTCGGGCCGGGTCATACTTGCCGCCAAACAGCTCCCGGGCCACGGGTGCCAGCGACGGATAACGGGCCAACTCTCCGTCGAGCATCTCGCGGGCAGCGCGCCAGTCTTCTTCCGCCGTGGGACCGCTGAGAGGGCCAAGGGCAAAGACCGCCACCGGCCGCTCGGCGAGGGCCCCGGCGTGTTGGGCCAGGAAACGCTGCGCGTCCTTCTGCAGGCGGCCGATATAGAGGGGTGCCCCCAGGACGACGGCGGTGTAGCGCGCGAGGTTCTCCACTTTTCGCATGGGCTGCACGTCCACCGCGAGCCCTCGTTCTCGCAGTGCCGCCGCGACGGCCTCGGCGACCTGCTGCGTCGAACCGTAACGGGTGGCATAGGCCACCAGGATAGAATCCGGCATGATATCCTCCTTCTCCAACTCTTATCCCGCAGTATACGACGGTCCGGGGTGCGTGTCACTGCCCGAAGGGAGTATCTTGCGGGCGACGTGAATGACGAGGGAGGTGTACGAAAGTACACCTCCCTTGGACCTTGCCAGAAGGCAGCACAAGCCGCTGCCCCGTGCCTGTTGGGATCAGAGGTCTGCTGGTAGGATGCCCAGTTGGCGTGCGCGGGCAACCGCCTGGGTGCGGCTGCTGACGCTCAACTTGCCAAAGATGTTGCTCGTGTGCTTTTTCACCGCGCTCACGCTGATGACCAACCCGTCCGCAATGGCCCGGTTGGAATCGCCGGCGGCGATGAGCGCCAGTACTTCGAGCTCTCTGGGGGTGAGGGGCTCCGCCAGGCCCGCCCCCTGCCCGCCAGGAGCCGCGGCCCCCGGCGGAAAAGCGGCCAGCAGCTCGCGGGCGTATTGCCGGAGCTCCTCGGCCGCCGCCGGGCGCTGCGCCACGGCTTCCAACAGCGGGACGAGATCCGGGCCCTGCTCCTCAAAGTACAGCACATAGCCTTCCGGCTCGGCGAGGGCCAGGGCAGCCTCGAAGGCCTCCAGGGCAGCGGATGTTACGATCCCGTTGTTCTGGCGCAGCGCCGCCAGCGCCCGGATCAGATGGACGTCCATCATGCGCCCCGCATGCCCGCTCGACTCGGCCGTGGCCTGGAGGGCCTCCGCCACCTCCAGGGCGCGCTCGATCTCGCCCCGGCCGAGGAGGGTGCGCGCCAGGATGGACTGGACGTCTTCGACGAGGAGCGCGGGGAGCCGGACCGCCGCCGGCGCGCCGCCGGGCAACCCGGCCCAGGCTAGGGCCACGTCTGCTGCCTCGTGGGCACCGGCCAGGCCCTGCCAGCCAGGCGCGGAAGCCTCCGGGCCGTCGCCACGGGCCTCCTGGAGCGCGCGGGCTCCACGCAGGCGCGCGCGGACGGCGGGGGCGATGGTAACGTTGGCCAGCCCCACCTGGCCGCAGAGGGCCATAGCCTGTTCCAGGCAGCTCTCTGCCGCTTGCAGGTCGTTCCGCTCCAGGTAGATGCCCGCCATGCCCGCGGTGCCCGGGCACGCCAGCGATGTGCCATCTTCCCCGGCTTGTTGCCCCCGGTCAATCATTGACTGGTAGTAGCGGGCGGCCTGCCACAGCCGGCCGTAGTTGGCCTGCCCCATAGCCTGAACCATGGTCACGTGGGCGACAAGGGCATGATTGCCGGCGGACAGGGCCAGTTCCAGGCAGGCGTCATAGTGGCGCCTAGCCCTTTCGCCGTCGCCCTCCAGCAGGCATGCGACAGCGAGAGCCGAATGAGCGCGGGTGCGTGTCGCCACGTCGCCCTCGCCGGCGGCAGCCAGCTCGCCTTCGGCCCAACGGATCGTTCGCCCGGTGTTGCCCGTCAGGGCGACGAAATGGCACAGGGCGACCATCAGCTCCACTCGGAGCCGCTCGTCATCCGGCGACGGCCGCGGGCCACCGACGGATGCGTGATCCTGGGCGTAGGGTTCCCTGCCTTCCACCAGGTCGAGCCAAGCGCGGTGGATGCTCAGCAGGGGATGGGTGCAGAAGGCGGACACGGGCAGGGCGCGCAGCCAGGCCCCAAAGGCCTGCACCCGGCCCGCCTCCATCGTGCTGCGCGCCATCTGCTCCACGCAGGCACTCGCCCGCTCATAGTCCTTGCCCTCCAGTGCGTGCTGGACGGCATCCTCGAGGAAGCCATTCTGTGCCAGCCAGTCGCTGGCCACGCAGTGCAGGCGCCGGATCTCGTCCTCGCTCACGGTCTGGCGCAACCGGTTGGCCAGCAGGTCGGCGAACAGGTGATGATAGCGATACCATTGCCCCTCGTCGTCCAGGGGGATCAAGAACAGGTTGGCCCTCAACAATCGCTCCAGAACGAGCCGGCCGTCGCCCCGCCCGGTGACCGCATCACACAGATCGCCTCGCAGCCGGTCCAGGATGGACGTCCGCAGCAGAAAGCCGAGGATCTCTTCCAGCTGCCGGCCCAGGACCTCTTCGCTCAGATAACTGAGGATAAAGCGATTGCTGCCGCTGAGGGCGGCGATAAAGGCGGAAGGGTCGGCGCGGTGGCGTACCGAGAGCCCGGCGAGCTGCAGCCCCGCGATCCAGCCCTCGGTCCGCTCGGCCAGCAGCGAGACGTCGGCCGGCGACAGGTCGAGGCCCATCACCTCGTTCAGAAAGCGGTAGGCATCGGGGGTCGTGAAGCGCAGGTCGGCCGCCCGGATCTCGGTCAACTGGTTGTTGGCCCGCATCCGGGCCAATGGCAGAGACGGGTCTTCGCGGGTGAGGAGGATCAGGTGCAACGCCGGAGGTGGGTTGGCCACCAGCTTTTCCAGGGCGTCGAGGATGGCAGGCGCCTGCACATGGTGAAAATCATCCAGGACCAGCAAGCAGCGGCCGTCCCACGCCTGGAGATCGTCGGCCAGGATGGCAGTGACCACCTCGCCGGGGGGCGGCGGCCCCGACTGGAGGACGGCCTGGACATCGCGGCCCAGGCGGGGGTCCACCTGTTGCAGGGCGGCGACGAGATAGGCGAAAAAGCGCCGGGGGTCGTCGTCCGACGGATCGAGGGACAGCCAGGCCACCGACCAACCCTCCAGGGATCTGGCCCAGTCGGCGGCACAGGTCGTCTTGCCGAACCCGGCCGGTGCCGAGACGAGGGTGATGTGCCTAGCGGAGGCCAGGCCCTCGTTCAGGCGGCGGGCCAGGTGCGGGCGGGCGACCCGGTTGGGCTGAAGCGTGGGCGGCCGCAGCTTGGTCGCCAACAGCCTGGACATCACCCCTTCGCTCATATAGCCATCCTTCGTCTGCCGCCCCTGGCCTGTGGTGCGTTGCTCGAACTCGTTGCCAATAACCGCCAACCCCTATTGTAGCATCACTTCCGCGCCCGGACAAACAGGTTGAAGCAGGGATGGCCTGGGCCTCCTGGCCGGCTGTCTTCCGTCCTTACTGCCCTCGCTGCCGGATATACTCGCTCACGTCCACGTTATAGACGGCATCCTCGACCATAAAGGTGGCCCACGGCTTGCCCTGGTCCAACCACGTGGCCGAACCCGTGGCGCTGAGCTGGGTGCTGCCTGGAAGCGTTGGCCCTTCTTCGCTCCTGGTGATCCACAAGACCTTTTTCTGGTCGCCCGGATTAGGGTAGCGCATGGACTCCATCATGGTCATCAGGCCCGTGGCCGGGTCAAAGCGGACGACAAAGGTCTCTTCCTCGTCTTCGAAGGGCACGTACAGGAGCGCCGTGTCCTCGTCCACGGGCTCCCAGCGGGCGCGGGGGTCGGTCAGAAACAGGGAGGGAAAGAAGGCCCCTTCAGCCCACAGCGCCAGGTTGGCACCCTGGTTGGAGTTGGGGTCGTCGTAGTAGGTGCCCACGGGCGCCTCGAAAAAGCTGGCGCCATCCACGTAACCCTCGTTTACCTTCATGAGGGGCAGGCCAAACCACGTCGCCTCGAAATAGTGGCGATAATCGTGGCCGGCGTTGTGCACAAAGACGAAACGCGCGGGCAGGGTAATCTTGAACGGTGCCATGGTGGCCCGCCCGGTGAATACGACCGTGTCGATGAGCGGCACCTCGTCGCCATAGACAGTGCGATAGAAGCGGTCCACTGGCGCGGGCAGGCCGCCGGGCACCGGAATCATGCTCAGCTCGGGCGTTCGCTCGGCGTAGGGCGGGAACGGCCTGGGCCTGACCAGCAGGCCCAGCCAGCCGAGCAAAACGATCAGGACGATCACTGCCAAGACGGCGACTACTTTCACCACACGCACCTCCATGCCTGGCCTGTTTCAACGGCCTTGGCGCAGACTTGCCGTCGGCGCGTTGGCCATGTATCGGACCTACCCATGCCCCTCTTCCACTCTCCGAAGCTCCGCCGCAAAGAGGTCCACCGTCCGGCGGTCGATGTTCGTGAAGCGGATCTGCCGCAGATGGCCTGCCGGGTGCTCCTCGATAAAGTCGAGGGCGGCCTTGACGAGGATGGCGGCGCAGCGATCCTTGGGAAAGCCGAAAATGCCGCTGCTGATGGCGGGCAAAGCAATTGAGGAGAGCTTCAGCTCCTCGGCCCTGGCCAGGCTGTTCCACACCGCCGAGCGCAGCAGCTCGTCCTCGCCGGCCCGGCCTCCCTGCCAGACGGGGCCGACGGCGTGGATGACGACCCGGGCAGGAAGACTACCGGCCGAAGTGACGGCCACTTGCCCCGTGGAAACCGGCCCATGCTCGCGGACCCAGCGATCGCTTTCGGCCTGGATGACGCTGCCCCCTCTGCGGGCGATGGCGCCGGCCACACCGCCCCCGTGCATCAGGTGCGAGTTTGCGGCGTTGACGATGGCGTCCGTATCCTCTTCGGTCAGATCGCCCTGCCGAACTTCGATGGTTCGCATCGCCTCCGTCTGATACGCACTCACGAGAACGCTCATGATCTACCTCTCTCCCAACTCAAAACCAAGGCCGGGCTCTGTGGGTGGGGTGCTCCGTCGCGCCGGCAGCGCCACGAACGCCTTCCGCAGGTCAGACTATAGCACATTCCTCTCCTTATGGCAAACCGCTGGGTTTTGAACAGTGCGGCCGGCGACAAGCTTTTGGGGCAGCGGCATCCCGGCCCCGCCGCGTGGCGGCGGGCAGTCCCGCGCGAGGGCTTTCAGCGAATTGACAACCTGGACCTTCTGAGCTATAATTCCCACAGCTTGCAGTGGAGCAGGCGGTCCTATGGGTCTATGTAATGATTTTCTATTTGTGTGGAGACGATCAGTCTTCTAAGCCCTGGTGAGCTGAGACAGTGGCGCCTGCGCTGCGACAGATAACCGGGGTTTTTTTCGCCACCGCGGCGCGAGCAGTGGGGGCGCAAAGCCAGCAAGAGTCGGAAGGGGGGTGGTGCGATCCTCATGGATAGGTGATGCTGACGGCTCTGACAGCAAATGTCTACATCGGTCCATTGGAACAGCAGTTTTAGACCAAGGAGGAGGGTAACAATGTCTCGGAAGGTTGGTTTTCTGCTTGCATTGGTCGTGCTGATGGTGCCCCTGATCGCAGGTTGCGGGGGAGACACGGGCACGATCAAGATCGGCCTGCAGGGCCCGATGACCGGCGATTATGCCTACGAAGGGCAGGGTTTCGAGAAGGCCGTGGGAATGCTGGTGGAGCAGGTTAACGCTGCCGGCGGGATCGACGGCCGTGAGGTGGAGCTGCTCGTCGAGGACGATGCCGGCGATCCCACCCAGGCGGCGCTGGTTGCCCAGCGCCTCGTAGATGCCAAAGTGGTTGCCGTGATCGGGGCCTACAACTCGACGGCCACCGAGCCGGCATCCGAAATCTATAACGACGCCGGCATCCTGCACATTACGCCGTCCTCCACGGCGACGGGATTGACCGAGAAAGGCTTCGAGCGCTTCTTCCGGGTCTGCTTCCTGGACGACCGGCAGGGGCTGTTTGCCGCCAAGTTCGCCAAGGAAATCCTCGGTGTGCAGAACTTTGGCGTCTTGCACGACAACTCGACCTATGCCCAGGGCCTGGCGGAGCATACCAGGCGCTACGCAGAAGAGCTGGGCATGAACGTCACCTTCTACGATGCCATCAACCCCGACGACCAGGACTTTACGCCCATCCTGACCAATATCGGCGGCGCGGGCCTGGATGCCATCTACTTTAGCGGCTACCACGCCCAGGGCGGCCTGCTCCTCAAGCAGGCGGGCGAGCTGGGGCTGGACCTGCAGTGGATGATGGGCAACGCCTCCAACAACCCTGAGCTGGTCCAGATCGCGGGCGTCGAGAATGCAGTGGGCACCTACGTGACCACCGAGCCGCTGCCGAAGGACGTTGACTATCCGGAGGCGCGGCAGTTTGTCGCCGACTTTGAGGCCAAGTACAACGAGCCGCCGGCCAGTGTGTGGTGGATGATGAGTGCCGAGGCGTTCAACGTCATCCGCTATGCCATGGAGCAGACCGAGTCGGCCGATCCGGCCACGCTGGCGGAATTCCTCCACAACGAAGCCAAGGACATCAACGGCATCACCGGGCCGGTCCTCGGCTGGGACGAGAAGGGTGACCGCCTGGGCACCATTCACGTCGCCTACCGCATCGACGAAACCGGCGCGTTGATCGTCAACCCCGAGCAGCCACAGCCATAATAAGGGGAACCCGTGGGGGGAGCGCAGCCAGTCCGGCGCTCCCCCCCTTGTGCTGCACTGCAGCGACAAGGAGGCCAGACCCATGCAATTTGTGCAACAGCTCATCAATGGCCTGACCATCGGGGCCTTTTACGCGTTGGTTGCCCTGGGCTACACGATGGTGTATGGCGTGCTGAAGCTTATCAACTTTGCGCACGGCGACATGTTTATGTGGGGGGCTTATCTGGGTCTGACCGGTCTCAACGTGGCGGTCGCCCTTCTCAGCGGGGGCAGCGCCTTGATGTTGATCCCGGTGATCATACTGGTGATGGTGACCATGGCCCTCGTCGGCGTGTTGGTGGAACGCGTGGCCTACCGGCCCCTTCGTTCTGCCGGTCGCCTGGCACCGGTCATCTCGGCCCTGGGCGTTGCCTTTATCCTGCAAAGCCTGGCCCGAAACGTGTACGGCGCGAGCTGGAAGACCTATCCGAACGTCCTGGCGCTCGGCGGACGCATCAACCTCGGGGGAGGCGCCAGCGTAGCGGTAATGCAGATCGTCGTACTGGCCGTTTCGTTCGCGTTGATGGGTGCGCTCTACCTGTTCGTCCAGCGCACGCGCATTGGCACGGCAATGCGTGCCGTCTCTCTCGACCACGACGTCTCGAGGCTGATGGGCATCGACGTGAACCGGATCATTGCTATTGTCTTCTTGATCGGACCCGGGCTGGGCGGGATTGCGGGGGTCATCGTGGGCGTTTATTACGGCTCTTTTGACTTTACATTGGGCTGGGTGTTTGGCCTGAAAGCCTTCATCGCCGCGATCCTGGGTGGCATCGGCAACATCCCGGGTGCCATGTTGGGGGGGATGATCCTGGGGATTATCGAGACACTGGGGGCGGGCTATCTCTCGCCGCAGTGGAAGGACGTCCTCGCCTACCTCATCCTCATCTTTATCCTGATCGTCCGCCCTACCGGGCTGCTCGGCGAGCGGGTAGCGGAAAAACTGTGAGAGGAGCCAACGATGAATGCGACCCTTTCTCGTCTCCGAACGATGAACCCTGCCTGGTGGCGCATTGGCTTGTTGGTCGTGGCCGTCCTCCTGCCGCTGCCCTTGGGCGATTATTACCGGTCGGTGTTGTGGCGCACGGGACTGTACGTGATGCTTGGGCTGAGTCTGAACATCATCGTCGGCTATGCCGGCCTGTTTCAACTGGGCCACGCCGCCTTTTACGCGGTGGGCGCTTACACCGCCGCGCTGCTCAACCTCCACTTTGACGTGCCCATCCTGCTCACGCTGCCCATCAGTGTGGTGGCTGCCGGATTGATGGGTTTCTTGCTCACCCGGCCGATCCTGCATCTGCGGGGCGACTATCTGTGTATCGTGACCATCGCCTTTGGCGAAGTGGTGCGCCTGGCGCTGGTGAACAACCTCTTTGGCATCACGGGTGGCGCGAACGGCCTCAGCGGCATCGACCGGCCCCGCCTCTTTGGCCTGGAGCTGCGCGAGCCGATCTATCACTACTACATCATGCTGATTTTTCTCGTCCTCACCGTTGTCCTGGTCAACCGGTTAGAACACTCTCGCCTGGGGCGAGCCTGGATGTACGTGCGCGAGGACCTGGTGGCCGCCGAGGCGATGGGCATCGATACGATCAAGGCCAAGATGCTGGCCTTTGTCATTGGGTCCGGATGGGCGGGGCTCGTCGGCGCGCTCTACGCCGGCAGGATCACTGTCATCTCACCCGAGCTGTCCAAGTTCCTGGAGTCGGTGATCATGTTCTGTATCGTGGTCCTGGGAGGAACGGGTTCGACGCCCGGCATTTTCGTCGGAACGCTGGGCATGGTGACCCTGCCCGAGATCTCGCGGCCGCTGAAAGCCTGGCGCGACGCCTGGATCGGCCTGGTGATGGTCGTCATGATGATCGCCCGGCCCGAAGGGCTGTGGCCTAGCCGGCGCATACGGATGGAGATTCGTGGCGACGAACAGGAGAGCGTGCCGCCGCAAACGGCCGCTGTGTGAAGAAGCGAGGCGAGACCATGGCACTCTTGGACATCCAGGGACTTACGAAGCAGTTTGGTGGTCTGACCGCCGTCGACCAGGTGGCATTCCAGATGACAGAAGGCGCCATCCTGGGGTTGATCGGTCCCAACGGCGCCGGCAAAACCACGATCTTTAACATGATCACCGGCATCTATGCGCCGACGGAGGGCGAGATCTATTTCAACGGCCAGCGCATCGCGCACCCGGCCCTGACCTGGCGCCAGCGCCTGACGACGCCGGCCTGGTGGCTGGGCTGGCTACCACTGCCCGGGCTCAAGGCCAAATGGGATGACCTGCGAAGCCTGCAACCCCACGAGATCACGCAGCGGGGCGTGGCCCGCACCTTCCAGACGATCCGGCTGTTCCCGAACCTGACCTCTTTGGAGAACGTCATGTCGGGGCTGCACCACAGGACCCGGGCAGGCGTCGCCGGGGCGATCTTCCGGCCCGCCTCCCAGGCCAAAGAGGAGACGTTCATCGTCGAGGAAGCGGAGCGCTACCTGAGCTTTATGCGGCTGGATGATCAGCGGGACGAGCTGGCCAGGAACCTGCCTTACGGTCTCCAGCGACGCCTGGAGATCGCGCGAGCCCTGGCGACGGCGCCCGCGCTCATTGTGCTGGACGAGCCGGCCGCGGGCCTGAACGAACAAGAGACGCTGGAGCTCATGGGCCTGATCAAGGATATCCGCGACACGGGAATCACCATTTTGTTGATCGAGCACGATATGAAGGTCGTGATGGGCATCTGCGAGAAGGTGGTCGTTCTGGACTATGGAAAAAAGATCGCCGAAGGCAGCCCGGCCGAGATTCAGAAGAACCCGCGCGTCATCGAGGCCTACCTGGGCGAGGTGGAGGAGGAGTGAGCATGTCCCTACTAAAGGTTGAGAACCTGCACACCTACTACGGCCGCGTGCACGCCCTGAAAGGCATCAACCTGGAGGTCGAAGAGGGCCAGATTGTCACCCTCATCGGGGCCAACGGCGCGGGCAAGTCGACGACCTTGCGCACCATTTCGGGGTTGCTCCGCCCTCGCGAGGGTGGGATCACCTTCAAGGGCGAACCGATCCACGAGTTGGCGAGCCATCGCATCGTCGAGCGCGGCATCTGCCATTCGCCCGAGGGCCGGGGGATCCTGTCGACGCTGACGGTGGACGAGAACCTGAACATGGGGGCTTACGTCCTTGGCTCGGACAAGGAGGCCATCGAGGCGAACCGCCGCCGCGTTTTCGACCTCTTTCCCCGCATGGAAGAGCGCAGGAACCAGTTGGGCGGGACGCTTTCGGGTGGCGAGCAGCAGATGCTGACCATCGCCCGGGCGCTCATGGCCCGGCCAAGCCTGCTGATGCTCGACGAGCCCTCCCTGGGCCTGGCGCCGTTGCTGGTCAAGACCATCTTTTCCACGGTCCGGGAGATCAACGAGCGCGGCGTGACCGTGCTCCTGGTGGAGCAAAATGCCCGGGCGGCGCTCAAGGTTGCCCACCAGGCCTACGTCCTGGAGACGGGCCGGGTCGTCCTTTCCGGGCCGGCGAACAAGCTGTTGCAGGACGAGCGGGTGCGGAAGGCGTACCTGGGAGAGAACTAGACAAAAGCCCCGGCCAACACGTATTCGTGCACGAGGGTGGCACTTGCCGTTGGTGCCACCTTCGTGTAGATCTTGCTGGCATCGGCTCGAGTCGTCAGCCGGTGCCGGCCATCAATTGCACGATCCCCCACCGCCCGTTGATCAGCCAGTCGGGGTCCCGGGCAGCCAATTCCTCCGCCTGGCCCGGCGCCAGGTCGACCAGCACCTCGGACTTGATCGCGCGCACCGCCAGGAATGGTGCGGGAAAGTAGGCGGCGGCCTCGGACAGGCGCGCCGTGTGCGGCCAGTGCCGGTCGTCCAGCAGCCGCCGGTAGTTCACGTCGCCCTTGAGGAGCACCAGGTCGGCGCCGTCCAGGTCCGCGGCCAGAGCCGCCGGCATCTGGTGGTATCCAAGGTGCGTCGTCCAGAACGGATCGTCGGCCAGGGCCAGCCGGCCGGCGGCCAGGTGCCCTTGCAGCCGCCGGCCCAGGGGCTCGGTAGCTATCGCACCCACCAGTCGCCGGGCATCGGCGACCATGGCATCGGACACGAAAAAGGGGTGGCCCTTTAGGTGAAAGCTGACCCGGCCGGCCAGACCCCGCTCCACAATAAAGTCGGCCAGGGCCAGGTCGAACAGCAGCTCCCGCCCATCGTTGTCCGTGACCACGTCCACCCGGTCCAGGCCGGGCGCTAGCAGCGCCTCGACCCGCTCGGTGTCGTCGGCGAGGATGTGCTGCCGCTCCTGCTGCGCCGCAATCCCGCCCTGTACCTCTTCCTGAACGTCGGGACGGCTGGGGTCGGCGCGGTTGCCCCACAGGCTGGAGTGCAGCAAAGTAGTAAGATCAGCTCCGCCGGCCAGCTCTTGACCACTTGAGGCCAGCCACGCGGCTGCCTGTCCCTCCTCCTCGCGCTTTTGCGCGGCGTACGGATCGTGCCCCTGCCAGGGGCCAGGCTGGAAGTAGCCGACGGCCTCCAGTAGGCGCCGGTAAAAGTAGGTCTCGGCGAAATACCAGGGCAGATCCAGCCAGGACCGCCCCTCGTACGGGGCGGCGGCCCGGTTCCAGAAGGCGACGTCGGGCGCCTGCTCGACAAAGGGCCGGATAGGCTGCCCGGCCAGCTCGTCGCGGAGCGCCTCGACGGCGCGGACGATGGGCGCCGGGTAGTCATTGTCGCGGATAACCTGGCCCAGGAGCATCGGCAGGCGCTCGGCGATGGTGGCGTGCGCCAGCGATCCCGGTTCGGAGGTCATGATGGGCGGCGGCAGATCGCTCATATTCGTGCTTCTCGTAGCCCAGGGCTCCCAGGCGGGCAGAGGGCAGCCCGACCGGCCGGCTCAGGGCTGGCCATCCAAAACCTCCAGGAAGATGGCGGCCGCCCTCTTGACCAGCACCGCGCAGGGAATCGTGCCGTCGGAGCCGTAGCCCAACGCCCGCAGGTCCGCGCAGCGGCTGGTGCCCCATTCCTCCACGAAGCGTGCGCGGAAGCTGGCAGCGAGCCCGTAGCACGGCTCATCCGGCTCCTCTGGCCCGGCCCGGCCGTGCAGTGCGCCTACGAGGAGGGTGCCGGCGCTCAGGGCGCCGCACATCTCTTCGTGGCTGCCGCCGACGCCACCGGCCAGGCCGGTCGTCATCCGCATGATCTGCTCGTCCACGCTGCCCAACAGGTGCTCGCCCACGGCGAGCATGAAGGCTTCCGATCAATGATAGCGCTGCGTCTGTGCATCGTCCATCAGGCTGGCGATGCGATCAAGCACCCGCGCTTGATCCTGTTTGTCCATGAGATGGTCCTCCTTTGCCGATGGCATTCCTGGTCAATGGGCTGCGATCTTGGGGGGCCGCCTACCTGCCGGCCGTGGAATCCCACTCTTCAAGGCGTTGAGTGCCAGCTGGCCCGTCAAAGCGCCCGCAGCCGCTTGTCCACTTCTTGCTTCAGCCGCTCGATCTCGGCCTTCAGATCTGCCTCCTGCTGTCCGACGTCCTTGAGCTGTTCCTCGCTGGCGGCAAGTTGGTCGACGTACTGGGTGCGCAGCGCGCCCTCCTTGCCCGCCGTGGACAGCGCGCCCATGTTGCCCTGGATCTGCTGCTGCGCGGCATAGATCTTTTGCCGGTCGGTCTCCAGATCCTTCAGGCGCTGCTCGTTCTCGGCGATGCTGGCCCACAGGCGCAGCACCTCGGCCGCCTTGTTGTGGGTCTGGCGATCCAGCAGTCCCTGGCGGTGAAACTTTTCCAGGCCCTCCAGCGACTGTCTCAGGAGCTCTTCCTGGCGGCGAAGCAGGCGCCGCTCCTGCACTCGCAGGACGGTTTCGCCCCGGCCTAGCACCTCCACTTCGAAGCGGTACTGCTCGGCGGTGCGCTCCGCCGGCGCGGGCGTGTCAAACAGGTCGTAGTGGGCCGTGCGGGGATGCTCCACCAGGACGATCATGGGCCCGCCGGTGCTGTTGGTCAGCCTGTACTCGCGCCAGCGCACGTCCCACTCCTCGATGATGAGGTAAGTGGCGCGGATGTGAAGGCCCTGGATCTCGCGGCCGGAGCCGGCCTCCTCGCGGACCTTGACGCCCAGCTCGACCGAGTAGGGCACGACCACCTCGCCGCCGTCGACGGTAAAGGGCAGCACCGCCTCGCCGACGTATTCGCCCTTCTCGACGACGGTCACCGGGCCGCGTTCCAGCGTCAGGTGACTCTCGTTCTGGAAGCGCAGTGTGGCCACGGGATGGGCGGCCAGCTTGTTCCCGTTGTAGAGCAGGTCCTTGCGATAGGGCATGCCCGCCGAGACGATGGGCACCATGGCCGACTGCCCGCGGCCGATGGTGACGGGCGTGGCGATGACGTACTGGAACAGCTCGCCCAGGGCCTCGCCGCTGGTCGCCACCTGGGCCGCGCCGGCCAGAGCCTCGCGGCTCATCTTGGCCCGTGCCGGCATGGCCGGGGCCGGGGCGCCGCCCTCGGCAAAGGCGGCGCGCATAACGGGCGCTCGCTCGACCTGGTCAGCTGCCACGCCCAGGGTCTGGGCCTCAAAGCCAACCGGTCCGGCCGCCACTCGAGCCTCTTCCTTGACCAGGGGTCGCTCGGGGGTGAATGGGGTGTAGAGGTCGTAGCGGAAGGAGATAGGCATGCCGGCCACCAGGGAGAGAGAGACGTTCTCCAGGTCCTCCTCCAGGCGGTTGTCCACGATTCCCCAGCCCAACAAGAGCACCTGGCCGCGATGATGCTCCTCCTCTTCAGCCACCAGGCGATAGCTGACGCGCCAGGTCGGCGCCGGGGCGACATAGTGCACGGCCAGGTCGTGGTCGCCGGGCGTGAGGTGGATGACGACGCGGCGATAGTCCTCCTGGGTGAGAGCCGTGTCGAGGAAGAAACGCAGGTCGCCCGCTGCCGTCTCGTCCAGAATTTCCACACCTCGCAATCGCCCCAGCGACAGGGTCTCGACTCGCTCGCCGCCGGAGACGAGGATGGACACCAGGGTCGTGTCCAGGGGCTGCCTTTGGGGCATCTCGTCGATGCCCACCAGGCGGCCCTCCACGCTCTCGCCCTGGTCGAGCAGCAGGCGGACCGGGCGGCCACGGAGGCTGATCATCAAGTCCTGGAGGCTGCGGGTGTCGCCCATGTGCACCGACGAGCCGGCCAGGCGCTCTTCGCGGCTCTGGGGGGTGGCATAGTTGACGCTCAACACCTGGCCGCCGCCCTGATCCATGGCCGTCAGGCTCTTCAGGACGTCGTTCATCTCTTCGACGCGGAAGGTCAGCTCTACTTCCTGGCCGCTGACGTTGGCCTGCCGCTCGAAAAAGCCTACACCGTGCTTGTATAGGGTCACGTGGGTGATGGGCAAGGTTGTCATGGCTTACTAACCTTTCTGAAGATGCTTCGCTTGACAAAGGCCGGATGCTCCGCCGTGCTTAGGCTGACAGAAAAGAGCGCCCTTTAGCGCAGGACGGCGCCGGCGATGGACACGAAGGACAGGCCCTGCGGGTCCGCGGGGCACAGGGCATAGCCGGCCTGCTGGCCCTGCACCTCGCCCAGGAGCCGCAGGGTGAGATAGATGGGCGGCAGGCCGCAGATGTGCCGCCGGTCGCCCTCATCCCGGATCTGGGCAAAGAACGACTCGGCGTCGCCCGCGCAGATGCTGGCCATAAGCCGCTCGTCGGCGTTGCGCTGCTGCGCCCGCCCGATGAAATCCACGCCGTGCCGGTCGCCAAAGGCCGGGCCGATGTGCGCCAGGTCGGCGGCGGCCACCACCAGGGTGCTGCGGCCGGCCATGGCCGGCCGCAGCACCTCCACAGCGCGGGCAAAGGGCTCGTGGTCTGCGGGCTGACCCTGCCCGGCGACAAAGGCGCCAAAGCTGCCACACAGGATGGGCAGCAGGGGCACCGCCTCGCCACCGCGCATCAAGTGCAGCCACACGGCGGCCAGCTCGATGGAATGTTCCTGGCGGTGGTTGAGCTCCTCGCCATAGACGGCCTCGTCGCCCAGGGCGCCGGCCAGGGCGTCTACCAGGCTCTGTTCCGTGGGGAGCACGCCAAAGGGGGTGGCGTACGACTGCCGGGTGAGGGTCAGCGTGGCCTCCCCGCCACGGTGGTCGGTGCCCAGGATAATCACCAACTCTGCCTGCCTGGCCGCTTCGGCGGCGGCGCGCCATACCTCGGCGTAGACGGGCCCGCCGCGCTGATAGTCGATGTGCGGGCTGATCACGCCACGGATTGGTGCTGCTTCCCCTTCGGGCTCGGCGGGCGCCGGCGGCAGGGCGTCGATGTAGCCCTGCAACTGCGGACTGGTCATCTCTGCGCGGCCGTCAAAGCTGGCGCCGTCGAGGGTCAGAGGACGAAAGGGTGCGGCGCGATAGGCCTCGACGGCGGCGGCCCGCGCCTGGCGAAAGCGCTCGTTGTCCAACAGGAAGGCGGCGTCCAGGCCGGCCAGGAGTTGCTCCAGGAGGCCGGGCCCCAGGCGCACCCCGGCCTGCACCTGCAAGGCGGCCTCCAGCCGTGGTGCGTCGCGGGTGCCGTCCATGAGCATCAGCAGGGCGGCCAGGGGCCGGGGGACGGCGATGGTTGTGTCGCTCAGGTGCAGCGGGTCGTCCAGGAGGAGCATGGGCTGGTTTTCGTGCTGGATCGGATGGACGTTGACGGCGCGCAGCTTCGGATTCTCATTTGTCATAACTCAATCTCCCGGGACAGGTCCCAGCGGACGGGCCCGAAACGGATGCTTGCCACCCGGTCCATGCCGGGCAATGGTGAGCGCAGGGCGATGCTCCCGGCCCCGCGGTCGACTTCCTGGACGACGCCCAGGCCGAGACAAAAGCCTTCGTCGTCCTGGAGCGCCAGGAGGGCGCTCGGAGCCATGTATTCCAGGTCGTACACGGCGATCCTGTTCATGGCGACGACGTGCTGCCGGGCCTGGCGAACGTAGGCGGCCAGGCACTCCCGCCTGCGGGCGATGCGCTGCTCCCGGCTGCGCCTCACGGCCTGCGGCGAAACCCGGAAGTCCAGGAGGCGCACCCGGCCGTCGCGCCGCAGGGGCCACAGGATCGGTTCCATCTCGCTGCCGCGCTGTAGGGCAATGACCAGGGCCGGGGCCAGCAGCTCGATCTTCCATTCCTTCAGTGCCTTGCCACCCTGTGCCCGCTCCACCAGGCCGTTGGTGTCGACGACGATGGCCTGGGCGCCCAGGGCCAGGGCCCTGTCCTGGAGCCGCTTGCAGCCCACCAGGGTGGGCAGCATGTGTCCGCGGGGCGTGATGGCCCCCACGAAAAAACTCGCCCGAGGTCCCCCGGGCGGAAACTCGTCGTCTCCCGCATCCTGCGCCAGGGCAAGGTTCAGGGTCGCGGGCAGCCCCAGCGTACTCTGGCCCATGTCGCTATCCAGGTAGGCAGGACGCATGCCGCGCCGCGCGATCTCCTGGAAGAGGTAGCGAGCCAGGGTCGACTTGCCTGTGTCCGACTCACCCAGGACCAAGATCGTGCCCTGGAGCGTCTCGCCGTCGAGCACTGCCCACTGGGGTGATACGACTAGCTCGCTCACAGCGCTAGTATAGCACAACTGCGCGGCGGCGGCAAGCCTGCGCCGGCCTCACCCCCGGCCGACCTCACCCCCGGCCCCTCTCCTGCCAGGAGAGGGGTCGGGGGGTTAGGTTCCCCCGCCTGCCAGGTTTGCCTCGGTGCCAGGCAGTGCTATAATAGGGCCTTGTGGAAACCTGGAAACGAAACCTGTACGTGGTGTGGGTTGCGGAGTTGCTGGCCATCGCCGGCTTTTCTGTGGCCTTTCCTTTTTTGCCGTACTATATCCAGGAGCTAGGTGTCACCGAGCCCGGGCGCGTGGAGTTGTGGTCGGGGATCCTGGTGGCCGTCCAGGGCGTGACCATGACCGTCTTTTCACCCATCTGGGGATCGCTGGCCGACCGCTACGGGCGCAAGATCATGATCCAGCGCGCCACCTTTGGCGGGGCGGCGGTCCTGACGGCCATGGCCTTTGTCCAGAGCGTGGAGCAACTGGCACTCCTGCGGGCGGCCCAGGGCGTGCTGACCGGAACGGTGGCAGCGGCCATGACCCTCGTGGCCAGCGGCACGCCCCGCGACCGCACCGGCTATGCCCTGGGGCTGTTGCAGATGGCCGTCTGGCTGGGCAGCTCCCTGGGCCCGCCCCTTGGGGGGCTCATCGCCGACCTGTGGGGCTATCGCGCCGTATTTATCGTGACGGGTGTGCTGCTCTTTGTGGCAGGCGTCACCGTTTGGCGGCTGGTGCGCGAAGAGTTCACGCCGGTGGCCCGCGGAGAGGGCGCGGGGATCGGGGGTGACTTTTTCGCAGGCGTCCGGCTGGTGGCGCGCACGCCCTCGCTGGTGGCCCTCTTTAGCGTGCGCATTTCCGTGCGGCTGGGAACGAGCCTGGTGACGCCCATCCTGCCCCTCTTTGTCCAGAGCCTCCTGGCCTCGCCTGAGCGGGTAGCGTCGACCACGGGCCTCATTACCGGGGTCGCAGCGGGCAGCAGCGCCCTGAGCGCAGTGCTCTTGGGCCGGGCAAGCGACCGCGTGGGATTCAGGCGCATGCTCCTGGTCTGCCTGGCCGGCACCGCCCTGTCCTACGTGCCCCACTTTTTCGTGACCGGCACGGGGCAGTTGCTGTTGTTGCAGGCGATCCAGGGCTTTTCCCTGGGCGGCCTGTTGGCCGTCATCAATGCCATGCTTGCTAACCAGTCGCCGGAAGGGCGGCAGGGCGCCGTCTATGGCCTGGATGCCAGCGTCACGTCGGCAGCCAGTGCCGTGGGGCCCATGATCGGGGCTTCTGTGGCAGCGGGCCTGGGCCTGCGCATCCCCTTCCTCATGGCCGCCGCCGCCCTGGGGTTGGCCCTGGCCGTCGCTGCGGCGCGCATCCCCCGCATGGACCGCACCAAGCGGGTGCCGCGCCCCGCGCCCTCGCTCTTTGGCCGCAAATCGCTCAGAAAGCGGCGCAGGCGCTGAGGCCGGCGCCAGGGAAAGGCCACCCACCGTGGGAGAAAGCGAGCGCCCCGGCCGGTCCCGGCCAGGGCGCTGGATCGTGCTTGCGGAAGGGGCTCAGCGGCCGCGGATGTTGTAGAAGGCGCTCATGCCGGCAAAGGCCGCCGTCTCGCCCAGCTCTTCTTCGATGCGCAGCAACTGGTTGAACTTGGCCACGCGGTCGCTGCGGGCCGGGGCGCCGGTCTTGATCTGGCCGGCGTTCGTTGCCACGACGAGGTCGGCGATGGTCGTGTCCTCCGTCTCGCCCGAACGGTGGGAGACGACGGCCGTCCAACCGGCCCGCTTGGCCATCTCGATGGCGGCCAGCGTCTCGGTCAGGGTGCCAATCTGGTTGAGCTTGATGAGGATGCTGTTGGCTGCCTTGCGCTCGATGGCCATCTTCAGGCGCTGCACGTTGGTCACAAGCAGGTCGTCGCCCACGATCTGGATCTTGCTTCCCAGGCGCTCCTGCATCAGCACCCAGTGCTGCCAGTCGTCCTCGGCCAGGCCATCCTCGATGGAGATGATGGGATACTTTTCCACCCACGCCTGGTAAAAGTCGACCATCTCCTCGCCGCTCAGGGTGCGACCCTCTTTTTTGAGGTGGTACTTGCCGTCGTCGTACACCTCGGTGGCTGCCGGATCCAGGGCGATAAAGATGTCAGAGCCCGGCGAATAGCCGGCCTTCTGGATGGCCTCGACGATGAGATCCAACGCTTCCTCGTTGGATTTGAGAGAGGGGGCAAAGCCGCCTTCGTCGCCCACGCCCGTGCTGTACCCTTTGTCCTTGAGCACCTTCTTGAGGGCGTGATAGGTCTCGGCTCCCCAGCGCAGGGCCTCGGCAAAGTTCGGGGCGCCGACGGGCATGGCCATGAACTCCTGGAAGTCGGGCCCGTCCAGGGCGTGTTTGCCACCGTTGAGGATGTTCATCATCGGCACGGGCAGGGTGCGGGCCGCGACACCGCCGATGTAACGGTACAAGGGCAGGCCCAGGGCCGCCGCGGCCGCCTTGGCCGTCGCCAGGCTGACGCCCAGGAGGGCGTTTGCGCCCAGCTTGCCCTTGTTTGGCGTGCCGTCCATGGCGATGATGTACTCGTCCAGCGCCACCTGGTCGAGGGCGTCAAAGCCCCACAGCTCTTCGGCTATCAGGTCATTCACGTTGGCCACGGCATTTTGCACGCCCTTGCCACCGTAGCGATCCAGCTCGTCGTCGCGCAGCTCCACTGCCTCGTGAGCGCCCGTCGATGCCCCCGATGGCACCGCGGCTCGCCCAAGGTCCCCCGATTCAAGCTGCACCTCGACCTCGATGGTTGGGTTGCCTCGTGAATCCAGGATCTCGCGCGCCAGGATTTCATCGATCGACGTCATGATCAACCTCCTACTTGTTGATTGCCTATCCCGGGGCGCGGTGCCCGCGGGCGGAGCGCCACCATGCTGCCCCGCGCGTGCGCCGTACCCGGCCGGTTTGGTCCAGGGATCACTGGCCCAGCTTCAATAGGCGGTAGAGCTGGGCAAAGTCGAAACGGTCCTCCAGCATCTCCTGGAAGCGTTGGACCTTTTTCTCCAGGTGAAAGCGCGTCTTGCCAAAGAAGCGCTCGATCACTTCCACGGCCGTCAGCGTGTCCTGACGGACCAGGATCATGGGCACGCCCACTTCTTCGGCCCGGCCAAGGATGATGGGGCTGGGATGCAGATTTCCGGTCAAGATCAAGCACTTGGTGCTCGTCTCCAGGGCAGCGAGTTGAATGTCGGGCCGGTCGCCCCCGGTGATGACCGCCTTGTTGGGCTTCCGGCGGAAGTAGGTCAGAGCCGAGTCGACGCTCATTGCCCCCACCATGAGGTGCTCCACCAGCTCGTCCGCCTTTTCCTCGCAGCACAGGATGCGCCCGTTCAGGAACTCGGCCAGGTCGCCGACGCTCACCGAAAGGAGCAGGCGCTCCTGGGGCAGGACGGCCAACACCGGGACGCCCCGCTCCTGCAGGCCCGGCTTGACCTTTTCCTGAACAAAGGGCATGCGCTGGCGGGGTACGGCGTTCAGCACGGCGCCAATGAGCGACGGCCCCAGCCGCGATTGGGCGGTGAGGACGTCGTCCAGGAGCTGCACGTCATCGTTGTACTTGACCACCACCAGCTCACGGGCGCCGAGCAGATCGGCGACCTTGGCCGTGGGCAGGCCGACGATGTGCCCTTCGCGCAGCGTGCTGCCCCCTTCGAGGATGACGACGTCGCGCCCGTGAGTCACCCGTTGATAGGCCTCCATGAGCCTGGCCTGGAAATCGATCTCCTCGCCCGAGAGGATGGCCTCTACGACACGGGGTGTCACGCCCACAGGCACCATGTCGTCCATGGAGTCAGGCACGCCAAAGGTCTGCTGGATGAACTCGGCATCCTCGTCCGCGAGGCCGGCGGCCAGGCGCGCGGCGGTACTCACCGGCTTCATGTAGCCGATGCGATATCCGTCGTTCTGAAAATGCCTGCCCAGCCCGACGCACAGGGCGCTTTTTCCCGAAAACGTCTCTGTCGATGCAATATAGAGCGTTACCATGCCCACCTCCCGTTTGAATCCACGAGCCTCGGATGCCGAGGTCCCACGCTACTCCAGCACCAATCTCATGTCAATACCTACCAGGCCCTGGCCGTCCTCGAAGACGGTCAGGGGGTTCACGTCAAACTCGACGATTTCGGGGAAATCGGTAACCAATTGCGACAGGCGCAGCAGGGCCTCTGCCAGCGCTTCCGTGTCCGAAGGACCCTCGCCTCGCGTGCCGCGCAGAATGTTGGCTGCCTTGATCTCGCCGATCATCTCCCGGGCCTCGCGCCGGTCAAAGGGGGCGATGCGAAAGGTGACGTCACGCAGTGACTCGACATAGATCCCGCCAAGGCCAAACATCATGAGCGGCCCGAAGTGTGGGTCGCGGTGCATGCCCGCGATGACCTCCTTGCCTCCCTGCACCATCTGCTGCACCAGGCAGCCCCAGATCTCGGCCTCGGGCATGTAGCGGCTGGCACGGTAGACCATGAGCTCGAAAGCGTCGCGCACTTCGGCCGGCGTGGTGACGTCGAGCTTGACGCCGCCCACGTCCGTCTTGTGCAGAATGTCGGGCGACGAAATCTTGATCGCCACCGGAAAGCCGATCTCCTCGGCATAGTGGACTGCCTCTTCCGGGCTGCGGGCCAGGTAGGTGGGAGGCGTGCGAATGCCATAGGCGTCCATGATCTCCCGGGTCTCGGTGTCGCCCATGGACAGGCGGCCTTCGGCGCGTACCTGGGCAAAGGCCCGCCGCACCCGCTCGTGATCGACGGCCACGGTCTCCAGGTTCTGGGGTGGGCGCTCGCGCCACAGCCGGTAGCTGCGCATGGCTGCCAGGGCGGCCACGGCCCGCTCGGGCACCGGATAGTTGGGCACGCGGTGCTGGTTCAGGATGTGGATGCCGGGCGCCACCGTGTCCTGGCCCATGAAGCAGCCGACGATGGGCTTGTCCACGCGTTGCGACAGCTCGCCGACGACCCGCGCCGTCCCCACCACGTCGGTCATGATCTGCGGGGTCAGGATGACGACGATGCCCCCCACGTTCTGGTCGTTGGCCACCGTGTCGAGGGCCGTGCTGTAGCGGTCGGCCAGGGCGTCGCCCAGCAGGTCGACGGGGTTCAGGACGCTGGCTGCTGAGGGCAGTGCCGCCCGCAGGCGCTCCATGGAGCGCGCCTCGAGGGAGGCCAACTGCAGCCCGGCACGCTCACAGGCGTCCGTGGCCATGATCCCTGGCCCGCCGGCGTTGGTCACCACGGCAATCCGATCCACGGCCAGGAGGGGCTGGCGCGCAAAAGCGATGGAATAGTCAAACAGCTCCTGGACCGAACGGGCACGGATGACGCCGCTCTGTCGAAAGGCGGCTTCGTAGGCCCGCTCCGAGCCCGCCAGCGTGCCCGTGTGCGACGATACGGCGCGAGAGCCGCCGCTGGTCGTCCCCGACTTGATGGCGATGACCGGTTTCTTGCCGCTGGCCTCCCGGGCGACGCGCATGAACTCTGGCCCCTTTTCGATGCCTTCCAGGTAGGCCATGATGACGTTGGTGCACGGGTCGTTCTGCCACGCCTTCACAAATGTCACCTCGTCGGTATCGGCCTTGTTGCCCAGGCTCACAAAGCGGGAAAAGCCCACCTGTTCGGCCAGTGCCATGTCCAGGATTGAGGTGCACAGGGCGCCCGACTGGGACATAAAGGCGATGGTCCCCCGCGAGGGCATGCCGGCCGCAAACGAGGCGTTGAGCCTGGCAATGGTGTCGATGATCCCCAGGCAGTTGGGGCCGATGAGGCGCATGCCGTAACGGCGCGCGATGGACACGATGTCGTGTTCTCGGTGCCAGCCCTCGCTGCCCACCTCTCGAAAGCCGGCCGAGATAATGACGGCACCCTTGACCCCCTTTTCTCCGCACTCCACCAGGATCTGGGATACCTGGCGGCTGGGCACGAGAATGACGGCCAGGTCTATAGGGCCCGGAACGAGCAGGACGCTGGCATAGCACTGCAAGCCCAGGATCTCCTGGGAATGGGGGTTGATGGGATAGACGGCTCCCTGGTACCCATGCTGCAGGATGTTCTGCAGGACGGCGTGGCCGATCTTGCCCGGCGTCCGTGACGCGCCCACGACCGCCACCGATTTTGGATCGAAAAACATGTCGAGCACGGTTTGCTCCTGAACGAGCGACGACGGAAATGTTGCCCGGGTATGATACCGCAAAACCCCTGAAAGCGCAAACGTGCTCCAGAGGCCGAAGCGCAGGGCGCACACAACAAGGTCGCCCGACAACCGATACCCGCTGCGGCGAGGGCGCCAGGTCTCGCCGCCTCGTGGGCCGAGGGGATCGGCCGGTTCCCGTGGAGCTTCCATGGAGCGGCCTGTAGCAGTCGTTACTTG
>JAAYZQ010000421.1 GCA_012514775.1 Anaerolineaceae bacterium
AGGCTCCGCCCCGCCTCGTCCACGGCGCAAAAGTCCCGCACCTCGGCCGGACCCATGTCGGCGTTGGTCAGCAGCCGGCTGCCCTCGAAACGCCGCGCCTGCCGCTCCCGCGCCGCCTCCACCCGGGCGCGAATGGCGGCCGACGGCTCACCCATCCGGTCGCCCGCCAGCTTCTCGTACTCGACCCGGGGCACCTCGATGTGGATGTCGATGCGGTCCAACAAGGGGCCCGAGATGCGCTTCTGGTAGCGGGTGACCATGGCCGCCGAGCAGGTGCACTCCTTCACCGGGTCCCCGTAGTAGCCGCACGGGCAGGGGTTGAGGGCCCCGATGAACATGAAATTGGAAGGGAACGTCAGGGAGCCGGAGCTGCGGGCAATGGTCAGCTTTCGATCCTCCAGCGGCTGGCGCAGCATCTCCAGCAGCTTGGTGCCAAACTCGGGCAGCTCGTCCAGAAAGAGGACGCCGCGGTGCGCCAGCGAGATCTCGCCCGGCCTTGGGAAATGGCCGCCGCCCACCAGCCCGGCATAGCTGACGGTGTGGTGCGGCGCGCGGAAGGGCCGGTGGCGGATGAGGGGCGTGTCTTCGGGAAGCATACCGGCCACGGAATAGATCTTGGTCACGGCCAGCGACTCCTCGAAGCTCATGGCCGGCAGGATGGAGGGCATGGCCCGCGCCAGCAGCGTCTTGCCCGCCCCAGGCGGGCCGCTCATGAGCACGTTGTGGGACCCGGCTGCCGCCACCTCCAGGGCGCGCTTGACGTGCTCCTGTCCCTTGACGTCACGGAAGTCGACGGGATACACGACGGGCGACAGGTCGTCCACCGCGGGTGCCTGGAAGGGCTCGATGGGGGCATAGCCGTGAAAGTGGCCGACCAGGCTGGCCAGGCTGGCGACCGGGATCACCTCCAGCCCCTCCACCAGTGCCGCCTCGGCGGCGTTGCTGGCCGGCACGTACAGCGTCTTGAGCCCCTGCTCCCGGGCGCCCACGGCCATGGGCAGCATGCCCGTTACGCTGCGCACGTCGCCGTCGAGGGACAGCTCGCCCACCAGCGCCGCCTCCGACAGGTCGGCGCCCACCTGCTCCGTCGCCACGAGGATGGCCACGGCGATGGGCAGGTCGTAGGCGGGGCCCTCCTTGCGAAGGTCGGCGGGGGCCAGGTTGACCGTCAGGCGGGCGCGGGGGTGGACGAGCCCGGAGTTGACGATGGCGGCCCGGACGCGCTCGCTGGACTCGCGCACGGCGGCGTCGGGCAGCCCGACGATGGTCTGGGAGGGCAGCCCCCGGCTGATGTCGACTTCTACCGACACGGGCGTGCTGTCCAGGCCGATCAGGGCAAAACTGGTCACTTTGGCAAGCATGGCCTCACTCCGGCGATGCATGGCTGCGACGTATTGAACGGCGACGTTCGTTGGCCATGGAGCTTTTAACGGTGGTTATTGTACCAGAAGCGGGGGCAAATGTCCAGTTGGCGCTGTGCTCCTCAAGGGAGGGACGGTTCAGTGTGAAACGTGCCGTCCAGGACCCGCCTTCATGTGAGTGGCTGGCGCCCATGAGCCGTGCGCCGCGCACAAGGTGTGGGGCCAACCGCACAGGCGCGCGCCGGCGCCGCCTGCTCCCCCCGGCTGGCAGGCAGCGCCGGTACTCGAACCCTGCAAAGGCAGGCTCAGCGAGCTGCGGCTGCTAGTTGAGCTGGCGGATGACGCACAGCACCTTGCCCATGACCTCCACGTTGTCGGCGGCAAAGTACATGGCCGACATGGTGGGGTTGGCAGGCTGCAGGCGCACCTGCTTCCCTTCCAGGTAAAACCGCTTCAGGGTCGTCTCTTCCTGGTCGCGGATCCACACCGCGGCCAGCTCGCCGTTCTCCACGCGCTCCTGGTGCCGCATCAACACGATGTCGCCGTCGTTGATGAGGGCGTCGATCATCGAGTTGCCTTGCACCTCCAGGGCATAGATCCCCTTCTCGTCCTTCACGATGTCGCGGGTCAGCTCGATGGTCGAGTCGGAGCCAAAGGGCGCGAAATCGGTACCAGGGATGGGGATCGGCGCACCGGCGGCGATCCGCCCCAGGAGGGGGATGCGGATGACGTCCGCGGCACGGTCCATCAGCTCATCCATGGCCGCTCCGGCCAGCCGGATCCCCCGCGAGATGTCGGCATTGCGCTCGATGAACCCCTTGCGCTCCAGGGCATCCAGGTTGTACTTGACCACCGAGGTGGAGCTGATGCCCACGTCCTCGCCAATCTCCCGGATGGTGGGCGGGTAGCGGTTCTGCCCCAGGAATGTCCGGATGAACTCGAGCATCTTTTGCTGTCGTTCAGAAAGGTCCCTTGCCATTACAGGCCTCCCTTCCTAATTCCACCACTAGCTCATCTGTTCGACTGTATTATACACGAACATGCGTTCGGTGTCAAGCCCCCAATCGAAGAAATTACATAAATTGGTGCAATTTTGCTGCCATTCCATTTGCGCCAAAACTTGAGCCTTGCGTCCAACCGTGCTACAATAGCCCCATGAAATACTTTAGCCTTGCCCGGCGGGTACCCGAGACCGCGGGTGTGGAACCGCGGGTCCTGGCCGGGCTTTATCGCGCCATCGCCTGGCTGCCCCTGGTGCGGGGTGTCCACCGCCGCTTCCTGAGGGCGGTACTGGCCCTCGACGCCGGCGGCGCCGGGCGCCTGGCCCTTGACGTGGGCACGGGGCCCGGCTACGTGCCCGTGGAGCTTGCCCGCCGGCGGCCCGGGCTGCGCGTGGTGGGCCTCGACCTGGCGGCCCACATGGCGGCCCAGGCCGCGGGCCGCGGCGCCCGCGCTGCCCTGGACGGCCGGGCGCTGTGGCCCCAGGCTGATGGGCACCGCCTGCCCTTTGCCGACGCCAGCTTTGACCTGGTCGTCAGCTCTTTTGCCCTGCACCACTGGCGAAACCCCCTGGGCGTGTTCGACGAGATCGCCCGCGTCCTGGCGCCGGGGGGGCGCTACGTCCTCGCCGACGTGTGCCGCGAGCCGAACCTTTTCCAACGGCTCTTTGCCTATGCCAGCATTCCCGTCGTCAGCCTGGCCTTCGGGAGCTACCTGGGTTACGGCGGTTACTACGAATCGATGCGGGCCGGCTATACGCGCGCCGAGGCCCAGGACCTGCTCCGCGCCTCGGCCCTGCCTCCCGGCAGGGTGGGCCTGGATTCGACCGGGTTCGTGCCCATCCTGACCATCGCCTCCGGCCCGGCACCCGCCAGGGGAAAAGAACAGGAGAACCTGAATGAAGCAGCCTGACTATGACGTCATCATCGTCGGCGCCGGACCGGCCGGGATCATGGCCGCGCTGGCCCTTACAAGCTCGGCGCAGCCCAGGGTGCTCATGCTCGACAAGGGCCCGTCCCTCGACAAGCGTCACTGCCCTGCCCGCGAGCAGGGCCGCTGCATGCGCTGCGCCACCTGTGCCCTCGTGACCGGCTGGGGAGGCGCGGGGGCCTTTAGCGACGGAAAGCTGACCCTCACCACCCAGGTGGGCGGCCTCCTGGCCGAGATCCGCGGTGAGGCCGAGGCCAATGCCCTCGTCGACGAGGTCGATGCCCTCTGGGTCCGCTTTGGCGCCGACGGCGAGCCCTACAGCGGCGACCTCGACGAGATCGAAGAGGTGGCGGCCACGGCCGCCATGGCCGGCCTGCGCTTGCAGCACTATCCCATCCGCCACCTGGGCACCGAGCGCAGCGGCGACATCCTGGGGGCCATGTACCTTGCCCTCCTCGACTGCGGCGTCGAGGTTCGCACCCGAACCGAGGTCCTGCGCATCCTGACCGACGACGGCCAGGTCCGCGGCGTGGAGACTGCCAACGGCGAGATCCTGACGGCGCGCCACGTGGTCGTCGCCCCGGGCCGCGAGGGCGCCGACTGGCTGCGCCGCCTGGCCAGCGATCTGAGCCTCAGCCTCAGCGTCAACCCCGTCGACATTGGCGTGCGCGTCGAGCTGCCGGCCCACATCCTCAAGCCCCTTACCGACCTGCTATACGAGCCCAAGTTCTTGTACTTTTCCTCGGCCTTTGACGACCGTGTCCGCACCTTTTGCGTCTGTCCCGCGGGCGAGGTCGTCACCGAGTGGGCCGGCGACGTGCTGACCGTGAACGGGCACTCTTACGCCAACAAAAAGACCGAGAACACCAACTTTGCGGTGCTGGTTAGCAAGAACTTTACCGAGCCGTTCCGCGAGCCCATCGCCTACGGCAAGTACATCGCCCGCCTGGCCAACCTGCTCTCCGGGGGGATCATTGTCCAGCGCCTGGGCGACCTGCGCGAGGGACGCCGCACCACCCGGCAGCGCCTGGAGCGCTGCATCACCCGGCCCACCCTCGGCGAGGCCACGCCCGGCGACCTCAACCTGGTGCTGCCCTACCGCTACGTGGTCAACATCCTGGAGATGCTGGATGCCCTGGACCAGGTGGCGCCCGGCGTCGCCTCTCGCCACACGCTGCTGTATGGCGTGGAGGCCAAGTTCTACTCGTCGCGGCTCAAGCTGACCCGCGACCTGGAGACCGAAGTGACCAACCTCTTTGCCGCCGGCGACGGCGCCGGCGTCACCCGGGGCCTGGTACAGGCTTCGGCGTCCGGCCTCATCGTCGGGCGCGAGATCCTGGCCCGGCTGTGAGCCGGCCATCGTGGGAGGGAAACACGCATGCCTTTCGAGTTCCACAGGCTTGAGCTGCCGGAAGTCATCCTCGTCCAGGCGACCAGTTTCGGCGACGGCCGCGGCTTTTTCATGGAAACCTACAAGGCGTCGGTCTTTGCCGCCGGCGGCATTCCGTCGCCCTTTGTCCAGGACAATCTCTCCCGCTCGGCCCGTGGCGTCCTGCGGGGGCTGCACTACCAGAAGCACCCCCGCGCCCAGGGCAAGCTGGTGTCGGTGATCCGCGGCAGCATCCTGGACGTGGCCGTCGACATCCGCCACGGATCGCCCACCTACGGGCAGTGGCTGAGCTGCGAGCTGTCGGGCGGGACGGGCACGATGCTCTACGTGCCCGTCGGCTTTGCCCACGGCTTTTGCGTCCTCAGCGACGAGGCCGACGTCCTGTACAAGGTCACCGCCGAGTTCGACCCCGAGCTGGATCGAGGCATCCTGTGGGACGACCCCGAAATCGGCGTGCAGTGGCCCCTGGCCGATCCGATCCTGTCGCCCAAGGACGCCAGCTTGCCGCCCCTGCGCCTGGCCGACAACAATTTCGAGTTTGAGGGCTGATGAAGTATTACCTCTGGACCATAGGCTGCCAGATGAACATGGCCGACTCGCGCCGGGCAGCCGAAGAGCTGGAAAAGTTGGGCTTCCGCAAGGCGCGCCAGCCCGAGGCCGCCGACCTGGTCGTCCTGAATACGTGCGTCGTCCGCCAGAGCGCCGAGGACAAGGTCCTGGGGCGCCTGACCTCCCTGGCCGGGCTCAAGCGCCGGCGGCCCGACATGACCCTGGCCCTCATGGGCTGTTTCGTCCACGAAATCCCTTCGCTCCAACACCACTATCCCTGGGTGGACGCCTTTATCCTGCCCTCCGACGTCCAGGCCCTGGTGGACCTGGCGCGACAAAAGGCGGACGGCCGCACGCCCGAGAGCCGGCGGCCCGACCCGGGCCGCGTTCCCGTTTCCGTGGGCGTGCCCATCAGCTTCGGCTGCGACCACTTGTGCACCTACTGCATCGTCCGCCTGCGCCGCGGGCGCGAGAGCAGCCGCCCTGTGGACGAGATCGTCGCCGAGGTCCGCGACCTGGCCGCCCGGGGCGTGCGCGAGGTCACGCTCCTGGGCCAGAACGTCGACTCGTACGGGCACGACCTGGACGACGGCGGGCACGGCCGGCCTCCCGACCTGGCGGACCTGCTGGAGGCCGTGCACGCCGTGTCTGGCCTGGCGCGCATCCGTTTCCTCACCTCGCATCCCGCCGACATGACCCAGCGCCTGGTAGAGACCGCCGCCCGCCTGCCCCTGGTCTGCGAGCACATGGAGCTGCCCGTGCAGGCCGGCGACGACGCCGTGCTGCGGCGCATGGGCCGCGGCTACACCGTGGCCGAGTACCGGGACCTCGTGGCGCGCATCCGGGCGGCCATGCCCGGGGTCGGCCTGGCCACCGACGTCATCGTCGGCTTTCCCGGCGAAACGGCCGGGCAGTTCGAGGCCACCTACCGGCTCCTGGAAGAGATCCGCTTCGACATGGTCCACGTGGCCGCCTATTCCCCGCGCCCCGGCACCCCCTCCGCGCGCCTCGCCGACGACGTGCCGGCCCGCGAAAAGGATCGCCGCCGCAAGGCCGTGGACGACCTCCAGGAGCGCATCGTGGGCGAGATCAATGCCGGGCTCGTAGGGCAGACCGTGGAGGTCCTGGTGGAGGAGCGCCACCGGGGCAAGTGGCGGGGCCGCACGCGCACCAACAAGCTCGTCTTTTTCGACGTGGGGCAGCAGGACCGCGCCGGCCAGCTCGTGCCCGTGCGCATCACCCAGGCCGGCGCCTGGTCCATGCAGGCCGAACCGGTGGATGGAGAAGGGGAGGCAGCGTGAAGCGACTGATCATCAACGCCGACGACCTGGGCTATGACAACGGCGTGGTGCGCGGCATCATCGACCTGCACCGCGCCGGCCTGGTTTCCAGCACTTCGTGCATGACCAACCAGCCGGCCTGGCCCCTGGCCGCTGCCTACCTGCGCGACCACCCCGACCTTGGGGCCGGCGTTCACCTGGTCATGAACGATGGCTTTCCTCTCCTGCCTCCCGAGCGCGTGCCGGCCCTCATCGGCGCCGACCGCCACTTCCGGAACGACCTCCAGATCCTGCGCAGCCTGCGGGCCGGCACCACCGCCCAGCTACGCGCCGAGTTCCGCGCCCAGATCGAGCGCTTCACAGCCGACGCCGGCCGCCCGCCGGACCACCTGGACAACCACTGCGCCATTTCCTACCTGCGGCCCGACCGCTTCAAGGTCACCCTGGAGTTGGCCCGGGAATACGGCGTGCCCATCCGCGCGCCCTTTGGCGACGACCTGGAAGAGATGGCGCCCATTTTTGCCCGCCAGAACGGCATGCCTGCCTGGCTGGTCCGCATCGTGGGCGCCCGCTACCGCCGCCGCGTGGACCGCGCCGGCATCCCTCGCCCCAACACGTTCATCCAGCACTTTTCCATGCCCGGCCACCGCACGCCCGAGTATCTGCTCTCCATCCTCGACGGCCTGCGCGATGGCTGGACCAGCGAGCTTCTGGCCCACCCGGGCTACGATCGCGGCTGGCGCGAGGAGGACCTGCGGGCCCTCCAGGACCCGCGGGTGCAGGAGCGCCTTGCCCGGCCCGACATCCAGTTGGTCACATTCAAGGATCTGGCAGGGGCGGGGCGGACGGCCGGCAGCGACAAGGTGAGGGTGATTGGAGCAGGATAGCGTGCTGACCCGCGATTTTGACTATCATCTTTCCCCCGAGCTGATCGCCCAGACCCCCGTGGAGCCCCGCGATGCCTCGCGCCTGATGGTCGTGCGCCGCGAGGGGACGCCGGGCCAGGTCGAGCATCGGTTCTTTCGCGACGTGGGAGAGTATCTGCAACCCGGCGACCTGTTGGTCCTCAACCAGACCCGCGTCATCCCGGCGCGCATTTTCGGCAACAAGGCGGGTACGGGCGGCCAGGTGGAGCTGCTCCTCCTCCGCCGCCACGACGAGCGCACCTGGGAGGCCCTGGTGCGCGGCAGGGGTCTGCGGCCCGGGCTGCGCCTGGAGCTGCACGCCGCGCCCGGAGGAGCGCCCCCGGCGGCCGGCCGCGTCGGCGCCGAGATCCTGGCCGAGCTGGAGTCGGGCGGCCGCCTGGTGCGCTTTGACGTGCCCGTGGAGGCCTTCCTGGACGAGATGGGCGTGGTTCCCCTGCCGCCCTACATCCACGAACCCCTGGCCGACCCGGAGCGCTACCAGACGGTCTATGGTCGCGTCGATGGCTCGGTGGCGGCCTCCACGGCGGGCCTGCACTTCACGCCCGAGCTGCTGGTGGCCCTGCGCCAACGGGGGGTGGAGCTGGCCTACCTTACCCTGCACATCGGCCTGGACACCTTTCGCCCGGTGAAGGAGGAGCGGGTCGAGGACCACCAGATCCACACCGAGTGGTACGAGCTGACGGCCCCCGTGGCGGAGCAGATCAACCGCGCCCGGCTGGAAGGCCGGCGGGTGCTGGCCGTAGGGACCACCGTGGTGCGCGCCCTGGAGTCGGCCGCGACCGGCCAGCCGGCGGTGGGAGACGCCTGTGGGGACAAAGGCGGTGCCTGCGCCTGGCGGACGGTGCAGGCCCACGCGGGCCCGACGGACCTCTTTATCGTGCCCGGCTACCGGTTTCGCGTGGTCGAGGCCATGATCACCAACTTTCACCTGCCCCGCAGCACGCTGCTGATGCTGGTCTCGGCCTTTGCCGGGCGAGAGACGATCATGGCTGCCTACGAAGAGGCCATTCGCCGGCGCTACCGATTCTTCTCCTTCGGCGACGCCATGCTCATCCTCTGAGGCCGCTAGCGGCGGGCGAGGGTGTACAGCAGCGCCAGGCCGGCCAGGACCAGGAGGACCGTGCTCATGGTCCCTGCGCCCCGCACGAGATAGACCGCCACCCCCGACAGCAGCAGCGCGGCAAACACCGCCGCGCCCGCCAGCCGGTCGATGGCCGCCTCTAGCCGGCGCAAGGTTCGCGACGCCTCGGGCGTCCAGGCGCTGCGCACGGTCAGGTCGCCCTGGGCTGCCCGCTGGAAAAAGCGGTCCGCCTGCCCGGGCAGCGACAGGGCCAGCCGGCCCATCTTTTCCAACTCGCCCAGGATCGCCCGCCAGTCGCGCCCGACCTCCTGGGCTGCCATGTCGCGGGCAAAGGGCTCGATGGCCTGCCAGGGATCGAAATCGGGATCGAGGGCGGTGGCCATACCCGACAGGAGGGCCAACGCTCGCCCGACAAAGAGCAGCTCGGTGGGCAACTGGAAGGGCATCTGGTACAGGATGTCGCGGTACTCTTTCGCCAGGCTCTGCCACTCGGTCATGGCCGCCTGCTGCGCCTGGCGCAGGGTCAGGCCCGAATAGCGGGCCATGGTCTCGGCTTCTATCTGCTCCAGGCGCGCCAGGTCGGCGCCGGGCATCAGGAAGCCCGCCCCCTGGTAGGCCCGTACCGTGCGGGCGGCATCGCCCGTGGCAAAGCCGAGCAGGATCTCTTTCAGGTGGGGCCGTAGCCGCTCGGGGATGACCGCCACCATGCCAAAGTCGACGAACACCAGGCGAAAGGGCCGTCCCCGGTCTCTATCCCTGGCCCCATCGCCGGCCCCATCGCCTCCGGCCGCGCCCTGGCGCGGCAGCGGCTGGACAAAGAGGTTGCCCGGATGAGGGTCGGCGTGCAAGAAATTGTGGGTGAACACCTGCCTCAGGTAGGTGTCAAAGAGCCGGTCCGACACCTCCTTGAGGCGAATACCGGCTTCCTCCAGGGCCGCGAAATCAGCGATCTTGATGTCGGCCACGTTCTCCATGACCAGCACGCGCTGCGTCGAAGCCTCGCCGTAAATGCGCGGCACGCGCACGCCCGGATCGTCCTGGAAGTTGGCCGCAAAGCGCCGGGCGTTTTCGGCTTCGGCCACGAAATCCAGCTCCCGGCGGGTCGTCGCCGCGAACTCGTCGTACAGCCGGTCCAGGTCCACGCGCCTGCGGATGGGCCCGTAGCGCTTGAGCCAGCGGGCGGCGGTCTGGATGGCCCGCAGATCGGTCTCGACGATGGTCTCGATCCGGGGCCGCTGCACCTTGGCCACCACCTCGTCGCCGCCCTGCAGCCGGGCGCGGTGCACCTGGGCCAGCGAGGCGGCGGCCTCCGGCTCGGGCGCAAAGAAGGCAAACACGGCGGAAGCCGGCCGGCCGTACTCGGCCTCCACGACGGCCAGGATGTCGGCCAGCTCCTCGGCGGGAACCTCGTCCTGCAGGCCCGACAGCTCATCCGTCACCACCCTCGGCAGCACGTCAACCCGCACGCTGAGAAATTGCCCGAGCTTGATGAGCACGCCCCCCAGCTCGATGGCCATCAACCGGTAGCGGTGGGCGATGCGCTGCCAGCGCCGGGACAGGGAGCGCTCCACGAACCGGCGGCCGATGACGCGACGCAGCACGATCTCCCACAGGATGAAATGGGCGACCACGCCGGCAAAAAAGCGCACGATGCGCAGGTAACGCGGGCGATCGAACGGTATGGGGGTCATTCTGTGAGATCGGCCACCCGGCCGCCCACGGCGCGGACCAGGTCCTCGCTGCTCAACTCCAGGCCGGTGTCGTGCCGGCCGGCGCTGATGCTCACCTGGGGCTCCTGGGCGATGTGATGGTCGACATAGATGGGCACGTCCTTGCGCCGCAGCCCCAGGGGCGCGACGGCACCGACCTGGTAACCCGTAATGCGCGGCACGTCCTCCTCGGGCGCCATCTCCAGCGTCTTGACCTCCACCAGGCGGGCCAGCTTTTTCAGGCTCAGGCGCTGGTCGCCGCGTACCAGGGCGATGACGTGGCGTCCATCGGGGCGGCGCACCAGCAGCGTCTTGACGACCTGCTGCAAGGGGACCCCCCGCTCGCTGGCCGCCTCTTGCGCGTGCCTGGCCTTGTGGCCGTGCTCCAGCAGGGTGAAGGGGATCTTGAGCGTTTCCAGCTCGCGAATGGCGTGGGTGCGGAGTTTGCTCATCTCGCCCTCGTCGTCTCCTTCAACCAGCGCCGCGCCGGGCGCACCGACCGCAGTCGCACCACGTGCAGGTGGCTGTACTCGGGCCGGCCAAAGAGAATGGGATACTCCTTGCGCCGGCGCCGGTAGGTGGTAAGTGCCCACAGGATGATCGAGTCGCGGCTCAGAAAAGAGGTGCGGAACGATTCCCGGTTCCCGTGCCACAACTCCTCGCGCTTGACAATCCGCAGGATGGTCCGCGAGATCACGCGCCACAGCACCACGGGCAGGGCATAGTCCAGCCAGACCAGGGTGTCGGCCCGGCTCCAGACAACGTCGCGCACCTTGCTGTAGTTGCCGTCGACCGTCCAGGCCTCGCCGGCCAGGGCCTGGGCCGTCTGGCGGCGAAACTCTTCGGTGGGTGGCGGCGTCCAGCCGGGCCCCCAGTGCAAGGAGTCAAGCTCCACGTGGGGCACACCCAGGCCATCCGCCAGGCGGCGGGCCATGGTCGTCTTGCCCGACCCGCTGGTGCCCACCACCACGATGCGCCGCGGCTCGCTCGCAACGGCCAACCCTAGCCCTCCTCGCGCTCGGCCAGGAGGCGGGCGACGAGCTCCTTTTCCTCCTCCACCGTCTCGATCTCGCCGTCGAGGCGCGCGTTGCGCACGGCATCCAGCAGGCGGCGGAACAGGGGCGACGGCCGCAGCCCCAG
>JAAYZQ010000422.1 GCA_012514775.1 Anaerolineaceae bacterium
CACCCTGGTAGCGAACGCCCTTGCCCTGATAGGGCTCTGGCGGTCGTTGGCGACGAATGCGGGCCGCAATTTCGCCCACCAGTTCCTTGTCAACTCCCATCACGGTCACCATCCGGCCTCCCCGCGGCACCTCGAAACTGATGCCCTGCGGAGGCGGAAACTCGATGGGGTGAGAATAGCCCAGGAAGAGGATCAGCTTCTCGCCCTGCAATTCGGCGCGATAGCCCGTACCCTCGATCTCCAGGACCTTCGAAAAGCCATCCGAGACACCCGTGACCATGTTGGCCAGCAGTGCCCGGGTCAGCCCGTGGGTAGCCCGGTGTTGTCGCTGGTCGGTCGGCCGCTCGACGGTCAGCACCCCATCCTCCAGCTTGATGGTCATCGCCGGATCGAAGGATCGCTCGAGCTGCCCCTTGGGCCCCTTGACCGTTACGTGGCTGCCCCGGACGTCGACCTCTACCTTCTGGGGCAGCGGGATTGGTTGCTTACCAATACGAGACATGATTCCCCCCTACCACACGTAACACAGGATCTCGCCGCCCACACCCTGGCGCCGGGCTTCCCGGTCCGTCATCAAGCCCTTGGGCGTACTCACAATGGCAACCCCCAGCCCGCTCAACACCCAGGGCAGGTCCTTCTTGCCCTTGTAAACGCGGCGTCCGGGCTTGCTGGCGCGCTCCATGCCGGTCAAGATCGGCCGGCGGCGCTCGTCGTACTTCAGCCAGACCCTGATATTGGGCTGCGGCTGCTCACTGGTCACTTCGTAACCCTGGATAAATCCCTCTTCCAACAGGATCTGAGCAATCCCCACCTTGATCTTGGAGCTGGGCACCAGGACAAAGGCTTTCCGGATCATCAGCCCGTTGCGAATTCGGGTTAACATATCGGCAATAGGATCAATTGTAGGCATTCGCCACCCCACTCTCCTTACTACAGTCGTCCCGCCCCACGGCCGGCGCAGGCTACCAACTGGATTTAACGACCCCGGGGATCACACCCTTGGCTGCCAGCTCTCGGAAACAGATCCTACACAGCTTGAAACGGCGGATGTACCCCCTGGGACGCCCGCAGCGACTGCAGCGATTGCGCACCCGGACCGGGTACTTGCGCCGCGTTTCGCGAACGATCATGCTCTTTTTCGCCACATTTCCTCCTCAGGTTCCGATCCTGGTCGGGTGCCTTATCTGCCCCGGAAGGGCATGCCCAGGTGTCGCAGCAACTGATATCCCTCAGCGTCGGTCGGCGCCGTGGTCACAATGGTGATCTCCATGCCACGGATGCGATCGATCTTGTCATAGTTGATCTCGGGAAACACCAGTTGCTCGCGCAAACCCAGGCTGTAGTTGCCCCGGCCGTCAAACGCATCGGCCGAAATCCCGCGAAAGTCCCTCTGGCGGGGCAGCGCGATGTTGATCAGCCGATCGAGAAAATCCCACATACGGTTGCCCCGCAGGGTCACCTTGACGCCGATTGGGTTGCCGGTCCGCAACTTGAAGGCCGCGATGGATCGGCGCGCGCGCGTCACAATAGGCTTCTGTCCGGTAATGATGGACAGATCCTGCAAGGCTGCGTCCAGGGCCTTGGCGTTCTGCAGCGCCTCCCCCATGCCAATGTTCACCACCACCTTCTCCAGGCGGGGAACCTGCATGATATTCTCGTAACCCAGCTCCTTCTGGAGCGTTGGGACCACTTGCTCTTGATAGAGATCTTTTAATCTAGGCATCGTTCAACTCCAGCTCCTGAGCCGATTCTGCGACAGCTAGTCGATGAGCTCGTCGCAGCTTTTGCAGTACCGGCTCTTGGTTCCATCCTCCAGGGTGCGAAAGCCGACCCTCGTCGCCTTTTTGCACGAAGGACAAACGAGCATCACGTTGGAGATGTGAATCGGTGCCTCGAGCTCGATCCTGCCGAACTGCGTGCGGACGTCGCCGGTGCGGCGTTGATGCTTGATAATGATGTTAACGCCCTGGACGACGACGCGGTCCTTTTCGGGATCGCGCCCCACTTTGCGACGCATGCGGTCGATCTTGTAGCCCGGCACCACCCGGTTCACCGTGCCTCGCACCGTTCGCCCGTTGCGCCGCGCCTCGGCTGCGTCCTTGCCGGCGATCAGTTCCACCGTATCGCCCTTCTTGATCCGTTGCATGTCCTTCTCTCCAGTACTGCCTACAGAACCTCGGGGGCCAGCGACACAATCTTCATAAAGCCCTTCTCTCGCAGCTCGCGGGCCACCGGGCCAAAGATACGCGTCCCCTTGGGATTCTTCTGCTGGTCCAAGATCACGGCAGCATTGTCGTCAAATCGGATGTGAGAGCCGTCAGGTCGATGCACCTCTTTGGCCGTCCGGACGATCACCGCCTTGACTACGTCTCCCTTTTTCACCGAGCCTCCCGGCGCCGCACTCTTGACCGAGGCAACAATGATGTCACCCACGCTGCCATAGTGCCGGGTAGAGCCGCCCATGACACGGATGCATAGTAGCTCTTTTCCACCTGTGTTGTCGGCCACTTTTAGCCGGCTCTCTTGCTGTATCATCTCTTCCTCCAGGTCTTCCAACCTCGGCGGCTGCTACAAGAGCCTAGAAGTTGGGGCCTTCGGCCTTTTCCAGGATCTCGGTGACAACCCATCGTTTCTCTCGGCTCATGGGACGGGCTTCGATGACCTGGACCAGATCGCCGATCTGGCAGGCATTTTCCTCGTCGTGAGCTTTGTACCGTTTCCGCTCGGTGATGACCTTGCCATACAGGCGGTGACGCTTTTGGCGTTCCACCTGGATGACCACCGTCTTGTCCATGCGATTGCTCAAGACGCGACCGGTGAGGATCCGCTTTTGCTCTTTCATTCTGTTCCCTGCCCCTGCGTCTTCTGCAGTTGTTTTGCCCGCAAAATCGTGTTCAGGCGGGCAATCTCCCGCCGCATCTGGCTCAGGCGAGAGCTGTTTCTCATCTGGCCGGTCGAGAACTGGAAGCGCAGGTTAAAGTACTCGGCGTGAGTGTCGTCCAACCTGTTCTGGATCTCGTCCGGTGTCATCTCCCACACGTCCTGTGCCTTCATGCGGCGCCTCCCTCAATCTCCTGGCGGCTAACGAACCGGGTCTTGATGGGCAGCTTGTGGGCGGCCAGGCGCATCGCCTCTCGGGCGGAATCCTCCTGCACGCCGGAAATCTCGAAGAGCATTCGCCCCGGCTTGATCACTGCCACAAAGTGGTCCACCGCGCCCTTGCCGCCGCCCATGCGGGTCTCGGCAGGCTTGGTCGTAACCGGCTTATCGGGAAAGATGCGGATCCACAGCTTGCCGCCACGCCGGACGTAGCGGACGATGGCGCGCCGTGCGGCCTCGATCTGGCGGCTGGTCATCCAGCACGGCTCGAGTGCCTGAAGGCCATAGTCTCCAAAGGATAGGGTGTTGCCCCGGCCTGCCTGGCCTCGCATTCGCCCCCGATGCATTTTCCGATATTTCGTACGCTTTGGTGTTAACATGGTTCACTCTCCCCTTCTGGGTCGCAGCTACCAGCGCCCCATCCGGGGCCCGGCAGCATCAGGAAGCGGTGCTGGCTTCTTCCACGAGCCTCTCGGGCAGCACCTCACCCTTGTAGATCCAGACCTTGATCCCAATGCGGCCAAAGGTTGTCAGCGCCTCGGCGTGAGCATAATCAATGTCGGCCCGCAAAGTGTGACGCGGCACGCGGCCCTCGCGGTTCGTCTCGCGGCGGGCCATTTCCGCACCGTGCAAGCGCCCGGCGCAGGTGACCATGGCCCCCTCGGCGCCAAAGCGGATGGCGCGTTGCACCGCCTGCTTCATGGCGCGCTTGTAGGAAATGCGCCGCTCGATCTGCTGCGCGATCCCCTCCGCCACCAACTGGGCGTCCAGCTCTGGCCGTTCCACCTCTTCGACGTCGACGTGGACCTTCTTGCCGGTCAGCTCTTCCAGGCTGCGCCGCAGGGCGTTGACGTTTGCCCCCTTGCGCCCGATGACGATACCCGGCTTCGCGGTCCAGATCTTGACCGCCACCTGCTTTGCCCTTGGGAAGCGCTCAATCTCGATCTTGGAGATGCCGGCGTGCCCCAGCTCGGCGCGAATTCGCTTTCGAAGCTTCAAGTCCTCTTCCAAAAGCTCGGCGTACTCGTCGCGTTCGGCGTACCAACGCGCCTTCCAATCATAGATATATCCGAGCCTGAAGCCATAAGGATGTACTTTTCGACCCATGCACTTCCCCCCTTAACTCTCTGTCCGTTCCCTCAGGACGACGGTGATGTGCGACGACCGCTTCCTGATGGGCTTGAACCGGCCACGGGCGCCAAAGCGCCGCCAGCGGCGAATCGGCCCCTCGTCGGCCGAGATCTCGGCAATGTAGAGATCTTCGGCCGCCATGCCAAAGTTGTTCTCGGCATTGGCCACGGCCGAACTCAGCACCTTGCGCACCGCCACCGCCGATGCCTGGGGCATCGTCTTTAACACGCCCAACGCCCGCGTCGCATCCATGCCCCGGACGTAATCGACTACCAACCGAACCTTCTGAGCCGAATGCCACACGTGCCGGATCTCGGCTCGGACCTCAAAGTCCTCCATGTTTGCCCCCTATGCCCGCTTCACCCGGGTCTTGCGTTCCCTCTTGGTGTGCCCACGGAAGGTGCGGGTAGGCGCAAACTCGCCGAGCTTGTGGCCCACCATGTTTTCGCTCACATAGATGGGCACGTGGCGGCGACCATCGTGAACGGCGATGGTGTGGCCCACCATCTGCGGAAAAACGGTCGAAGCGCGCGACCAGGTCTTGACAACTCGCTTGGCAACGCCGGGCCGGTTCATCTCCTCGATGCGCCGCAGCAGTTTCGGCTCTACGTACGGTCCCTTTTTCAAAGATCTGGACATCTCTTACCTTCCCTATCTGCGTTTCTTGCCCCGCCGGCGAACGATCCACTTGTCGGTGGACTTGTTGCGGCGAGTCTTGTAGCCCAGGGTTGGCTTGCCCCAGGGCGACTTGGGGCCCGGCATGCCAATGGGCGAGCGCCCCTCTCCACCACCATGGGGGTGAGAATTCGGGTCCATGGCCGAGCCGCGCACCGAAGGCCGGAAGCCCAGCCAGCGCTTCCGCCCCGCCTTGCCCAACGTGATGTTGCCGTGCTCCGTGTTGCCTACCTGGCCGATGGTTGCCATGCACTGCACGCTCACCAATCGCACCTCGCCGGAGGGCAGGCGAATGTGGGCATAGCGCCCTTCTTTGGCCAGCAACTGCGCCGACGTGCCCGCGGCCCGGACCAACTGCCCGCCCTTGCCCACGTGCAACTCAATGTTGTGGATGGTTGTGCCCACCGGAATATTGCTGATGGGCAAGGCATTCCCCACGCGCACCTCGGCCTGCGCGCCCGACATGATCATGTCGCCGACCTTGAGGCCCAGCGGCGCCACGATGTAGCGCTTGTCGCCATCAACATAGACCACCAGCGCGATGCGCGCCGAGCGGTTGGGGTCGTATTCGATCGAGTCGACCCGACCCGGCACGCCAAACTTGTCGCGCTTGAAATCGATCAGGCGATAGCGCCTCTTGTGCCCGCCACCCCGATGCCGAACGGTAATCTTGCCGCGAAAGTTCCGGCCAGCCTGCTTCTTCAACGGGCGCAGCAGCGACTTTTCTGGCCTGGTTCGGGTGATCTCTTCGAATGTGGAAACACTCATTCCCCGGCGACCAGGCGATGTTGGTTTATACACTTTGGTCGGCATTTTTCCACCCTTCTAGCTGGAACCTGGCCCCGGAAGCAGAGAGCAAAGTCTCGACAGCGTTCGCTCTACTGCGGCCCGGGCCCCGTCTCCCAACCTCTAGACGCCCTCAAAGAATTCCTGGATACGCTCGCCGGGGGCCAGGGTGACCACCGCCCGCTTCCAGGTGGGCTGCGTAACAATCGTCCTGCGGCCCAAGCGACGCCGCTTGGGCTTCATCACCATGGTGTTTACCGACTCGACCCGCACGTCAAAGATCTTTTCCACTGCCTCTTTGACCTGCAGCTTGTTGGCCCCGCGGTCGATCTCGAACACGTACTGGCGATTATCCCTCTGGATGTCGGACTTTTCCGTCAGGATAGGGCGCTTCAGCACCTGATAAATGTTCATCATCCGTCTCCCCTGCTGCCTAACCCAGGATGCCTTCGATGACTTCCAGCGAAGCCAGCGGCATCAGGATATAATCGTACTTGAGCAGGTCGCGCACGTTGAGGTACTGTGCTACCAACGTTCTGACCTTCGGCAGGTTGCGAACCGAGCGCAGGATGACATCGTCGCTCTGCGGCAGCAGGATCAGGACCGACGAGTCCATCCCCAGGCCCTTCAAGATGCTGATCATCTCCTTGGTCCGGGGTGCATCCATCTGAAAAGCATCGAGCACGCGAAGCTGCGATTCAGAAGCCTTGGCCGAAAGTGCAGAGCGTAGCGCCTGCCGCCGCATCTTGCGCGGCATCTTTTGCTCGTAGCTGCGCGGCGTCGGTCCAAACACCACGCCGCCGCCCCGCCAATGGGGAGCGCGGATGGTGCCCTGACGGGCCCGCCCCGTGCCCTTCTGGCGCCGCGGCTTGCGGCCACCGCCCCGCACCTCGCCCCGGGTCTTGACCTTGTGCGTTCCCTGCCGCGCGTTGGCCAACTGCCGGACCAAGGCCTGGTGCATGATCGCCTCGTTGATCGGCGCCGCGAAAATGTCGTCGCGCAACTCTATTTCGCTTACCTGTTCGCCCTGAATGTTATAGACAGGCACTTGCATTGCCATCACTCCTCATTTTGCATGCCAGGACCCTGGCCCGGGCATCATTCCTGGCTGCCTACTTGCGCGCCTTCTTGAGCAGGCGGGTCTTTCGTGCCTGCTGAATGAACAGCAACCCGTTCTTGCTCCCCGGCACAGCTCCCCGCACGAGGAGCAGGTTGCGCTCGGGATCGACCTTGACGACCTGCAATCCCTGCACCGTAACCCGCTCGTTGCCCATGCGCCCGGGCATCCGCTTGCCCTTGAAGACGCGACCCGGGGTCGTGCAGGCTCCAATGGAGCCCGGTGCTCGGAGCCGGTCCGACTGGCCGTGCGTCTTCGGGCCGCCGCCAAAGCCGTGGCGCTTGACCACGCCGGCAAAGCCCTTGCCCTTCGAGCTTCCGGTTACGTCCACCAGCTCTCCGGACTCAAAGATGTCAACGGTCACCCGCTGGCCTTCTTCAAAGGGCGTGACATCGTCTGGCGCCATCCGGAACTCGCGCAGGTGGCGCAACGCCGGAAGGTTGCTTTTTTGTAAGTGCTTCAACTCTGGTCTGGTCAAGCGCTTGGGCTTGAGCTCCTCAAACCCCATCTGCACGGCCGTATAGCCGTCGCGCTCGACCGTCTTGATCTGGGCCACATAACAGGGGCCTGCTTCTATGACGGTGACCGGAATGACCTCGCCCCGTTCGTCGAACACCTGGGTCATGCCGACCTTCTTGCCTAAAATACCTTTCATACCTGCCTCCATGGGACTGTCAGGCTAGGCGCACCTGCATCATCCCGCCGCGCTCCAGTATGCGGGCTTGTTGCCCTGCACTTGCAGCTCGGCTGAAAAGGTGTCGGCTCGGCCAGACTTGTGCGTCCAGCCTCAGTCCTGTTTAGTTGTCAAACTCTGTCCGTACCTGCACGGACAGCTCTTCCCTACAACTTGATCTCGATGTCGACCCCGGCCGGCAGTTGCAGCCGCATAAGCTGATCAACCGTCTTGGATCCAGGCTCGATTACGTCGATGAGTCGCTTATGCGTGCGAATCTCGAACTGCTCTCGCGAATCCTTGTCAATAAACGGCGAACGAATGACGGTATACTTCTCAATGCGCGTTGGCAAGGGAACCGGCCCCACCACCTGGGCGCCCGTTCGCTCTGCCGTGTCGACAATTTGTCTCGCCGACTGATCCAGGATCCGGTGATCGAAAGCCTTGAGTCGGATTCTTATCTTCTGCTTGGCCATGGTCTCCTCATCACCACTCTGCGGCAGCCGTCATCGGCAGCCCGTGCTCCCACTACTCCAGGACCTTGGAGATGACGCCAGAGCCGACGGTGCGCCCGCCTTCGCGGATGGCAAAGCGCGAGCCCGCCTCGATGGCCACCGGCACGATGAGCTGTACCTTGATGGTC
>JAAYZQ010000004.1 GCA_012514775.1 Anaerolineaceae bacterium
CGGCCTGCGAGCGGGTCTTTGGCCAGGTGAAGGGCGGCAGTTGGGCGCGGCACCTGGCCCTGGTAGAGGACACGGCCCGGACTTTTCCGGGGCGGGCGGCGGTGCACCTCATCGTCGGGCTGGGCGAGACAGAGCAAGAGATGGCCGCGCGCATCCAGTGGGCCCACGACCTGGGAGCCACGGTGGGGCTCTTTGCCTTCACCCCCGTGCGGGGCACGCACCTTGCCCACCTGCCGCCGCCGCCCCTGCCCGTCTATCGCCGCATGCAGATGGCCCGTTGGCTCATCGTCCACGGGCTGGCCCGGGCGCAAGACATGTCTTTCGACGCGGCGGGGGCCCTGGTGGGCTACGGAGTGCCTCTGCCGGACGACGGGCAGGCATTTCGCACGTCCGGCTGCCCCGATTGCAACCGCCCCTTTTACAACGAGCAGCCGGGCGGGACGCTCTACAACTATCCCTGGCCCCCGAGCCCCGCGGAAGCGGCGCAGGCGCTAACCGAGATGGAGGTCCAGGAGGATGTTTGAGGCCAGGACGATTGCCTTTGTGGGTAGCGGCATCATGGCCGAGGCCATGATCAAGGGGCTGCTGCGCCAGGGCCTGGTGCTGCCACAGCAGGTGGTGGCCAGCGGCCCGCGGCGCGAGCGGGGGCAGGAGCTGTTCGACCGTTACCAGGTGCGGACGACCACGGACAACGTAGAGGCCGTCCGTGGCGCCGACCTGGTCGTCCTGGCCGTCAAGCCACAGGTTCTGAGCCGCGTGCTGGAGGAGCTGAGTGGGGCCATCGGCCGCGAGATCCTGGTAATATCCATCGTGGCCGGGGCGCGCATGGCCGCCATCCAGGAAAAGCTGGGGGCCGCGGCCGTGGTACGAGTCATGCCCAACACGCCGGCCCAGATTGGCATGGGTATCTCGGTCTGGACGGCGACCGAGGTGACCACAGAGGTGCAGCGGCAGCAGGCGCTGGCCCTTCTCACGGCCCTGGGCGAAGAGGTGTACGTGGACGACGAGGGCTACCTGGACATGGCGACGGCCCTGAGCGGTACCGGGCCGGCCTACGTCTTCTTGCTCATGGAGGCCATGGTCGACGCCGGCGTCCACCTGGGTTTTTCGCGGTACGTGTCAGAGAGGCTGGTGATTGCCACGCTGCGGGGCAGCGTGGAGTACGCGCGCCAGTCACCGCGCCACCTGGCTGCGTTGCGCAACCAGGTGACTTCGCCTGGAGGCACGTCGGCCGAGGCGCTCTACCACCTGGAGAAGGGCGGCCTGCGCACGGTGCTCTCGCGGGCCATCTGGGCCGCTTACCAACGCTCCCGGTCGCTGGGGGACCGGTCCTGAGAGAGGAATATAGATGACCGAGACCGAGGGAAGAAGCTTTCCGGCCGCGACCTGGCGGCTGATCCTTGACGGCGAGGCCGATGGCCCGACCAACATGGCCCTGGACGACGCCATCCTGGAGGCCGTGGGCGCCGAAGCCAGCCCGCCGACGCTGCGATTTTACGGCTGGTCGCCGCCCTGCCTGACCCTGGGCCGCAGCCAGCCCCAGGCCGAGGCCGATCTGGAAGCCTGCCGCGCCGCCGGGGTGCACGTGGTGCGCCGGCCGTCGGGCGGGCAGGCCATCCTGCACACCGACGAGCTGACCTACTCTATCGCCCTGCGGCAGGCCGATCCCCGGGCGGAGGGTGGCGTGCTGGAGGTCTATCGCCTCCTGAGCGACGGCCTCCTGTTGGGCCTGAATCGCCTGGGTGTCGGCGCGGTGAGCGCGGCCGGCAAGGCGGACGCCGGCGTGAAGACGCCCATCTGCTTCGAGACCCCCTCGGCCTACGAGATCGTGGCCAACGGGCTCAAGCTGGTGGGCAGCGCCCAATGGCGCGCCCGGGGCGCTGTGCTGCAGCACGGCACCCTGCCGCTTCAGGGCGACCTGGGCCGCATCGTCCATTACCTGTCGTTCCCCGAGACAGAGCGCGAGGAGCAGGCCAGGCGGCTGCTGGCCCGCGCGACGACACTGGAAGCGGTGTTGGGCTGCCGCCTGCCCTTTGACCAGGTGGCTGACGCCCTGGCCGCCGGCCTGGCCCAGGTCCTGAACGTCACCCTGGCGCCGGGCTCCTTCAGCGCCGGCGAGCAGGCCCGCGCGGCCGAGCTGAGGCGCACGCGCTACACGGATCCGGAGTGGACCGCGCGCCGCTAATCCCCCGCCAACTTCTCGCTGCCCCACGCCCCGTGGATTATTCATTAATATAATAAGAATTGACAAATCATGCCTGGCGTGCTATAATGCTCGTGAGCGTGAGCGAGGGCAGCCAGCCACTGGCACGGGTGCAGCGCGGCACTTGCCCATGCTGAGTTGCTTTTGGACAGAAAGGAATATTGCAATGCAAAGCACACGCCAAGAGATCCTCACAATTCTGAAGGAAGAGCGACAGGCGACAGTAGAAGATCTGGCGGAGCGCCTGGAGCTTACGCCCATGACCATTCGCCACCACTTGAATGTCCTGCAGGCCCAGGCCCTGGTCGCCGCCTCGAAAGTGCGCCGCTCCAAGAAGGTAGGACGGCCGCGGTTGGTCTATACGCTTACCGAGGCCGCCGACGCCCTCTTTCCCCAGGGATATGGGGAGCTGGCACGCCACCTGGTCACCGAGGTCAAGGATTCCGTCGGCCAGGCACAGACGGAGGCCATCTTCCGCCGCATAGCCGAGCGCGTGGCCGACGAAGCGCCGCCGTCGGTGGAGGGCCAGAGCTTTGAGGAGCGCCTCGACCAGGTGGTCGACTTTTTGCAGGAGCAGGGCTTCTTGAGCCGCTGGGAAAAGAACAACGAGGGGTACGTCCTCATCAACGTCAACTGCCCCTACCGGCGCATCAGCCAGCAGCATGGCGAGGTCTGTCTCCTGGACACCGAGCTGATCCGGCGCTTGCTTGGTGTCGAGCCCAGGCGCGAGTCCAGCATGGCGGCCGGTGACGGGTCGTGCCGCTACCTCGTCGTGCCGCCCAACGGGTAGTCCCGGGAAGCGACAGACCGCAGGTCGACAGGGCCTGGCCCTCAACAGGGGGTCAGGCTCTTTTATTTGTGGCCGTGGTTGGTGACAGGGGCGCGCCTGTGCTATAATTGGCTGGAACAAACGGGATCTCTTCCACGGAGAAAAACAATAGGGATGATTGCCTTTCATTGCTTGCAGGAGCTACCATCGTGAGCCAACCACGCCGCGCGCACTTGTTCGACCGGTGGGCGGGATGCGTGTCCTGGATCTGGGCATCGGGACCGGCAACCTGGCCCTGTGCCTGGCGCGCCTGGGCTGCGCGGCGTTGGAGAAGAGAAGGGCAGAACTGAGCGGCATGGCAACATCCGTTGGTTTCTAAATCCGTTGTTGTCTTGTGGGAATAGAACAACGGATTTGGAATAGAACGGATGGAGCGCGCGGCGTTGGAGAAGAGAAGGGCAGAACTGAGCGGCATGGCAACATCTGTTGGTTTCTAAATCCGTTGTTTTCCCTGGAGAGTGAACCCATGTCACAGCTCATTCATCGACAGCTCAGCTACGCGGTACGCGGGGTGCTCCTGGATGTGTATAACAAGCTTGGGCCGGGGCTCCCGGAGGACTATTACCGGGATGCTGTTGCCCTGGGGCTGGAAGCCCGCGGTATGCGGTGCGAGGCGGAAAAACCGTTCGAGGTCTATTACGAGGGGGAACAGGTGGGCTTGTACTATGTCGACCTGTGGGTGGAGGAGGGCAAGCTCCTGCTGGAGCTGAAGGTGGCTCCGGCCATCGAGCCGATCCACAAAGCCCAGGCTTTGTCCTACCTGAAGGTCACGGACGCGGATCTGGCCCTCGTCGCCAACTTTGGCGGCCCTTCGGCCGAAATCGAGCGGCTACCCAACTTCTTGCGGGACCGGCGGCCCGAGTTCGTGTGGGAGCGACGGCCAGCCCCAACCGACCTGCTTCACGCTGAGCTGGTGGGGCGGATCCAGGAGGTCTGCCATCGCGTCCACTGGGTGCTGGGACCGGGGTTCCTGCACCACGTGTATCGACGGGCAAGTATGATAGAGCTGCGACGCGCCGGTCTGGACTACGAGTACGTCAAGCGACTGCCGGTGGAGTATCTGGGCCACCTGCTGGGTTACCGCGATACGCGCCTGATCCTCGTCGAGGGTAAGGTGGGACTGGCCACCTTTGCGCTGCGCAGCACGGACGCGGCCCTGGAAGGGCGTCTCAAGTCGATTCTGCGGTGCCTGCAGTTGGCGTTGGGGTTGATGGCTAATTTCTATGGGAAAAGGCCGTCCATTATCCCAACGCGGGTCCAGGCCGGCTGAGGAGGAACTGCCCATGAAGACGATCCAACGGGAATGGGACTGGTGGGCATACCACTATCGCGTCGTACATCGCAGCCAGATCCCCGGCATCGGCCGGTGGGACGACGAGCTGGTGGAGCTCATCGTCCACGTCCTGGAGCTCAAGCCCGGCGACCGGGTGCTTGACCTGGCCTGCGGCAGCGGCGACCACGCGCGCCGCCTGGCCCCGCGCGGCCTGGACGTGCTGGGCGTGGACATTTCCCCCAGCTTGGTGGCCCACTGCCGGGAGCGGGCCGCGGAGCAGGGCCTGGCGCCTGCCCGCTTCGAGGTGGGCGACGACTAGGACCACTATGACAACCTGGTGCTGGTGGGGGAAAAGAGAAGGGCGGATCTGTAAAGGAACCCCTCATGGCCGGTCCGCGCCCACTGCCTGCCACGTGCCGTCGTCGTAGAGCAGGTGGGCAGTGCCGCCGGCGCCGCCTAACGGGGCGTCGGTCCAGACCAGGAGCCCGCCGTTAAAGCGTTGCACCCAGCCGTCCACCGAGCGCTCGTTTTCCGTGGCCCAGCCGATGGCCGCCTGGGCGCCGCCCATCTGCTCGCGCCACACCTTGCCGAATCCGCGCTGCGGCTGCCGGGGAGGGGGCGGCAGGGCCGGATCGTAGGTCAGATCCTGCCCGTCGACCCACGTATCGTCAAAGGCCTGCCACGTGCCCGAGGAGAGCAGGACATAGATGCGCCGCGGGCCCGAATCCCAGATCATGGTGCCCTGCTCGAAGGGCTGCTGGGCCAGCATCCTCTGCTCCGCCTGCCCGGCGGGGCAGCCCAGGCGCCCGGCCGCCTGCTGCCAGGCGGCGCGAAACTGCACCGGTTCCATGGGGCAGGGTGTGGCACTCGGCGTGGGTGCCTAGGTAGGCGCCGGGGTAGGTGGTACCTGGGCCGTGGCCGGTGGAGGCTCGGGCAGCGCCTCGCCGGCGGGCACCCAAGGGCCGTGGGTGCCACGCTTGTAGAGCCCGCCGCCGTACGGTACCAGGAACAGCAGTCGATCCTCCCCATAGTCCGGCGAGAAGACGGCCTGGCGGATCCCGCCCATGTCGGCAGGCAGCCCGCCGCGCAGGTCCTGCCACGACTGCCCGCCGTCCGTTGACCCGTAAATCAGGCCGGGCAGGCCCCAGGCCAGGGCCGTCCGGTCCCGGGCAAAGGTGGGCGAAAGCTGCAGCCCGACCTCGTCCGCCGCCCGCCAGGGAGCGGCGGGCAACTGCTGCCACGACGCGCCCCGGTCGGTCGAGCGGTAGATGCTGTTGCCTTGCTGGATCAGGATGACGCCATCCCGGGCATAGTCCGGCGAAAAGGTGGCGCGAAACGTGAGGGGGCCGGGCTCCAGGACCTTTTGCCACGTGCTGCCGGCATCGGTGGAGCGGTAGAGGGCGTTGTCCGCCTCCAGGAGCAAGGTGCTGTCCTGGGCATAGGCCGGCGAGAAGGTCACGGCCGACAGCCGGTAGCTGCCCGTGGACGCCACCGCCCGGGCGACGCCGCTGCCCCACGGCCCGTCGACGGGGGTCCAGGTATCACCGCCGTCGCGGGAGCGCCACAGCCGATTGTCCTCGGTCCGCAAGAAGAGCAGGCCGTCGTCGCCAAAGGCCGGCGATATGTCCAGGGAGGTGAGATGCCCGCCAGGCGGCAGGGGCAGGGGCTCCCAGGGCCCGCCCTGCCGGGTGCGCACCGGCTCTTCCCAACCGGACGCCAGAAACGCCGTGCCGTCGCCCGCCAGGGCCGGCGAGAGCACCAGGTCGTCGGGCGCTGCCGGCCGGGGCGCGGGCCGCACCGCCTGCCGCCAGCTCCTGCCGCCGTCCGTCGAGATCCAGACCGCCGGGCCTTCCTCGTCCGCCCGCGCCTCGTCCTGGACGATGAGGCGCAGCGAGCCGTCCGGTCCCGACGTGGGGCTGAGGGCGCTCTGTGGGGGCAGGTCCCCATTGGCCGGCCGCCAGCCCCCCCCGTCAAAGCGGTAGAGGCCCAGGGCGGTGCCGGCCAGGACCTGGTCGGGGCCCAGGACGGTCAGGGCGGGCGGGTCGCCCAGGGTTACCCGCAGGGGAAAGCCGGTGTCTTCCCAGCTGAGTCCGGCATCCCCTGAGCGCAGGACGCCCACGCCTTCGCCAAAGGCAAAGAGCGTCCGGTCCTGCCGGAAGCCCGGCGAGGCGGTCAGACGGTAGAGCTCGATCTCTTCCAGGGCGGGCAGCCGGCCCGGCTGCCAGGCCAACTCGTCCACGGGCCAGCGGACCAGGCGCCCATCGCTGTCGAGGGCCAGGAAGGCGCTGCCATCGGCCGAGAGGCGGGCGTCGGTGGCTGCGGTGGGGACCGGGCCGGTCACCTGCTGCCAGTTGTCACCGCCGTCCACCGAGCGAAAGAGCTGGCGCTCCTCGTCGGGCGACGAGGGCACCCACCAGAGGTAAACGGTCTTGTCCTCAGGGTAGTCGGGGGCGATGACCAGGCGGGCGCTGCCGTAGCCGCGCAGGTAGAGACCCTTCACCGCCGGCTGCCAGGTCTCGCCGCCATCGACGGAGCGGAGCAGGCCCGCCCGGCCGAACCAGCCGAACATTGTCCCGTCGTGGGCGAAATCGGGCGACAGGGCCAGGGAAGCGGGCTCGAGGCCTGGCAGGGAGGTCCACGTCTCGCCGCCATCGGTAGAGCGCTTGAGCCCTCCGTGGACCAGGAAGATGGTCCGGTCCTGCCCGTAGGTCGGCGAGAAGGCGACCATGCCCGCGGTCCCGGCGTAGCGCGACGGCGTCTCGTAGCGTTCCGCCAGTCGCTCCCAGCGCTCGCCGCCGTCGGTGGAGCGAAACAGGCCCTGTTTCCGCGTCAGGGCCAGGAGCGTCCCGTCCTGCCCGAAGGCCGGCGAGATGGCCAATTCCTGCACGGCCAGGTCGGTCAGCCCGCGGCTCGCCATGCGCCAGCTCCGCCCCGCGTCGGCCGATTTCCAGACGCCCAGGCCACGGTCGGTGGCCGTGGGCAGGACGAAAAGCGTGCGGTCCTGTTGAAACTCGGGGGAGACGACCACCCGGGCGACGCCCCAATCGGGCAGGCCCTCGCCCAGGAAGGCCCAGCTCTGCCCCTCGTCGTCGGAGCGATACAGGCTGGCGGCAAAGAGCGGTGTGTCATCCGGCCCGGCAAAGAACTGCCAGGCCTCCGATACGGGCAGCGGGGCCGGGCTCGGTGACACGGGTTCGGGCAGCCGCCCGCCCGTCGCCGACCAGATCTGCACGCGCCCGTCGTGCGAGGCCAGGTAGAGGAGGTGCCGTTCCGGGTCCGCGCTCCGTATGGTAAAGCGGCCCGGGATGGGCACGCTGCCCAGCACGTCCAGGTTGGCGGCGTCGAGGACCAGGAGCTGTCCCTCATCGTCGCCGGACAAGGCCAGGTACAGGCGCCCCAGGTCCGGATCGAGCCGCAGGGCGCCAAAGGCGGCGTCCAGGCGGGCCTCGTAGCGCCGGCCATCGGCCAGGAGGCTGGTGGACTGCCCGGCCAGGTGGGTGCGAGAGACGTACGCCCGGCCGCCCTGGGCGTCGATGGCGACGTAGGAAACGCTGCGCTCCGTGTCGGTCAGGATGCGCTGGTAGGTCTCGGGCTCGTAAACGTACAGATAGTTGCCGTTGTTGGAGCCGGGGATGCCGTTGTTAACGATGGCATAGATGCGGCCGCTGCCGGGATCGACGACGGCGTCGACGGCGGCCGGGTTGGGCGAGTAGCCGGCGGGGTCGGGCAGGGTGTCCGAAATGGATGCGGTAACCGTCAGGCTCTCCAGGCTGGCCAGGTGGATGCCGTTTTGCACCAGGAGCAGGCTGCCGTGGTATTCGTCGGCCACGGGCACGGCGCGCATGGGGATCTCGCCCCCCTTGGCCAGCGGCGGGGTGGAGCCGGCCGGGAGCAGGTCATAGATGCGGACGGTGCTGGCCTCCAGGCCACCGGTGTACAGGCGGCCGTGGCTGCTGTCCACGGCGATCCGGCCCGCGCCGGGCAGGACGGCCAGCTCCTGGTCGTCGCCGGCGTCCAGGACGTGCAGGCGGCCGGCCGTGTCGGTGACAAAATAGAGCCCGCGGGCGGGGTCCGCGGCCAGGTCGCTGACGTTGATGGCCGTGGGCCACGTCGCAGCCTTTTCGCCGCGCCTCACGTCGACGGCGGCGATCTGGTCGACGTAGGTGTGGCTGGCCAGCAGCCGCCGGCCGGCCGGGTCCCAGGCCAGAACGTTCGGCGCGGCCTCCAGGGGGATCTCGGCGGTCTCCTCGCCGCTCTCCAGGTCCAGGACGATGATGGCGTTGCGCCGGTAGCCCTCGCGGCCCAGGAAGAGCCGCCCGGCGCCGGCATCCAGGGCCAGGCTCACGTTCTCGGTCCACTCGCCCAGCGCCCGCTCGTCCAGGGTTTGGCCCCCGCGGTCCAGGGTCCAGAGCAGGCTCTGCCGGCCGTCGTCCAGGGTCAGGTACAGGCGGCCCCGCTGGCCATCGACGGCCAGGTCGTCGGGCCTGCCGGGCAGCGTCAGCGACGCCACCTCGGCCAGGGACGGGGTCTCGTGAATACCCAGGACGTAGTGCCCGCCGTCGTTGTAGGCGAGGTAGAGGCGGCTGCCGGGCGCGTCGAGGGCGGCCAGGAGAAAGCGAGGCGAGGTGCCCACGCGCACCTCGCGCCGGGTCTCGCGGCTCGCGGCGCCGGCCAGGCGCAGGGCGGCGTTGCCCGCCAGGTAGAGCCCCTCACCCTCGGCGTCGAGGGCCAGGCGCTCGACGCCCTCGAGGAGGGCCACGGGTTCCAGGCTGCCGGCGTCGAGGACCGAGCAGGTGTCATCGCCGGCATTGACGGCGTACAACAGGCCCCGCTCGGGGTCCAGGAGAAGCTGGCCTTCGGCATAACTATCGGGGCCGGTTTCGGCCACGGCCAGCACCTCGCCGCTGCGGGCGTCGAGCATCGTCACCAGCCCGGTGTTGGGTTGGGCCGTGTGGTACGTGCGGGCATAGAGGCGGCCCTGCCCGGCATCGAGGGCCAGCCAGCGGGGCCCGTAGCTGTTCCCGGCCGGGACGCGAAAGTC
>JAAYZQ010000423.1 GCA_012514775.1 Anaerolineaceae bacterium
ACGAGTGGTGCGCGCCTGGCGTCGAACCTCAGATCGATCGCATGCAAAGCGTACCCGTGGACGACTTTGCCTGGTCCAACCGCCAGTTGCTTGCCGGCGAGATCCTGCACGTGCCCAGCGTGGCCGACCTGCCTCCCGAGGCGGACGCCGAGCGCCGGGAGTTCCAGCTCCAGCAGATCCTCTCTGTGGTTGCCGTCCCCGTGGGCTACCGGGGTTCGACCATTGGCTTTCTCGGCTTTGACTCGGTCCGCGAGGAAAAGACCTGGTACGAGGAAAGCATCCAACTGCTGCGCCTCGTGGGCACGGTCTTTGCCAACGCCATGGAACACCAGCGCGCTCAGGCGATCCAGGTGGGGCAGAACGAGTACCTTGAGCTGTTGGCCACCGGCGGCGAGTTTTCGGAGACGCTGCACACCCTGGTGCGCATCATCGAGGAGCAGTGGCCCGGCATGCTGGGCCTGGTGTTGCTGCTCGACGAGGACCGGCGGCACCTGCACCTGGGCGCGTCCGTCAGCCTGCCCCAGGAGTACGTCGAGTCCATCGAGGGGCTGGAGATCGGCCCCCGCGTTGGCTCGTGCGGCACGGCCAGCTATTTGGGGCGGCGCGTCATCGTCCAGGACATTGCCACCGACGATCGCTGGGCGGATTTGCGCGAACTGGCCCTGACCCACGGCCTGCGCGCCTGCTGGTCAGAGCCGGTCTTTTCGCCTGCCGGAGACGTCGTCGGCACCTTTGCCATGTACTATCGCCAGCCGCGCGCCCCCACCAGGGCGGAGCTGAGAACCATCGAGACGGCCGCACACCTTGTCGGCGTGGCCGTCGAGCACAAGCAAGCCCAGGAAGCGCTGCGCGAAAGCCAGCGCCGGCTGACGACCCTCATCAGCAACCTGCCCGGCATGGCCTATCACTGCCGTAACGACTCGAGTTGGACGATGGAGTTTGTGAGCGAGGGTGCCCTGGAGCTAACCAGCTACCCGCCTCAGGCACTCATCGGCAACCGGGAGATCTCGTACGCCGGGTTGATCCACGAGGATGACAGGGATGCGGTGTGGGCCGAGGTCCAAGCCGCCCTGAAAGAATCCCGCCCGTATCAGCTCACCTATCGCCTCGTCACGCCCGTGGGCGAGAAGTGGGTGTGGGAGCAGGGGCGGGGCGTCGTGGGACCCCGCGACAGGGTCGTGGCCCTGGAGGGCTTTTGCACCGACATCACCGAGCGTGTCATGGCGCAACGCAACCTGGAGCAACGAGTCGAGGAGCGCACCAACGAGCTTTCCACGCTTCTGGAGGTTTCGCACAACGTCAGCTCTACCCTGGAGCTGAACCCTCTCCTCGACCTCATCCTGGACCAATTGCGCTCGGTCGTCGACTATACGGGGGCGTCGGTCCTGACCCTCAAGGACGGCTATCTCTCGGTCCAAGCCTATCGCGGCCCCATTCCCCAGGAGCAGGTGCTCGCCCTGCGCTTTCCCCTGGAAAGCGCCCACGTCAATCGCCAGGTCATAGAGGAGCGATTGCCGCTGGTCATTCCCGACGTCCTGGACGACACACCGCTGGCTCACAAGTTCAGGCAGACAGCGGGCGACCAACTGGAGTCGGTGTTTGGCTACGTCCGCTCGTGGCTGGGGGTGCCGCTGACCGTGAAAGGGGCAGTCATCGGCATGCTGACCCTGGACCACAGCCAGCCCGACTTCTTTATGGCCCAGCGCGCGGACCTGGTCCTGACCTTTGCCAACCACGTGGCCGTTGCCGTGGACAACGCGCGCCTGTACGCCCAGGCAGAAGAATCGGCCGTGGTCGCCGAGCGCAGCCGGCTGGCCCGCGACCTGCACGACGCCGTGACCCAGACCCTGTTTTCGGCGAGCCTCATCGCCGAGGTGCTGCCCCGCCTGTGGGACCGCAACCCCAACGAAGGGCGGCGGCGCCTGGCCGAGCTGCGAGAGCTGACCCGGGGCGCCCTGGCCGAGATGCGCACCCTCCTCCTGGAGCTGCGTCCCGCGGCCCTGGAAGAGGCCAACCTGCGCGACCTCCTGCACCAGCTCGCCGAATCCATCACCGGCCGGGCGCGCGTGCCCGTTGCCCTGGAAGTGGAGGGTGAGTGCGACCTGGAGGTCGAGGTCAAGATCGCCCTCTATCGCATCGCCCAGGAGGCACTGAACAACGTCGCCAAGCACTCGGCCGCGTCGGCGGCGACCATGCGCCTGATCTGCCGGCCCGGGCAAGTGGAGCTGTCTGTTTGCGACGATGGCCTGGGCTTTGACCCGGACTCCCGGCCCCTGAACAGCCTGGGCCTGGGGATCATGCGCGAGCGCGCGGAGGCCATCGGCGCGGCGCTCACGCTTGACAGCCAGCCCGGCTGCGGCACCCGGATTACAGTCTTATGGAGGATTTCTGGCCGATGACTGACCCCCTTCCCATTCGCGTCCTGTTGGTGGACGACCACGCCGTGGTGCGGAGTGGTCTGAGCGCCTTCCTGCTGGCCTTTGACGACCTGGAGCTGGTCGGCGAGGCGGGCAGCGGAGAGGAGGCCGTGCGCCTGTGCGATCGGGTCCGGCCCGACGTGGTTCTGATGGACCTGGTGATGCCCGGCATGGATGGGGCGCAGGCCACCCGGGCCATCCGCGAGAAATGTCCCGACATCCAGGTCATCGCCCTGACCAGTTTTAAGGAAAAAGAGCTGGTCGAGGGCGCCATGGAGGCGGGCGCCATCGGCTACCTGCTCAAGAACGTCTCCGCCGAGGAGCTGGCCCGCGCCATCCGCGAAGCCCACGCCGGGCGGCCCAGCCTGGCCCCCGAGGCGGCCCAGGTCCTGATCCAGTCGCGGCGCGATCCGCCAAGGGTTGGCTTTGACCTTAGCGAGCGAGAGCGCGAGGTGCTGGCCCTCCTGGTCGAGGGCTTGAACAATCCCGAGATCGCCGAGCGGCTCGTGGTCAGCCGCTCGACCGTCAAGTTCCACGTCAGCAGCATCCTATCCAAGCTTGGCGCCGCCAGCCGCACCGAGGCGGTGGCCCTGGCCATGAAGGAGGGGCTGCTTGGCTAGCAAAAGCTGGCCATCTGACCAGGGCCAAAACCCCCCAGGTGCCTGGTGCATCCGGGGGGGTTTCGATCTAGACTACCCTCGACAGCGTCTACTATAGGACCAAGACGTTCGAGGAGGACATTCAATGGTGAGGAAACAGTCAGTCAGTGCTTTGGTGGTTATTGCCCTGCTGGGCCTGCTGGGTGCCTGCGCACAGGGCGAGGCCCCAACTCCGACCCCGGCCCCGGCGGCGCGCCATCCCTTCAGGGTGGACGTCCGGGGCGAGGACGGAACCGTCGTGACGCTGGACGCCCATAGCGACGGCTATCGCCCTGGATCAACAGACCGCGCACAGTTGGCCGTCGTGAACACCATGGATCAACCATGGAACGGCCGGGTATGCTTGCAGATGCTGGAGCCGTCGCCCTCCACGGTCGTCATTCCACTGGCCGAAGAAGCGTTCTACCTGATGCCCGGCGCCGGGTTCGAGAGAGATGTCCAGTTTGACCTGCCTGCCGGCCTTGCCCGCGGCACCTACGGGCTGGCGCTGGTCATCCACACACCCAACGGCCCCAGCACGAGCGTGACCACGGTCCACGTGGGCGAGGGCGAGCCAGCACCGTTCGCGGGCGAATGGCCGTGGGCAGCCGCCGTGATGGCCTGCCCCGCGCCCTGAGTGCCGGCCGGTTGAGCCGTACAGCATAGGAGACATCATGGAAAGCCAAAGCAAAAACGTAAACGACACCAGGACCGAGCTCTACGCGGGAGGCGGCCTGGCCCTCGGTGCCGCCCTTGGCCTGCTGTTTGGCCTGCTTCTCTTTGAGAATTTGGCGTTTGGCTGCGTCATTGGCGCCGTCGCGGGCCTGGTGATAGGCGCGGGGACCGCGCAAGAGTGTCGCAGGATAGGGTGACAGACCGGCCCGCCGTGGGCCCTGTTTGCCCTCGATCTCGCCGGCTTGAACGGGTCGCCGCCCTCGAACCACCAGGGCGGCGGCGCCAAGGAGACAACGATGTTCAATTGGCCCTTGTTCCTGGTGTTGGTCCTCGCCTGTGTTCCCGGAGTGTTGGTCACCATTCCGAACGCGATCCAGGTGACCGTGGCAGCCGCCGGCAGCCTGCCGGCAGGCAGAACCCTGCCATCCAGGCGGACGATACTCGTTGCCAGCCTGGTCCAGACGATGCTCCTGGTGGTCCTCGCCGCGGCCGCCGGTACCGCCCTGGCCCCGCGGGTGGGCCTGGCCGCCCCGTTTTTCGAGGCGCTGGTATCCGGGGGCCTGGTGTGGGATGCGTTCGTGTCGCAGGCCTTCCCGGCGCTGCCCCTGGGTGTTGGCGGGGCGCTGATCCTGGTCGCCGCCTACTATCTCTATTTCCGGCCGCGCCTGGATGAGCGGACCCTGCGCCATATGGAGGGCCTGCGCATGAGCCTGGGGGTGTGGGCGCGGCTGCTCTATGGTGGCATCGTGGAAGAGGTCATGTTTCGCTGGGGTGTCATGACGCTGCTGGTGTGGATCGGTAGCCTGCTGTTCGGCAGTCCGACGCCGGCAGTCGTCTGGACAGTCATTGTCATTTCCGGCGTTCTTTTCGGTCTCGGGCACGTGCCCAGCTACCGGGCGGCCGGCTGCCAGGTGACGCCCATGTTTCTGGCGACGGCCATCGTCCTCAACCTGTGGGCCACGCTCCTCTGCGGCTGGCTGTTCTGGCAGTACGGGCTGCTGGCGGCCATGCTCGCCCACATGCTCTACCACCTGGTGTGGCTGCCTTTTGACCTGCACTTTGCCGGGAGACTTCTGAGCCAGGAATCGCAGCCATGATGGACAGAAGGAACGCGCGAGCCGATGATGCCGACAAACAGGCGTTGATCAAGCGGCTGCGCTACCTGTGGACCGGGGAGCTGTTCAACGTCTTCTTTCAGCCGGCCCTGGCAATGCTCGTCGCCCGCATGCTGGAGCAGCCAATCGGCCTGTTCGCCATCTATAGCGCCGCCCTGGCCGTCTGGCTGTTACTCCAGGGGGCGGCCTATTGGTTGCTCAAGCTCCGCGCCGTCAAGACGGATTCAGACATAGAGGGCAAACACCTGCGCTGGTTCGCCGCATTCAAACGGATGAACTGGGCACTGATCGCGTTGCTACCCACGCTGCTGGTCATCAAGGCGCTCGTGGGCACGCCATTCCGCTCCAGCGTGGATGTTGTCATCGGGCTGGGTTTCTACGTCCTGGCCGTTCTGGAGCAGGTCAACTACTATCACTACCAGCTCATGTACGACTACCGCTCCGATCTGCGCCGGCTCCGCCGCGAGAAACAGCTCAAGCGATCCAGCCTGTATCGCGCGCTGGAGAGGCTCGACCAAAGGGCGAGCCGGCTGAAGTGACATACCGGCGCCCACCGGCTGGAGGTCTATGTTTGCTCCGGTCCATACACTATGACACCCGTGTCCTGATCCTGGATCAAGGAATCTGCTGAATAGGGCAAGAATCGAAGGGCCATGACTATATCTCCCGCCGCACCAGCCACGTTAAAGATCACAAATAGGCTGAGCATCGACACAGCGCCAACGGGTACGATCAGGATCAACAACAGCCCCACAAGTGTCAACAGCACAAGTGGAGCCAGCCCGACAATCAGAAACTGGTTGCGGGGGAAATAAACGTCTGGTGGCGCTGCCGCGTACAAGAACAGGCCTTTGACGCCAAACCTGGGCCGTTGGTCTGCAAACCACCAGAAAAACAGGCCATGCACCAGCTCGTGGACGGGCAACATCACCGCAAGCGCGACAGCCATCTCCACGATCGGCAGTCCAAGGGACCATGTTCCGTCGGGCGTGACGGTCAGCATGTTGCGGAACGCCAGCCCTTCCAGGGCAGCGGGGCGCAAGAGACGGATGAATTGCACGAGGAACAAGGCAACGGCAAAGAGCAACACCATGCCGAGGGCGATGGCGCCGGCCATCGCCGGCTTGCTCTGGGTCAAGTCGAGAGTCGCTCGTTGGCGATAACCTGGGGGGAGCACCCTGGTTGCCTTCACAAAGCAAACCTTTCTGGCTTTTCGTCTTGCGGCATCCGCCATCTGAACACGATACCCACCAGGATCCCGTTTCCTGGAATGGTGCCAGCCCGCACTTTTATTCTAGCGACAATGGAGGGCCAAGCAACTCCATGTCGTGCGCGCGCCAAAGCTCCGGGTCCTGCGGCGGCATGGCGTTATGCTGGGTCACGTGGCGAAAGAAGGCCTCCATTTTGCCCGGGGGGTTGAACGCAATCAAGATCCGGCCGCGCGTTTCGCCAACGTACGCCCAGGCGTGGGGCACCATCCGCGGTCCAAAAAGGGAATCGCCCGGCCGCAGGACAGTCCGTTCTGATCCGACTTCAAAGACAAATTCGCCCTCAATCGCGTAGAACCACTCGTCCTGGTGATAGTGCATGTGTCGAGCAGGGCCTCCCTTCTCTCGAAAAGTGTTTTCTAGAATGAACAGGCCGCTGCTTTCCTGCATCGATACCTTGAAGGCTATGGAACTCACCCCGAGTCCCCGAAACTCGTTGAACCGGTCTTCCCCCGCCGCGACCCGCGGCAGGGAGCTGGCAGGCTGCATGGATTCGTTCACAAGGTCTCCTTCTTCTGGGCTGAATGCGTGTTTGGCGCTGCACTGCTGATTGTAACACCTCGCGTCCTGGCTGCCGGTAAGCAGGCACACAACTTATTACATATACATTATACTTATTAATCATATTCTGCGCAAGAGGAAACGTCTGGTTTCCGCGCGTTACCTTGCCGGGGCCTGCCGACCAAGCATTCGATTGCGCCTGGGCCAGTGCTACCCTGGATTGGGTGGCTGCAAGCTCGCCGGCTGTTGCGCCGTCCGGCGCGCTAAGTGCCCAAGTTGACAGCCAGACCCAACTCGGTTAGAATTATGAAAACCTCTTAAGCAGGTACTTAATCGGCAGAGAGGACATGCAAGAGCTGGCCCGCTTTTACAAGGCACTTGGGGATGAGACCCGGCTGCGGCTGATGGTCTTGCTGGCACAACAGGAGCCGGGCCGTGCCATGTGCGTCGGGCGGCTGGCCCACGAGCTGGGCGTTACCGCTTCAGCCGTATCCCAGCACCTGCGCGTGCTCAAGGATCT
>JAAYZQ010000424.1 GCA_012514775.1 Anaerolineaceae bacterium
AGGGACGTCATCTACATCGGGGACATCTACACCGTCGACGTCTGGGGGGCGCGGGCGGCGGGGATGGGTGCCATTCACCTCGACCCCCTGGGAAATTATGGGGATTGGCCAGGGGTCCACCTGCCCAGCGTCGAGGCGCTCCCCACGTGGTTGGAGTGCTACCGCGCCCGACCCCGGGCATATCCTCTATTTGAGCCAAGGCGCATTCCCTACCTGGAGCGAGCCGAACGCGAAACAAGGCGTAAATCGTCCTCCAGGCCATCACCCACCTATCGGCACAAGCCCGGCACTTTCGAGACCCTCGTCAAGTGGCCGGCGCTCACCTGTTGGAAGAGGCAACGGCGGGCGGTCTAGACCGTCAACTGCGCTGCGAAGCATAGATTTCCAGGCAATGGTTCGTTTGTCAGGTTTCTAATTTCATTCTTGTTCTCGTTGGGGAGTTATAATGAACGGCACATCAAAGCTTCAGGCTCGGAAAGCCCCCGGACCGGGCCGCCCCTTTGTCAACCGCAAGGCAGAGATCGGTCACGTCAGGAACAAGCTCAAGATCGGCATCGCCGGCGAGCCCATGCCCCTGGTGGTTACGTGCTTCTGGGGGGCGTATGGTATGGGCAAGAGCTGGCTCCTGCTGCACCTGGAGGACCTGTACAAGGGGCGCGCTCTCGAAGATCCTGGCCCCTGCCCCGTCATCGTCGCCCGCCTCGACCTGGACCAAGAGCGTTCAGCTTCGCTGTGGCACGAAAACGAGCTGCAGCGCGGGAAGCTGATCCAGGAGCTGTGGATGCAACTGGCCCAGCAGATGGGCGAAGGGGTCCCGGACCTGGGCGGCCGGGCGAGTGATGAGCATTGGGCCGAGGCCTTTGTCCAGCAGGTTACGGCATGGGCCGCGAGTGCGGTCACCCCGCTGATCATGTTGGACACGCTGGATGCGCTGGTGAGGCAGAACGATACGAGCTTCTATTGGCTCGAGGAGCACCTGGTAGAGAGATTGGCCATCACCGACCGGGTGCTCTTTGTTTTCGCCGGTCGAGGCGAGCTGCGCCGCTGGGAACGATTTCAGGTGCGACGGCGTGTGGATCTGCATCGGCTGTCCAGCTTTCGCGAACAGGAAATCGGAGAGGAGTTGGGTGCCAGCCGGCCCTGGAGCCGCGTGCTGTACCAACACGCCTTTGGCCACCCCCTGGCTGCCGAGCTGCTGGGAACCCAGTTGGAAAAGCAGGGCATTGATCTTGGCGCTGAGGATGCGTCCGTAGACAAGGTCGAGCCAGGGCTGGCCGGTGAGGTCCTGGCCCACGTCGTCGAGGAGGCCCTGGAGGGCCTCGAGGAATCGCTGCACCACCTGGCCAGGCCAGCCAGCCTGCTGCGCTGGTTGAACGTGGAATCCCTGCGAGCCCTCGTGGAGGATCTGGGCCTGGGTGAAGCGAACCGGGGCGACGCTTACTACATGCGCATCATCGAAGCCTTGCAGGCCCAGCATCTCCTGTATTGGCACACGAACAAAAAGGTGTACGAACCCGACCGCGTGCTGCGCGGGTTGGTGTCCGCTTACCTGGAACGAGCGCATCTGGATCGATTCCTCGCTGTCCATCGCGCCGCACTGTCTTTCCACGACAGGCGGCTGGAAAAGCAACCGAGCTACCTGTCCACGTTTCTGCCCGAGATCATGTACCACTATGTGCAGTTGTACCGCCGTGAGCCGGCGGGCCAAAGGCCGGCCTTTGGCGACTGGTGGGCACAGTTCCTGCGCGACAGCCCGCCTCGTGATGCGGCGTCCTGGCAAGAACTGGTCGAAGCCCTGGAAGACGATAAAGAGCTTATGGCCCTGGCCCCGGAGGAATACAAGATGGTGGTCTCTGATGCCGAGACCCGCGCGCAGCAGCGCTAGAATAGATCTGGAAGGAGTCACGATGAACAACGGGGAGTGGATCCGCCGGCATGCAATAGAAGACATCCTCAAAGCCATTCATACAACCGACCGCACCACGGACATTTTTTACATAAGCAGCAAGGGCGGAGAAGGCAAGACGGTCCTGCTCCGCCAGGTAGGGCTGGAGCTGGGCAGTTCCGATGGTATCACGGCCTGCTTCCCCTGGTCGGGCATTATGGATCTGTACCATGACGAGATGAATTCTAGCAGCGGACTGGAAGCCCATCTCAGCATGGTGCTCGAAACAACCGGTGAGTTTGATAGGTTTCATCGCCGGCGGGATGAATGGACCGCGCGACGCGAGGCCGGCCTCGTTGGGCAGGAGTTGGAAGCCGAGCGCAGGCGGATGGCTGACTTGTTTGCCGCTGCCATGAACGCTGTTTCTGTGAAGAGCCGAGTCATAATCGCCCTGGACACTGTCGAGCGCATGCAGTATGAGATCGACGAAGTGCAGAAGCGAACCGGCCTGGAAGGCGAGAGCACCACCGTGCGCGCCTGGCTCCTGGACCAGTTGTGCCG
>JAAYZQ010000425.1 GCA_012514775.1 Anaerolineaceae bacterium
CCTCCCCCCATCAAGTCGACGACTCCCGCCTCACCGGGTTAGGGGCAGCCCGCCCCTGTCCGTCCCCTGTCCATTCCTGTTCCGCGCACCAGTGGGCATCCCGCCCATAGGTACACACTGCACCATTATGCTGGACATTTGACAAGTAAAATGGACGTGTGCTATAATACCATTGCTACCCTGCGGATGGGATTGCGAAACTGAGGAAGGATATCCGTCTTTGTTCAGTTTGGCTGCAGCACGGCTGCAGCCTTTGTTGTTTAAGAGGAGGTGCCGACGGAAAACGACACGTTCGGGGATCATGTGCGGGCTGCCGCCAGGGCAGGAATCGTCAACACGCGGGCATTGACCAGCTAAAAAACAATGAACGGAGGAACAAAGGTGGAAAAAGAAATCCTTGCAACCATGATGGCCATGACAGCCAACATCGAGTACAGCACCAGTGACCGAATCGAGGCACTGACCAAGGGACACGGGATGCTCAACCTGGCAGCCCTGTGCTCCGCCAACGCGATGACCTGGGAAATCCTCCAGGGCCGCGACATCAAGATCTCGGATGCCAACCTGCACCAACTCCCCCTCGACCACGTGGTCGAAGTGGGCGTGAATGCCGCCATCGAGGCCGGCGCGGACAAGGCCAACGCCGCCTTGATCACCGCCACCCTGCTGCTCATCGCCGGGACCGACTCGCGCGCCGGCGTTCCGGCGGGCAACCGCAAGCTGGGTGCCATGGCCAGGATGAAGGCCGGCGCGGACCGCGCCGGTGTGACGGCCATTCCGACCTCCAAGCTGACCAACAAGCTGTCCGGCTTTGCCGCCGTCAGTGGCCTGTACGACGCCATGATGGCCGGCGAGGTGGTGCGCGTCGACGGCGCCGACGTCCCGGCCTTTGTGGCCGGTGGCGCGCCCATGGGCCACAGCGTCCTGGGCGAGGACATGGTCTACATCGACCTGGCGACCAAGGGTACCAAGGTGGCCGTCGATGCCATGATGAAGGCCTACCGGGGGGCCGGCATTATGCCCAGCCCCATCCAGTGCGCCATGCTGGCCGCCGCCGCCGTCCTGGAGGTCATCAACCCCGACGGCATGATCTCCGCCGAAGAGGGCGAGTTCTTTGTCCAGGGAACCGGCTACATGGTCGGCAAGGGCGCGGCCGAGGCCGCGGGCCTGCCGCCCAAGCTGCACCTGCGCGGCATCAACAAGGAATACGATACCGCTTCCTTTATCGGCGGCATGGGCATGGTCCTCAAGGACGTGGGCGCTCCGACGGTCATCGGCATGATGACGGTCAACGAGCTCCTGGCGGCCTTTGCCGAGAGCCCGATGATCGGCGCCGGCTTTGGCGGCGGCCCGGTCAACCCGCCCCTGGCCCACCTGGCGGCCGACTGCGCCATCTCCATGAACGCCCTCATCGCCAATGGCGGCGACGTGGACAAGGTTGCGGATTGCATCCGTGAGGTCAAGATGACCCAGTGGATTGACGGCGAGATCGCGGCCTATTCCACCAACACCGTCGCCCGCAAGGCGGAGCAGGTTCGCCGCGGACCCGTGACCGAAGCCATCATCAAGGGCACCGACGGCATCCGGGCCAATGCCCTCTATCGCCGGGCCAGGTTCGCCTACGACGAGCTTTCGGCCGGCAAGAGCCTGGAGGATGTGGCCCACGCCCTGGACGCGCAGCGCCAAGCCAAGGTCGAGGAGAACGCCGGCAAGGTCCTCAGCGGCTTCTTTGGCAAGGACATCACCATCAAGTACACCAAGCTCGAGGGCGGAGCGCGCCGCGACCATCCCTTTGCCCAGAGCTTCTGGGGCTTTGACGCCAACATCGACTGCGTCGTGACCGTGGACGGCACCGAGTTCAAATTCGAGGGCCTCAGCCACAAGGTCATCCCCGACGCCGTCCTCAACAAGAGGTCCGAGCTGTCGCTGCCCATCACCGTCGCCGCTGCCGTGGCCCAGGAGCTGATGTACGTCGGCTGCTGCACCATCGACGCCGTGGTTCCCGCCGTGGTGTCGGTCGCCATGGGCAAGTACACCGTCAAGGAGGCGGGCAAGAAGGCCGAAAAGGGCGCTTGCATCACCTGCTCCATTCCGGGAGCCAAGGACACGGCGCGCCAGGTCGGCCGCGCCGTCGAGCGGATCATGCAGGACCTGCAGGTGTAGGCCGTCTTATCTGCCCAACGCCTGGCACTGCCCGGGTATCCGGCAGGGGCACGACCACCTCGTGCCCCTGCCTTACCCGGGCCGGACCTGGGAGTCAAACAATGCTCCTTTTGTCCAACGTAGACGATGTTTCCGGTGAGCTCATTCCCCACGCCATCGATGGGTTGATGGCCCGCGGGGCTTGCAGCGTCCACGTCGTTCAGGCAATCACCAAGAAGGGTCGCATGGAATTTCTCTTCCTGGTGGACACCAAGCAAGAGTTCGTGGACGACATGGCGAGCTATCTTGCCCTGGAGCTGGGCACGCTGGGGGTGCGCGTCTTTGACCCGGAACACATCAAGTTCGATTACCGCTTCTGCAGCGTGCGCCTCACCGTGCGGGGCAGCGACCACGTCGAGGTGCTGGTACGCGTCAAACAACTGCTGGACCACGATGGTCAGGTCCTATCCCTCAAGGCCGAGGCGGAGGACCTGCGGGCCGCCCTTCTCGCCCTGGAGGAAGCGGCGCCCCATCTGTCGTTCAAGGGGCTCAAGCGCCTCGTGGAACAGGTCGCCCAAGATCGAGCAGATTCCCGGTATCAAGATGTGCACGCACAATACCTTGGAGGTTCTCATGAAGAAAATCCTACTACAACTGGATAGCGATCCTTATGCCAGCGTCTTTGACGCCGTCACGGCCTACGACGCGGGCGCCGACCTCGTGCTCCAATATGCCGACGTCACACCCGACGCCGCCCTCAACCTCGTCTACGGCGCCATCTTTACCCGTGGCATCGAGGATCTGAAAAACACGGCAGTCTTTGTCGGAGGCTCGAGCGTCGAGACAGGCGAAAAGCTGCTCAAGATGGTCAAGAAGGCCTATCTCGGACCCCTGCAGGTTTCCGCCATGTTGGACGCCAACGGCTGCAACACGACCGCCGCCGCGGCGGTCGCCAAGATCGTTTCGCGGGGAGATCTGGCCGGCAAGAAGGTCGTCGTCATGGCCGGGACGGGTCCGGTTGGCCTGCGGGCCGCCGCCCTGCTGGCCCAGGAGGGCGCCCAGGTGATCGTCTCCTCGCGCAAGCTGGACCGCGCCGAGGCGGCCTGTGTCTCTATCCAGGAGCGCTTTGGCCTGGAGGTCGGCACGGGCGCGGCCTTTGACGAGGACTCGACCCGGGCTCTCCTCGAGGGCGCGTACGCCGTCCTCTGCACCGGCGCCGCCGGCATTACCCTGGTGCCGGAATCGGTGTGGGTCGAACATCCCACCCTGGCCGTGCTGGCCGACGTGAACGCGGTGCCCCCCCTGGGCGTCGAAGGCATCAAGCCCGGCTGGGACGGCAAAGAAAAACATGGCAAGGTGCTCTTTGGCGCCCTGGGCATCGGCGGCCTGAAGATGAAGATCCACCGTGCCAGCGTGGCGCGCCTCTTTGACCAGAACGACCTCGTCCTTGACGCCGAGGAGGTCTATGGCATCGCCAGGGAGCTGATCAAGTAGCGAATGTCCACCCTCATCGTCGGTTTGAGCACCCGCGCCGTCGCCGAGTCGGCGGTTCGCGGCGGTCACCCCATCGTCACCCTCGACTACTTTGGCGACCGTGACCAGGCAGCCCTGGCCCGCAACCTGTCCCTCATGCGCGACTTTCGCCTGCCCTTCAGCGCGGGCGGGTTGCTGAGGGCCAGTCGAAAGGTCAACTGCCGCCAGGTGCTCTATATCTCGAACCTGGAGAACCATCCCGACGTGGTGGGCGAGCTGTCGCGCGAGCGATGCCTGCTGGGCAATCCCCCGGCGGTGTTGCGGCGCGTGCGAGATTGGGGGACGCTCCGGGCCTATTGTCGCCGGAGCGGCCTCTCCTTCCCGGCGACGGTGCTGGCCGGCGAGGAGCTGGACGGCGACCCCGTCGGTCCCTGGCTCGTCAAGCCGGTACGGAGTGGAGGGGGGCATGGCATCCGGTCCTGGCGGGGCGAGCCCCTGGACGGCGACCACATCTTGCAGCGCTGGCTGCCGGGCCGGCCGGCTTCGGCCGCCTTTGTGGCCGACGGGCGGCACGCCGTCGTCCTGGGCCTGACGGAACAGCTCATCGGCCGGCAGGAGCTGGGTGCCCGGGGCATGGCCTGGTGTGGGAACATCCTGCCCCTGTCGCTGCCTGCCGGGCAACGCGGGGCGGTCCTGCTGGCCGTGGACTCCCTGGTGCAGCAGCTTGCAAGCGAGTTCGAGCTGCGGGGCCTGAACGGCGTCGACCTGGTCATCTCTGACGACCTGCAGGTCCACCTGCTGGAGGTCAATCCGCGCTATACCGCCTCCATGGAGCTGGTCGAGGAGGCCTCCGGACTGAACATGTTCTCCCTTCACCTCGACGCCATGGCGGGACGCTTGCCCGGCTGGAGCCTGGCGAGCCGGGCGGATACGACGTGGCACGGCAAGGGCATCGTCTACGCCCGCCAGGACGTGACCATGCCGGATACGGAGGCGTGGCGGGCCGGGAGCCGGCGGGATATCCCCTACACCGGCGATCGGGTGGGGGCGGGCCGGCCCATCTGCACGGTCCTGGCCGAGGGCCCGGATCGAGAGAGTTGCTGGCAGGATCTGATCGACCGCGCCACGTCGGTGCGGCGAGAGGTTGGAGATAGACTGGAGGCATAGGTTGAGGGGCGACTTTACGTTGATTACGGGGCGCACCCGGGCGCAGGGTGATGGCCTCCACCAGGGCAGGGATTCGGCAGCCTACCGGGCGGCCACCTCCCTGGTGGAGATGAATGACGACGATATGGCCGAGTTTGGCCTCAAGGAGGGCGACGTCGTAACCGTCTCGACGCCGGCCGGCCAGGTGGCCGTGCCCGTCCGGCCGGGAGACCTGCCCCGTGGGATGCTGTTCATGCCCATGGGCCCGCCGGCCAATCTCCTCGTGGGCGGCGAGACCGAGAGCACGGGCATGCCCTCCTACAAGGGGCAAAGAGCGGAGGTCGTGACACGGTGAGCACGGGAATCGAGAACACGGTAATCGAGAACGTGGTCTGTACCTTTTGTGGCTGCCTGTGCGACGACCTGGTGGTCGAGGTGGATGGCGGGCGCGTGGCCAAGCTCAGAAGGGCCTGCAGCAACGGCAGGGGCCTGTTCGCGCATTATGACCCGGCGCCTGTCCAGCCCACGGTGGACGGCCGGGAGGTCGGCTGGCAGGAGGCGGTTGCCGAGGCGGCCCGCATCCTCGACCAGGCCGACTGCCCCCTCATCTACGGCCTTAGCTCGACGGCCAGCGAGGCGCAGCGCAAGGCCATCGCCCTGGCCGACAAGCTGGGCGCCATGATCGACACCACGTCGTCCGTCTGCCACGGCCCCACGGGCCTGGCCATGCAGGCGGTGGGCGAGCCAACCTGCACCCTGGGCGAGGTGCGCAACCGCGCCGACCTGGTCATCTTCTGGGGCTGCAATCCGGCCGAAAGCCACGTGCGCCACTTTAGCCGCTATTCGGTCATGCCCAAGGGCATGCTCACGCCCAACGGCAAGCGCGACAGGACCGTCGTCGTCGTGGACGTGCGTCCCACGGGCAGCACGCGGGCGGCGGACCTGTTCCTGCAGATAGAGCCCGGGAGGGATTACGAAGTTCTGACTGCCTTGCGCGCCCTCGTCAGGGGCCGCCAGGTTGCCGCCGAGTCGGTGGGCGGCCTGCCCTTGTCCGAGCTGCAGGCGCTGGCCGAGCGGATGAAGGGCTGCCGGTTCGGCGTGGTCCACATGGGCATGGGGTTGACCCAGACGGGTGGCCGCGACCTGAACGTGAGCGAGCTCTTTTCCCTCGTTGCCGAGCTGAACCAGTATACCCGCTTTTCCGTCATCCCCATGCGCGGCCACGGCAACGTCACCGGCGCCGACCAGGTCATGGCCTGGCAGACGGGCTATCCCTTTGCCGTCAGCTTTGCCCGGGGCTATCCCCGCTACGGGCCGGGCGAGTTTTCGACCGTGGACCTGCTGGCGCGCGGCGAGGCGGATGCCATCCTGGTCATCTCCTCCGACCCCGCGGCCCATCTGCCCCGGGCGGCGGTCCGGCACCTGGCCACGATCCCAACCATCGTCCTGGACCCCATGCCGACGCTGACCGGCAACACGGCCCGCGTGGTCCTGCCCACGGCGTGCTACGGCCTGGATGCGCCGGGCACGGCGTATCGCATGGACGCGGTGCCGCTGCGGCTCAGGCCGGTGCTGCCCCGGCAGCGCCCGACCGACGAAGAGGTTCTGGACCAGATTATCGAGGCGGTGCAGCCATGTTAGGAATTCTGAACGGCCGGGTATACGATCCCGCCCACGGGATCGAGAACCAGGTTCAAGACATCTGGATCAAGGACGGGCGTATCGTCGACCCCGGCGAGGTGGACCGGCAAAAGGCACGGATCATCGATGCCAGTGGCCTGGTGGTCATGGCCGGCGGCGTGGACGTCCACAGCCACATCGTCGGGTCCAAGGTGAACGCCGGGCGCAAATTCTGCCCCGAAGACCACTACGATCACGTCCGCGCGCGCAGCTCCTTCACGCGCTCAGGCGTGGGCTATACCACGCCCACGACCTTTGTCACCGGCTACCTCTACGCCGAGATGGGCTACACGACCGTCATGGAGGCCGCCACCGCCCCGCTGGTGGCCCGGCACACCCACGAGGAGCTGGAAGATACGCCCCTGCTCGACAAGGGCATATTTGTCACCATGGGCAACAACCACTTTATCATGCGGGCCATCCAGGCGGGGGAGTGGGAGCGGGCGCGGGACTACGTGGGGTGGCTTTTCGAGGCCACCCGGGGGTATGCCATCAAGGTGGTGAACCCCGGCGGCGTCGAGAACTGGAAGTGGGGCAAGAACGTGTCGGCCCTCGACGACGACGTTATCGGCTTTAACGTCACCCCGCGCCAGATCGTCCAGACGCTGTGCCGGATCAACGACGACCTGGGCCTGCCCCACGTGCCCCACATCCACGGCCTGCGCCTGGGCCAGGCGGGCAATGCCGCCACCATGGTGGAAATGATCGAGGCCCTGGAGGGCCGCCGGGCGCACTTTTGCCACCTCCAGTTCCTGAGCTACGACGGCGAGGGCGGGCGCATGCGCTCGGGCGCCGAGCGGGTGGCCGCGGCCGTCAACAGCCACGACAACGTCACGGTGGACGTCGGGCAGGTGGTGTTCGGTCCGGCGACGACCATGACCTCCGATGGGCCCCTGCAGCACCGGCTGCACCAACTGACGGGCCACAAGTGGCTGAACGACGACGTCGAGGGCGAGGCCGGGGGCGGCGTTGTGCCCATGGCCTACCAGGCGCGCAACCCGATCAATGCCGTCCAATGGCTGACGGGCATGGAGCTGTTCCTGCTCATCGACGATCCGTGGCGCGTGTACCTGACCACCGACCATCCCAATGGCGGCCCCTTCTTCCGCTATCCCCAGGTCATCAAGCTCCTCATGGATCGCGACTACCGGGCCGAGATGATGGCCACGATCAACCCGCGGGCGCGCAAGGGCGCCCTGCTGGCCGACCTGGACCGCGAGTACTCGCTGTACGACATCGCCATCGTCACCCGGGCCGGCACCGCCCGGGCCCTGGGGCTCAAGAACAAGGGGCACCTGGGCATCGGCGCCGACGCCGACGTGACGATCTATGAGCCGCTGGACGACCCGGAGGCCATGTTCTCCCGGCCCCGCTACGTCGTCAAGGGCGGAGAGGTGGTGGTGCAGGATGGCGAGCTGCTCCAGGAACGGCCCGGCCGCACCCTCTACGTCCGGCCCGACTATGATCCCGGCATCCGCCCGGCCATCAAGAAGCACTTTGAGGAGACCTATACCATCGCTTTCGAGAACTATCCCGTGCAAGACGACTATCTGCACCACGGCGAGGTCATACCATGCACATAAACGGCGTCGAGATCGAAGACACCTTTGCCGAGGGGTTCAAGATGTGGGGGGCGCGGCTGATCATCACCGCCCTCAACGCCGAGTGGGCCCACACAGCCGCCCAGGTGACCACCGGTTTCGCCACCTCGGTCATCGGCTGTGGCTGCGAGGCCGGAATCGAGGGCCCGCTGGCGCCCGACCAGACGCCCGACGGCAGGCCGGGGGTCAGCGTTCTCTTTTTCGTCTCGTCCAGCAAGGCCATGGAAAAGCTGTTGCTGCTGCGCGTTGGGCAGGGGGTCATGACCTGCCCGACGACTGCCTGCTACAACGGCCTGGAAAGCGACGTGCGCTGCAAGGTCGGCGGCGGGCTGCGCTACTTTGGCGACGGCTTCCAGGCCAGCAAGCTCCTGGACGGCAGGCGGCTGTGGCGCATCCCGGTCATGGAGGGCGAGTTTGTCATCGACGAGTCGTTCGGCATGGCCAAGGGCGTGGGCGGCGGCAACTTCTTGGTGCTGGGCGACAGCGTCGAGGCCACCCTGGCCGCCACCGAGGCGGCCGTCGCGGCCATGAGGCAGGTGCCGGCGGTCATCCTGCCCTTCCCCGGCGGCATCGTCCGCAGCGGAAGCAAGGTCGGGTCCAGGTACAAGTTCCTCTCGGCGTCCACCAACACCGCCTACTGCCCCACACTCCGGGCCCAGGGGGACTCGGACCTGCCCGAGGGTGTGAACTCGGTTCTGGAGGTCGTCATCGACGGCCTGAGCGAAGAGGCCGTGCGCCAGGCCATGCGCGTCGGCATCGAAGCAGCGTGCCGGCCGGGTATCGTGCGCATCACGGCCGGCAACTACGGTGGCAAGCTGGGTCAGTTCCAGATCCACCTTCGGGAGTTGTGCTCATGAGTAGAACATGTCTCAGGCTGCTCGAGCCCGTCACATTGCCTGTCGAGGCCGACGCCCTATCGCCCGACCGCCTGGCCGGCCTGGGCCAGGCCGAGGTGGCGGCCCTGCCGCTCCTCGTCGGCCGCAGGCACCGCTGCGTGGGCGATCTGTTTGCCGTGGAAGGCGACGGAGCCGACGATATCCTGCTGGAAGGCGACCTCAGCCACGTGAAGCGCATCGGCCAGGGCATGACCCGGGGCCGGATCGAGATCCACGGCAACGTGGGCATGCACCTTGGCTGCGACATGCGCGGCGGCGAGATCCACGTCCACGGCGACGTGGGCGCCTGGGCGGCCGCCCGGATGGCCGGCGGCACCCTCTGGATCCACGGCGACGCCGGCCCGATGCTGGGCGCGCCCTACAGCGGCGAGACCCGTGGCATGCGCGGCGGCCTCGTCGTCGTCGAGGGCAACGCCGGCTCCCGGGCCGGCGAGCGGATGCGCCGCGGGCTCATCGTCGTCGGCGGCGACACCGGCGAGCTGGCTGGCGCGCGGATGATCGCCGGCTCTATCGTCGTCCTGGGCCGCCTGGGCGGGCGCCCGGGGGCCGGCATGAAGCGCGGCACCATCGTAGCGCTCGGCGGCCTGAAGGATGGCTTGCTGCCCACTTTTGACTACGCCTGCACCTACCAGCCGGTCTTCTTGCGGCCCTACCTGCGGCGCCTGCAGGCCCTGGGCCTGCCCATCAGCCAGGAGCACATCGACGCGGTCTACCGGCGCATAACCGGCGACGCCAATACCATCGGCAAGGGAGAGATATTGGTCTATGCTTAGCCTGAACCAGCGTGCCCTCGGGATCGTGCAGCAGATGATCCAGGACGCAAAAGCCCTGGACGTGGCCGTGTCCACCCTGGACAACGGGACCGTGGTCGTCGATGCGGGCATCGACGTGCCCGGCTCCCTGGAAGCGGGCCTCCTCTTTGCCCGCGTCTGCCTCGGCGGGCTGGGCACCGTCGACTTTTGCCAGTTGCCCTTTGGCGACGCCTGGCTGCCCGGTGTCACCGTCTCGGTGAGCCATCCGGTGGTGGCCTGCATGGCCTCGCAATACGCCGGCTGGGCGGTCAAGGCCGGCGGCTTTTTCGCCATGGCCTCGGGGCCGGCCCGGGCGCTCTATGCCGGCGAGGCGCTGTTCGAGCACCTGGCCTATCGCGACCGGTCGAGCGTGGCCGTCCTCGCCCTCGAAGGGCGCGACCTGCCCCCCGTGGCGGCGGCTGACAAGGTGGCCCGGAAGTGCGGCGTTGCCCCCGACCAGCTCTACCTGCTCATCGCGCCCACCGCCAGCCTCGCCGGCTCGGTGCAGGTGGCCGCCCGCGTGGTCGAAACCGGCTTGCACAAGATGCACGAGGTGGGCTTTGACATAAATACGGTGATCTCGGGCATCGGCACCTGCCCCCTGGCCTCCCTGGCCCGCAAGGACCTGCAGGCCATCGGCCGCACCAACGACGCCGTTCTATACGGCGGCCGGGCCTGGTACACCGTGCGGACCGACGACGCCCGCATCGAGGAGGTCATCGAGCGCCTGCCCTCTTGCTCTTCCCGCGACCATGGCACCCTCTTTTACGACCTCTTCAAGCGGTACGACGGCGACTTTTACAAGATCGATCCGCTGCTCTTCAGCCCCGCCGAGGTGTATATCAACAACGCCACCAGCGGCCGCACGTTCCAGGCGGGCGCCGTTGCCCCGGATCTGATCCGGGCGTCGCTCCTGGCTCAATGAACGTCGGCATCCTGGGCCAGCGCGGGGGCTGGCACACCACGGCGCTCCAGGAGGCTTGGACCCGGCGCGGCATCGAGGCGGCGGTGTTGCCGGTCACGCGCCTCACCGCCCGCCTGTCCCACGGGCCCGTCCTGACGGCCGGCGTCGAGGCGCTGGACCGCCTCGACGTGCTCCTGGTGCGCGCCATCCCCGGCGGCTCCCTGGAGCAGGTCATCTTTCGCATGGATGCCCTGTCGCGCCTGGAGGCGGCCGGGGTCCGCGTCGTCAACCCGGCCCGGGTCATCGAGCGGACCGTGGACAAGTACTATACCTCCTGGCTGCTGGAGCAGGCCGGCCTGCCCACTCCACGCACCGTCGTGACCGAGCAGTTCGAGGACGCCCTCCTCGCCTTCGAGGCGCTGGGGGGCGACGTTGTCCTCAAGCCCATCTTTGGCTCCGAGGGGCGCGGCATGGTGCGCCTCACCGACGCCGACGTGGCCTACCGCGCCTTTCGGGCGCTGGAGCTGGGCCGCTACGTCTACTACCTGCAAGAGTACCTGCCCCACGGCCAGTGCGACATCCGCGTCCTGGTCATGGACGGCAGGGTGGAGGCCGCCATGGAGCGCTTTGGCAACGGCTGGAAGACCAACGTCTCGCAGGGGGCGCAAGTCCGGCCCCTGGAGGTGGACGACGGCCTGGAGGCCCTGGCTCTGCGCGCCGCCGCGGCCGTGGGCACCGAATACGCCGGCGTCGACATCCTGCCCCTGGAGGACGGCTCCTACAGCGTCATCGAGGTCAACGGCATCCCCGGCTGGCGCGGCCTGCAACGGGCCACGGGCATCAACCTGGCCGACCGCCTCGTAGATTACGTCCTGGCAGGCATCCCATGAGACCCATGGAAGCAGATCGCATCACCTGGTCGGTGCACATTGCCTGCCTGTTCGAGGTGTCCACCGACAAGCCGGGCAACGTCACCTGGGGCAAGGACTTCTGGGACACTCGCTTTGTCGACTTTATGGCCAGCGCCATCGCCGTGGGGCCGGCCTTTCGCAATGCCGCAGAAACGCCCGTGGGCGAGATCATTTACCAGGCGGTGCACGACACGACCCGGCTGGCCAACACCAACACCAACCTGGGCATGATCCTTCTTCTCGCGCCCCTGGCCCGCGCAGCCGCGCTGGGACATCCCGGGGGACTGCGCGAGGGGGTACGAGGCGTGCTGGCCGGCCTGACGGTCGAGGATGCCCGCCATGCCTTCCATGCCATACGCCTCGCCGCACCCGGCGGCCTGGGCCAGGCGGGCCGCTACGACGTGCGCCAGCAGGACGTGGACATCACGCTTCTCCAGGCCATGGAGCTGGCCCAGGAGCGGGACACCATCGCCCTCGAGTACGTCACCGACTTTGCCATTACCTTCGAGCTTGGCTACGCGTCGCTGGCGCGCTTCTGGGACGAGGGGCACGGCTTCTCCGACTCGGTCGTCCAGGCCTATCTCACCATCCTGGCCCAGGTGCCCGATACCCTCATCGTCCGCAAGAAGGGCTGGGAAGCCGCCCGGGAGGTCTCCCGGCAGGCCGGGGAGGTCCTGGACGCGGGGGGCGCCTTTACCGAGGACGGCCGGCGGGCCCTTCGGGAGTTCGACGGCGCCATCCGCGACCCGCGGCACCGCTTCAACCCCGGCACCACGGCCGACCTCGTCGCCGCCACTCTTTTTGTGTTCCTCACGGAAGGCAAGGGCCTGGAGAGCTTTCCTGCCCTCCTGGCTCGGTGGTGAGAGCATGCAGATCTTGGCCGGTCAACCTGCCGTTATGAAGGGCCGAGGCCACCAGGACCCCGTGCGCCCCCAGGTGCGACAGCTGATGCAGATCGTCCACGTCCCGCACGCCGCCGCCGGCGACGAGATTCAGCTCCGGGAAAGCGGCCCGCGCCGCTTCCAGAAGCGATCGGTCGGGCCCGCCTCCGGTGCCCACCCGGTCCAGGGCCAGGAGGATGACGTGGGTCCAGCCGCCGTCCCGCAGGCGCGCCAGCAGAGCCAGGGGCGGCATGGCCCGCAGCTCCGGGCAGCGCGACAGGACCCGTCCCCCCTTCATGTCGAGGCTAAAGACCAGGCCCCCGGCGGGGATGGCGGCCCGGATGGCATCGAGGCTCGCCACCGACCTGATCGTCTCGGATCCCACCACGACGCGATGGACGCCGGCCGCGAACCAGGCGGGCATGGCCTCGGCGGTCTCCAGGCCGGCATCCACCCAGGGGCGCGCCGGGACGGCCCTCGCCAGCTCCTGGATCTCTGCCATGTGATCGCCCCTGCCCTCGATGGCGTCCAGGTCGGCGATGTACAGGGCATCGCAGCCCGTCTCGGCCCACAGGGCGCGGGCCACGTCCGGGGGCGCGCATGACGGTGTCAGCACGCTCTTTATGGGCCGGTAGCGGGCGCGGTCGCCCTGGATGCCCTGCACAACCTGGCCGCCCATCAGGTCGAGTACCGGTATGATTCGCATGGATTGCCCTCACATTCTCGTTCACGAATACGTCTGCGGCGGCGGCTGGCCCGCGCCCGACCTGCCTGCCGGCCTGGCGGCCGAGGGCCTGGCGATGCTGCGGGCCGTGTTGTCCGATCTGGAGGCCTGGGGCCGGGCCCGCGTTACCACCACCCTCGACACGCGCCTGCACGCCGACCTGGCTGCCCACCGGCTGGTCCCCCTCGAGCCCGCCCGGCACGAGGCCACGTTGAAAGCGCTGGCCCTCGAATGCGACGCCGCCCTCGTCATTGCCCCGGAGAGTGGCGGCACCCTGGCCCGGCTCGCCCGCCAGCTCGAGTCGCTGGGCGTGCCCTTGCTGGGCGCCGGCTCCGGCGCCGTATCCGCCGCCGCCGACAAGTGGCAATGTTACCAGCTTTGCCGGGAAAACGCAATTCCCACCCCCGACACCCGCTTGGTGACCCGCCAGGACGCCGTCGAGCGGTCCCTGGGCCTCGACCTGCCCTGGGTGGTCAAGCCCCGGGACGGCGTCGCTGCCGAGGGGGTGGGCCTGGTGGACGGCCCCGCGTCCCTCTCCCGGTCGCCGGCCCTCGCCCGCAACGGCTCGGGCGAATGCCTGCTCCAGGCCTACGTCCCCGGCGTGCACGCCAGCGTCTCCTTGCTCACCAACGGCCGGGAATCGCTGGCCCTGAGCCTGAACGAGCAGAGGATCGAGGCCGGCGCCGCGTTTGCCTACCGCGGCGGCCGGATCCCGCTGCACCATCCCCTGGAGGAGCGGGCCATGGCCCTCGCGTGCCGGGCTGTGGACCTCATCCCCGGGCTGCGGGGTTACGTGGGGGTCGACCTGGTCATGACCCCCGACGAATGCTACCTCGTCGACGTCAATCCCCGCATCACGACGTCCTACGTGGGCCTCCGCCGCGTCGTCGACCTGAACCTCGCGGCAGCCATCTGGGACTGCTGCCGGGCGGGGCGCCTGCCGGACGGGGTGACGCTGACGGGGACGGTGGCGTTTGACAAGGATGGCACCCTTGGCTGAGATCGTGGGTTGGGACGTTGGGGGCGCGCACACCAAGGCCGTGTGGCTGCCGGGCGGCAGCCTGGAGCGGGCCCGCTCGGCCTCCAGGGTGCTCGAAATCTGGCGGGCGGGCGACGAGCTGCCCGCTGTGTTGGGCAACGTGTTCGCCTCGCTGGGGGCCGGCAGGCCCGACGCCATGGCGGTGACCATGACCGCCGAGCTGGCCGACGTCTTTGAGACCAAGCGCCAGGGGGTCCTCTTTGTCCTGAACGCCCTGCGGACCAGCTTCCCCGACGTGGAGATCTGGCTCCTTGGTCTGGACCGGAAGCTCCACACGCTGGAGGCCGCCATGCGGCGCCCCACCCTGTTCGCGGCGGCCAACTGGCTGGCCAGCGCCCTGTTCGTCGCCGGCCGGGTGCCCGATTGCCTCCTGGTGGACGCCGGCAGCACCACGACGGACGTCATCCCCATCCGTGA
>JAAYZQ010000426.1 GCA_012514775.1 Anaerolineaceae bacterium
AACCGTCCTGGATCGGGCGCTGGCTGCGGGGCAGGACCAGGCCGAGGTGGTCGGGGCCATCACCGGCATGAAGCTGGCGGACCTGCGGCAGGCCGGCTGGCTGACCCGGGACGACTTTCGGGAGGATTCTCCCCTCTTTCGCTACCGGCTGAGGGGGGAGCCGGCCATGAACCAGATCGCCGAGGCGATCAAGGACGTGTACGGCCGGCCCTACGTGCCGGGCAGCAGCCTGAAGGGAGCGCTGCGCACGATCCTGGCCCGGGCCGGGGCCCTGGTCCTCAAGGCCGACCTGGGCCGCCCGGACAGGAGCCGGAGCTGGGCGGCGCAGCCCCTGGAGCGCGAGATATTCGGCCGGGACCCGAACCACGACCTGCTGCGCGCGCTGCAGGTGAGCGACAGCGGGCCGGCGGACCCGACCCAGATCGAGATGGTGCGCGTCCACGTCTTTCCCACCGCCCAAGCGACGCGGTACGGCCGCGGGCAGGGGCTGGACCTGGACGTGGAGGCGCTGCGCAGGGGAACCACGCTGGTGGCGACGATCAAGATCGACGGCACGCTGTTCGGGAGCGACACGCCCCTCGGCCGGCTCGTGGAGGAGGAGCTGGGTTTCGGCGACCGGCACAAGTGGCTGGTGGGCCTGCCCCGAGCCGCCAGACAGCTCATCGGCCGGCAGATCGCGGACGAGTACGAGTTCCTGTCCTCGAAGGACGGTGGCGGCCCGGCCGCCTCGTTCTATGCCCGGCTGGCCGAGACCCTGGGCAGCCTGGGCAAGAACGAGTTCCTGGTGCAACTCGGCTGGGGCACCGGCTGGCACACCAAGACCTTCGGAGAGCTGCTGCAGCAGGACGCGGAAGGCTTTGAGCGGTTGGTACAGGACTATAACCTGAGTCCCCAGGACCGGAAACGACGGGCGGGGCAGCCGTTTCCCAAGAGCCGCAAGCTCGTGCGGCGGGCCGACCGCCCGGCCGAGCCGCTGGGCTGGATCAAGGTCCGGCTGGAGCGGTGAGCCATGGCGAGTGAAGGGATGCTGCTCGTGGTGTGTAACGTCGGCAACCGCGACGTCCAGGTGCGCGACCCGGCCCTGGCCGACGCCCTGGGGATCGCCCTGGGCCGGGAGCCGGGGCCACCGTGGACCATCCGGGGGGCCAGGGACGGGGGCCGGTGGCTGTGGGAGCATCCCGAGGCCGAGGCCGGCCTGTCCTTTGACATCCTGGACCCCTGCCTGGCGCACGTTGTCCGCCGGCACGGGCGGGCCATCGACCGGCTGGTGCTGTTCGGCACCGACCAGCCCGAGGGGTTGGTGGCCGAGCGCCACCGCCAGAAGGACACGCTACACTTTGCGGAGGTGATGGCCCGTCACTACCGGCAACAGGGGACCGTGCCCATCCGGCAGGTGGCAACCTTGCAGGTGCGGGACGTCGACGCGGCGCTGTACGACGAGGCGTTCGAGGCCTATGGCAAGCTGCTGGCCGAGTTGCCGCCAGAGGCGGACGCCTGCTACCTGGTCATCAGCGGCGGGATGCCGGCCTGCAACGCCGTCCTGCTTCTGCAGGGCGTGCGCCGCTGGGGCGAGCGGGCGCGGGTGCTCTACCTGCCCGAGGGCCAGGCCGAGCCCCGCGAGCTGCGGGCCGGGGCACAGATCCTGGCCAGCCTGCAGCGCGCCGTCGTCGAGGCGCACCTGGAGCGGCTGGACTTTGCCGCGGCCCTGGCGCTGCTGCCGGCGGTCGACGCGCCCAGGTACTTGCGCGGGCTGGTGGCCTACGGCCAGCAGCGCCTGGATTTCGACTTTGACACCGCCCGGGCGACGCTCCTGGACGAGGTGGAGCGCCACGGCGACCTGGCGGTGCGGCACTTTGTGGACTCGGTCCGGTGTGACCTGGACCCACTGTGCGGCGACGCGGGCTCGACGGAGCGGCTGCGCACCCTCCTGGCCGAGCTCTTCTGGAACAGCGAGATCGCCTTCGAGCAGCGGCGCTACGCCGACTTTTTGGCGCGGGTCTATCGCTTCCAGGAGGCGGTGCTGCGTTACCTGGTGGAGACGACCTACGGCTGGCCCACCGACCTGGGCCCGGAAGCCAGGGAGGCGACGGTGGGTGCCTGGCGGGGAGCGCTGGAGCAGAACGCCGGCCTGGCGGCCTACCTGGCGGCCAGGGGCGTGGAGGGCCGGTCGCTCGCGGCGCGAGACGTCAACCGCGTCCTGTACGGCAAGGTGCTGGCCTTTGCCGTCGATGCGGAGGCCAGAGGGGACGACGAGGGCCAACCCACCCCGGCGCCGGAGAGGCGAGGCTTCCTGAAGGCGCAGTTGAGGCGGGCCGGCGCCCTGGACGGGCTGGTGGCGTTGCGGCACCGGACCATCGTCGGCCACGACTTTGACGGGGTATCCCTGGCCAGGATCCTGGCGGCCTATCCCAACGGCGAGAAGGACGCCCGGGGGCAGCCCGACCCGGTGAGGGGCATGCGCGTCCTCCTCGAAGCGCTGAGGGTGCCGGTGCGCGACAATCCCTACCGGCGCCTGGCCGCCTTTGTCGCTGGCCGGTTGCGGGCGCTGTGAGGGAGCGAGGGGGGGCGCGATGCGTGGCTGGAAGAGCCTGATCCGCGGCTCCGGCCGCTGGCTGCTGCTGGTGGCCACGGGCATGCTGGTCCCCATCATCACCAACCTGGCCAGCAGTTGGCTGGAGATGACCGTGGGGCGAACGCCCGGCCGCCTGCTGCAACTGCTGGCCCTCGGCGTCGCCGCGACGCTGGCCCTGTGGGCCTTGAACGTGGTCCTTCGTCAGAAACAGGAGCCCCTGGTCCTGGTGCCCAGCGATGACCAGCCCGGGCGGATGCCGGGCCTCATCGCCCTGGTGGGGCGGGGACGGCCGGGAGAACGGCTCGAGATCGAGCGTCAGGCGGCCGTCCAGGCCATTCGCTATCACCTGGGCACGGAGGAAGGCGATGGCGCCCTCAAGGTCTGCTGGCTGATTGCCAGCTCCGGCGAGAAGGGCAGCGTGACCGCGGCCCGGGAGATCGGCGCGCTGTGCGCCGGCACGGGCTGCAGGGTCGTCATCCGCGAGGTGGGCAACGCGTTCTCGGTGCAGGAGGCGTACGACGCCGTGCAGCGCATCTACGAAGAGATCGACGGGGCCGAGTACCGGGAGCTGGGCATCGGCCCCGAGCAGGTCATCTGCGACTTTACCAGCGGGACGGCGCCGATGACGGCGGGCATGGTGCTCGCCTGCGGCCAGCACCGGCCCATGCAGTACACGGTCGGGCGCCGGGCCAGGGCAGGCGAACCCGAGATCGCGTCGGTCCCGCTCCTGGTTCAGTTCAAGCCGGCTCGACGGCGACGGAGGAAATAGCCATGCTCCTTTCGTGGGTCCTCACCCTGCAACCCGAGGAAGAAGCGACCGTGCCCAGCAACCAGGGACGGGCAGCCCACGCCTGGTTCCTGGGCCGGGTCCGGGCCGCCGACGCCACCCTGGCCGACGAGCTGCACGGCGGTCAGGGGCTGCGGCCCTTTACCGTGTCCAACCTGTGGGAGCTGGGGCGCGAGGGAGGGCCGGAAGCCTCCCTGCTGCCGGCGCGGACCTACACCCTGCGGGCCACCAGCTTCTCGCCGCGGCTGTCGGCCCTGTTGCGCGAGCGGGTGCTGCCCGGCTTGCCCCCGGCGTTGAGCATCGGCGGGGCCGCGCTGCGGGTGGTGGGCAGCACGACGGACCCGGCGCAGCACCCCTGGGCGGCCGGGGCGACGTTCGAGGGGCTGGTGCAGCAGTTCACCCTGGCCGCCGACGTGCCCCGCACCGTGGGCCTGCGCTTTCTCAGCCCCACGGCCTTCCGGGTGACCGGCAAGAAGCGAGCCGTGCCGCTGCCCCTGCCGGCCCTGGTCTTTGGCGGCCTCGTCGACAAGTGGAACGCCTTCGCGCCCATCCAGGTCCACCCCGACGTGCGGCGGTTCGCCGAGGAATGCCTGGCCGTCAGCAGCTACGGGCTGGAGACGCGGCGGGTGCTCTTTGGCGAGGACGGGGAGCGCGGCGCCTATAGCGGCTTCGTGGGCCGCTGCCACTACTACGTGGAGGTGCCCGACCGCTACTGGATGGGCCTCATCCAGTTGCTGGCCGGGTTCAGCCTGTACGCCGGCGTGGGCGTGCGGACCACCATGGGCCTGGGCCAGGCGCGCAAGCTGGAGCCCCGGAGCGGCGGCAGGGGCCGGTAGGTTCCGCCTGCCGGCCGGATTGCACGTTACCAACTGAATTGGATGGTTTTTCGGGGCGGCCCGGTGCCGGCGGGTGTGCCGGGCCGCCCCGGGGGGTCGATGTTGCCCGAGAGGCCAACGGCTGACGTGGCCAGGGAGGTGTAGTGTGAAGCTCATCGAACGCGTAATGGACATGGACAATGATGGTACACTGCCCGATCCTGGTGGAAGGAACTGCCAGTCAGCCGCCGGGATCACTACATGACAGCGGTGGAGAGCACCCCGTCAGGATGTGCGAGGTTAGTGACGGGCAACCGTCAGGCATGCAACTCTACAACTCCCAGTTATCGAGTGAGGAGCACTTTTCGAGACTTGATTTCTCGCTCGATAACGACGCATGTAAAGACAAAGAGGTGTCGATAGAGCTTGGAATAAACAGAAATGCCGATGCTGTCAGGTTCAAGACTTCTGTTTGTCAGGCTGAAGGGGAAGTAGTGGAGTAGAAATCCTGAACAAGCCGTTCGCGGCACTGAAACCGGTATCGGCGTGACCTACTGCCGACACCAGGCCGTGGTAGAAATCCTGAACAAGCCGTTCGCGGCACTGAAACTAGGCTGCCCGG
>JAAYZQ010000049.1 GCA_012514775.1 Anaerolineaceae bacterium
TGACTCTAGCGGAGGGGATATACCCTGCTCCATCCCGAACCAGGCAGTCAAGCCCTCCAGCGCCGATGGTACTTGGGACGCAGGTCCCTGGGAGAGTAGGTCGTTGCCAGAGGAACCTTTTTGTGTTACCTTCCTCCTGAACCCTTCAACCAGGCAGTTGCACAACCCAACACCTGGAGTTGTCCAGGATCAAGAAGAACGTACTCCCCTGCCCGGGCGCGCTTCCAACCGTTGCCTGGCCGCCATAGGGCTCCACGATGCGCCGGGCAATGGACAGTCCCAGCCCACTCGCCTCGACGCTGAGGTATCCAGGTTGACGGCCGGCTCGTCGGCCAGGATCCGGCCGGCCGCGCGATCAGGGCGCGGCCGATGGCCACCCGCTGCTGCTCGCCGCCCGACAGGGAATCGGGCAGGTGGTGCCGGCGGCTGTTCAGCCAAGCAGGTGCAGCGGCGTGCTCTTGCCGGACCCGCTGGGGCCGACGATGGCCAGGCACTCGCCGCGCTGGATCAAGATTCCTTAACACCACCGCCCTCGCGGGCCGGAGCAGAGGTGGCGGGTTGGCGATCCAGCGCCTCCAGGCGGGACGTGGCGGCGCCCAGGGCGCGCCACGACCGCGCCAGGATGGGCAACAGCGCCAGCGTCCAGAGCATGAAAGCCACCGTCTGCAAGAGGCCGCGATAGTCCACCAGGAACAGGCTGGCCGTGTACAGCACCGTGCCCAGATGCCCGGCGCCCAGGCTGATCCAGGTGCCACCCAACTCCGGCTCGCGGCCTGGGTAAAGCCGGGCCTCGAGCAGGTAGGGCAGCAAGGCAAAGGCAAACCCCAGCAGCCAGCCATAGGTAAGGATCAGCGATCCTTCGCCCGCAATAGCCCCCGCTGCGGCCGTTCCGGCCGCAAAGACGACCACCGGAGCCATAAGCACGGCCACCATCTGCCAGGCGTACGGGGTGAGAAGCTGGAGCGACCCCGGCGTTCGCAGCCGGCCGGCGGCGCGCAGCCCACGCGCCACGCCCACGAGCAGGACCAGCGTGCCCACAGTGTGAATCGCCACGCCCCCGGCGTCCAGGATGCGGATCTCCAGCCAGGGGCCGAGAACTAGCCCCAAGGCCCCGATTACCATCAGCAAAAATGCGACGGCCGGCCACTTTGCTCGCATCGCGCTGCTGGCCGGCGCCAGGCGAGTCCTGAGGTCGAGGAGCAGCCCGCCCAGTACCAGGGAGCCAAAGCCCCACAGATTGCTGTGGACGTGGACCTCCTTGGGTGCCGGCAGGTGAAGCCAACTCGCCCAGTCGAGCCACAACCCGGTCCCGAGAAAGACGCCCAGCAGAAGGTACAACAGACCGGCGCCGTAGAAGCGGCTGCTGATGGCACATCTCGCACTTCCCGCCCGGGCCAGCCCTTGTACCTGCCAGATGAGGACCAATACGGCCACGAACACCAGCGTGCCGCCAGCGATCATCATGGCCGTGTTGACCAGTGGAATGCCGACCAGCAGGGCGATGAGCCCCGCGTTATAGATCAGCCACACGTCCCAGCGAATCCTGGGGCGGGGCTGGCCTACTTGCCTGGCGGTCAGCCAGGGCAGGGCCGCGAAGAGCACTTGCGTCAGGATGCCGAGGGTGATAAAGTGGACGCGCAGCCAGCGCAGGCCAGCAAACGCTGGCAAAAGCCCGGCGCTGATCAGTCCCGCGCCCAGGGTGGCGGCCGCTGCCAGCGAAAGGTAAAAAACGCCCATGACCAGGTGGGGGTTGAACATGGCTCACCTCTCTTTGCCGCTACTGGCCGGCCAGGCGAGTGGCCAGGAACGCAAGGCGTGTCACGGCCTCCACGCCTCGGCTGGCGCCCGCCGGGGTGATGACGATGGAACCCGGCTCGACTGGGAACCGCTCGCCGTCGACGGTGATCCAGCCGCTGCCCTCCAGGAAGTAGTACACGCCCAGCCCCTCGGGATGGACCGGGATCCTGGCCCCGGCGTCCAGCCAGGCCAGCAGCGCTTTAAAGTCCCCGTTCTCCACAATCGTCTGCGAGGTCACGGCACCGTTGCGATAGTCCGCCTGCGCCTGCCAGTTGGGAACGTAAATCGTCTCGCTCATGATCATCCTCCTGTTGTTCTCGGATGGGGGCCCTCTCGGCGGAGGGGCTCCCTGCCTTTACCAGGATCATACCACCTGCGAGCGGAAATTGCTATGACTTTTGTCGTATGAATTGGAGCCAACGAACCCGCTTGCGCGGCCGGGGGGCTCGTCATGCCAGCGGAGAGGTCCCGGCCTCCCGGGCAGCGAGGCGCTGGCGGTGGGCGGCGGGTCTGGCGGCGACCCCGCGCGAGCGGAGAGAGCCAGGCTCTCGGCTTGCGTCCACCCTCTTAAGTGCTTGACACCGGGCCGGAAGGCGGTATAATCGTCAGTGGGGAGTCATGATCATGGCACGAGGGGGTTACAGGCTGGGCATAGCCCTGATCGTCGTTCTGGCCATCGGGCTGGGCTGGCTCCTGCTGGATCGGCCCTGGCAGGAGCCCGCGCCCACCGCCACCGCCACCGCACCACCGGCCATACCCTCCGGCGTGCCCTCCACCGTCGACCTGTCGCCCGATTCCCGCGGCCAAGAGCGCCGGCAGATGGTCGAGTCGCAGATCAAGCGGCGCGGGGTGAGCGACACGGCCGTTTTGGCGGCCATGGAAGCGGTGCCCCGGCACCTGTTCGTACCCGCCGATATGCTGGCGGTGGCCTACGGCGACCACCCGCTGCCCATCGGCCACGGCCAGACCATCTCGCAGCCCTACATCGTGGCCTGGATGACCGAGCTGTTGGCGCTGGAGCCCGGCGCCCGGGTGCTGGAGGTGGGCACCGGCTCGGGATACCAGGCGGCGGTCCTCGGGCAGATGGGCATGGAGGTGTACACCATCGAGATCGTCGAGGCCCTGGCGACGCAAGCGACCGAGCGCCTGGCCGAGATGGGCTACGAGACCATCAACGTGCGCCACGGCGACGGCTATTATGGCTGGGAGGAGCAGGCTCCCTTTGAGGCCATCCTCGTCACCTGCGCCCCGGACCACATCCCGCCGCCCCTGGTACAGCAACTGGCCGACGGCGGCCGGATGGTGCTGCCCGTCGGCCCGCCTGGCGGCTACCAGATCCTGTGGCTGGTGGAGAAGCAGGGCGACCAGGTCAAGACCACCGAGATGGGGGGTGTGATGTTCGTGCCCCTCACCGGGGAGCACTAGCCGCCGCGAGGCCGGCCAGGGCGTAGGAGACGACGGCCGCCGCCAGGACGGCTGTGAACCCCGCCGACAGCGCACCCAGGGCTACCGCGACCGAGGACACCACCGAGGCACTGCCGTTCACCGCCCACGCCCACGGCACCAGATCGGGTGCGTCGCGCTCCAGCCACGCGAGGCCCAGGGGGAAGGGCATCCCCAGCAGCAGGCCCAGGGGTGCCAGGCTCAGAGCCGTTGCCAGCAGGCGAAGCGCCAGGGGTGCCCCCAACAGCGCGTCAAAGAGCGGCCCCACGGCCGCCGCCGTCAGCAGCACGATCACCACCAGGGCCGCCAGCGCGCCGCAAAGCGGCACGCGCCGCGCCAGCAGGCTGCCCATCCCCGAAAAGAGCAACAGGCTGGCCACTACCGCGGCAAAGGCCGTGGTCGGGTGCCCGAGGAACAGGATGAACCGCTGCAAGAGCGGGATCTCGACCGCCAAAAAGCCCAGGCCCAACAGCCCGAAGTAGACGAGCACGCGGCCCCTCCCCCTCCGGCGCCGGCCAACGCCCAGGACGGCCGGCACCAGGACGAGACTCGCCGCCGACAGGACCGCCACGGCCAACAGGGCCAGCAACACCAGGTAGCCGCCGCCCCCGAAAGGCTTCCAGGTGTGCCCCAGCTCTTGCAGGATGGCCGGCACCTGGCCCCAGGTAAAAAAGTGAAAGAAGAACGGCCGGTCGTCCCGCGGCGGGCGGACGTCATACTCGCGGCCGGCGTAAAAGGCCCGCCGGTCGGGCGCGTCCAACAGCTCGCGAAAGGCGATGGCGTAGGGTGTCCCCGACAGGACGTTGTAGCGATTGGCCTCTTCCGGCGCCATGTCGGGCAGGTAGACCAGGTCGAACTGGCGCTGCGCGCAAAACTCGCGTACCGCCGCCAGCTCATCCGCGGTAAATGCCCCGCTCCTGGCAAGGATCAGGATGGTGGACCAGGAACGCAGGGCGACCAACCGCCGCGGCACGTCCTCCACACCCGACTCTTCCAGGGCGGTGAGGACCAGCGCCCAGGCACGCAGCTCTTCGCTGGGCGGCGACTGAAGCCAGCGGCTGATAACCAGCAGCCCGCCGTCGTCCAGCCGCGCCAGGGCGTCGGCCACGGCCTCGACAGTGTAGCGGTACTCCTCGCCCAGGGAATAGGCCCCCGTGGTAACCACGTTGCGCGAACCGTTGAGGGCCAGGTCCACCAGGTCAAAGCGCTCGCCGGCGCGCCGCAAGAAGGCGCGCCCCGACTCCAGGACCAGGTCGGCGCCCGGATGCCCGCCCGCGGCCTCGGCCAGCAGCCGGTTGGGCTCGACCACGGTCAGGCGCCCGGCGCCCAGCGCCTGCGCCAGCAACGGATCGAGGTCGCCGCCGGGCTCCAGCACCAGCGTATCGGCCCCGGGCCGCAGGGCGAACGGTAGGGCCAGGGGCAGACAGCCGGCCCAGGCGCGCAGGGAGGTGGGATCGGCCAGAAGCAGTGGCGAGGGGTTGTCGCCATCGACGAACAGGGCCTGTTGCGCCGGCTGAGGCGCCTGGCAGCCCAGGCTCATTCCCGGCGCGGCGTGCAGCGCCGGGCTGTCGACCACGTCCACGCGGGCCACGGCGTTCCAGCGCTGCGAGACCAGGACAGCGCCCGGCGCCTGGAGCGCCTGGGGAAGCCCCTTGTAGGGCGAGAGGCGCACCTCGAACCAGGCAGGCCGGAACATGCTCAGGGCCAGGCCGGCCAGGGCCAGGACGAGCCCGGCAGCCACGACACCGGGCCGGCGGGGTCGTGTCCAGGCAAAGGACAGGGCCGCCAGGGCCGCCAGGGCCGCCCAGGCACCCACCGAGCCCGCGCCACCGGCCCAGCTCAGGACCAGGGGCGCCAACCCACAGCCCGCCGCCGAGCCGAGGAGGTTGGCCGCGTACACCCGGTGGCTGTGCCGCGGCGAGGTGGCCAGCAGCAGGCCCGTGCCCAGGCTGGCGCAGAAAAAGGGCACCGCCAGGGCCAGGTAGTACAGGGCCATGTAGAGGAACTGGATCGGTTCCCAGGCGATACGGTAGGCGTCAAAGGGCAGGGTGTTGGCCGCCAGGTAGCCCCCCAGAGTGCCCAGGGCGCAGCCGAGGGCCGCCAGGGCTGCCACCGGTCGCGGGTGCCGCTTGAGGCCCGGCGCCAGCGAGAGGGCAGTGCCGCCCGCGCCCATGCCCAGGAGCGCCACGCTGATGGCCATGAAGGCAAAGTGGTACCACTGGGCGAGGGCAAACACCCGCGTCAGGCTGATCTCCAAGCCCAGGGTCGCGGCTGCCAGCAGAAACAGTCCGGCATACAGCCCGGCCATGCCCTCTTTGCCCTCGCCCAAGCTTCACCCCCCGGCCAAGTCCGTGCCTCGTCTCCCCCGGCATGGTATCATCGAACGCACCACGTGTCAATTTCGGCACAGATTGGTCGTGGGCCCGATGCAGACCGCCGAGTGTCATTGTTGACAGCGCCCGCCCTTCATGATACCATGGGGACGTATTGAAGAGCCCGCCGGAATCAGGGAGCGCAACGACGCTGGATATAGGTGCTCAGAAAGGAGAGACAGCATGACCCAAGCCCTGGTCGACGCCTTTGTCGACATCCGCGAAGAGGAGGTGGTGCGCCTGGCGCGCGAGATGCTGGAGGCCGGCACCGACCCATTAGCCGTCCTGGACGCCTGCAAGCAGGCCCTGGAGGTCATCGGGGAGCGCTTTGCAGCAGGCCAGGCCTTTGTGCCCGAGCTCATCATGGCGGGGGAGATGATGGGCGAGGTTACGGCGCTGGTGCGCCCGCGTCTGCAGCAAGACCGTCCACCCCAGCGCCTGGGAAAGGTGCTCATGGGCACCGTCGAGGGCGACATCCACGACATCGGCAAGGACGTCGTCACCTTTATGCTCGACGCCAACGGCTTCGAGGTGGTTGACCTGGGCGTGGACGTGGCGCCCCAGGCATTCGTAGCCGGGATCAAGGAAACGCAACCCGACGTCGTGGGACTGAGCGGACTGCTGACCCTTGCCTTCCAGTCGATGAAGGAAACGGTGGACGCCATCCGCGAGGCCGGCCTCCGCGAGCAGGTCAAGATCATGATCGGCGGCGCGCCCGTGGACGAACACATCCAGGAGTACGCGGGTGCCGATGGTTGGGGCAAGGATGCCATGGAGGCCGTCGCCCTGGCCAGGGAGTGGGTAGGAGGAGAACAGCGATGAGCGTAGACACGTTCGAAACCAGGATCGGTCGAATCGACGACGCCATTGCCCTGCGGAAGCCCGACCGTGTTCCGTTCTTCCCGACGTACCACCTGTTCCCTGCCCGCTACGTGGGCATGACCTACCAGGAAGCATTTTATGACCAGGAACGCTGGCTGGCAGCATTTGAGAAGGCAATCCTGGATCACGATCCCGACCTCTACTTCCAGCCGGGCGCGGCCATCGCCGCTTCGGGGGCAGCCCACGAGGCGCTGGACAACAAGCAGATCCACTGGCCGGGGCACGGTGTGGCCGCCCATCGCACCTTCCAGTTCATCGAGGGCGAGTACATGAAGGCCGAGGAATACGACGAGTTCCTCGAGGACCCCTCCGACTGGACGGTCCGCAAGTACTTGCCGCGCATCTATGGCAACCTCCAGGGCCTGGGCATGCTGCCGCCGCTGACCTCCATGCTGGCCGGCTATGCCGGCTCGGGCATTACGGGCATTCTGGCCATTCCCCCCGTCGCCGCCTCCTTCCAGGCCCTGCAGCAGGCCGCCCAGGTCTCTGCCGGTTGGTCCATGGGCTATGCCCAGTTCGAGAAAAAGATGAACGCCCAGGGCTACCCGGCCTTTGCCACGGCCGTGGCCCTGGCGCCCTACGATCTCATCTCGGACATGCTGCGCGGCATGCGCGGTACCATGAAGGACATGTACCGTTGCCCCGACAAGCTCATCGCCGCCATGGAGCGGGTCTTGCCGATCCAGATCGGCGGGGCCATCGGGCAGGCGCACATGAGCGGCAACCCCCGCATCTTTATCCCCCTCCACCGCGGCGCCGACGGCTTCATGTCGGACGAGCAGTTCGAGAGGTTCTACTGGCCCACCCTGAAGGCCCTCATCCTGGCCTTGATCGACGCCGGCCTGGTCCCCGGCCCCTTCTGGGAGGGCGGCTACAACCAGCGCCTGCAATATCTCAAGGAGCTGCCGCCGGGCAAGGTCATGGGCATCTTTGACCGGTCCGACCTGGTCAAGGTCAAGGAAGTGCTGGGCGACACCATGTGCATCGCCGGCGGCATGCCCATCTCGCTGCTGCAGGCCGGCACGCCCGAACAGGTGCGGGCCGAGACGAAAAAGATCATCGAGACCGTCGGCCGGGACGGCGGTTTTATTATGTCCACCAGCTCCGTGCTGGACGAAGCTGATCCTGTCCTGGTGCAAGCCTGGGCGGACGCTACGCGGGAGTACGGCGGTTACTAGCCTGATCTGCACCATCGTTTCTGCCCCCGGCTGGAAGCCAGCCGGGGGCGGCTTTTTTCCTCGTCCGTGTCCGGGCAGGCGTGTCCGGGCAGTGGCAGTGCGAGAACTGGTCACCAGACCAGGTGCAAAACCCGCCGACTGGCCGGTCCGCTCTGGCGCGAACCGTGGTATCCTGGCTACGACAAAAGGAACGCAAGGAGGCACTCATGACAAGGCACTGGCTGACAGGACTGGCTCTCTGCATGCTGTTGCTGGGAGTAGCGACGCCAATAGCCGCCCAGGATGGCGCGGCTCTGCAGGATCGACCGGCGATGGAAGCCTTTTTTGACGGCCTGATGGCGGCCCACCTCGAAGCGCACCACATTCCCGGCGCCGTCGTGGCCGTCGTGGCGGACGGCGAGACGGTTTTCACCAAGGGATACGGCTACGCTGACGTGGAGAACCGGATCGCGCCCGATCCGGAAGGGACATTGTTCCGGCCCGGCTCCGTGGCCAAGCTCGTGACGTGGACCGCGGTCATGCAGCTCGTCGAAGCGGGCAAAATCGACCTGCACGCCGACGTGAGCCGATATCTCGACTTTGAGCTGCCCAGGCACTCGGAGCCCATCACGCTGGCCCACCTGCTGACGCACACCGCGGGGTTCGAGGATCGCGTCCAGGCTCTGTTCGTCCTGGACGAGGGCGACCTGGTGTCACTGGAAGAATATGTCAAAAATACGCGGTTGGACCGCGTATACCCACCCGGAGAGGTGGGCGCCTACTCGAACTATGGCGCGGCCCTGGCGGGCTACATCGTGCAGCGAGTCTCGGGCGAGCCCTTCGAGACGTACGTGGAGCGGCACATTTTCGAGCCGCTGGGCATGGCGCGCAGCACCTTTCGCCAACCCCTGCCGCCACAGCTTGCCGGCGGCCTGGCCCAGGGATACGGTTATGCCCGGGGGGAGTTTGTGCCTGGCGAGTTCGAGTTGATCTCCGCCAGCGCCGCCGGCAGCATGAGCACCACAGCCGCCGACATGGCGCGGTTCATGATCGGTCATCTGCAAGGCGGCCAGCCTGGCACGGCACGCATCCTGCAACCGGAGACGGCCGCCCGGATGCACACGACCCTTTGGTCGCCGGATCCGCGAGTGCCCGGCATGGGCTATGGCTTTATTCTCAACGAGCGCAACGGACGGCGCATCGCCCAACACGGCGGCTCCACCCTCCTGTTCCATAGCGGGCTCTATCTCTTTCCCGAAGACAACGCCGGGTTATTCGTCTCGTACAACAGCAGCGGCGGCGCCCTGGCACGCGAGGAACTGATGAACGCCTTTGTCGATCGCTACTTTCCGGCGCCTCCCCCGGCACCCGTCGAGCCGCCCGCCGATTTCTCCGCCCGAACGCAGGCGCTTGCAATAGCCGGCGAATATCACCCGGCGCGGGCCAACTTCTCGTCCATCGAGAAGCTCCTGACGCTGCTTCAAGCCGTCCCGCTGACCGTCGATCCCGACGGCTACCTGCTCGTGAGCCTGGGCCGGCCGGGCCAATACGTGGAGGTCGAGCCGGGCCTGTACCGCCATCGTATCGAAGAGAACATGCTCATCGTTCAAACGGACGCCGAAGGCCGCGCAGAGACGATCATCCCTGCCGATGTGCCCGTAATGACCTTGCACAAGGCGCCGTTCTACACGACGCGTGGCTTTGCGGGCCTACTGGCCGGCGGCGGTCTCCTGCTGTTCCTACTGTCGCTCCTGGGCTGGGCTATGGCCCACGTCGCGCGCCGCGGCGCGAGGGCAGGAGAGCCTTCTTCGTTGGTGGCTCGGCTTGCGCGCTGGACCGCCGTGGCCTTGTTCGCCCTCGCCTTCCTGTTTGTTGCCCTGTTCGCCACGGCTCTCGCCATCGACCCGGCATACGGTGTGCCACCCATCCTCCTGGAGAGGGAGCCGGGGCTGGGAATCTTTCCGCTGGTGACGCTGCTCATGGCGGTGGCGGCCGGCGCCATGGGACTGCTGGCCCTGGCCGTGTGGCTGCGACGCGAATGGGGGTGGTTTGGCCGCCTCCACTATACCTTGCTGGCGCTGATCGCCCTGGGCTGGGTGTGGCTGCTCGTGTACTGGAACCTTCTGGGAGCGGTGCTTTAGCGCAACGGTCGAGCCGGGCGCGGCGCCGCCCGGCTCCTGGGCTTGCCCGGCGCAGGATCCTCACAACGGCGATCCTGCGGCGGGTTCGCCCGGGGGCCAAGGCGTGCCGTCCGGCAGCGGGCGCAGCCAGCGCACGCCGTAGGGCGGCAGGGTCAGGGCCGGCCCGTCCTGGGCGGCAGGAACCACCTCGCCGCTCAGCAGATCCCGCCAGGCACCGGAGGTCTCACCCGCTGGCATCGACAGGCGAACCGTGAGCTCGCGATTGGCGACGTTGTGCAGGCAAATCACCCGGCTGCTATCGTCGGGCGAGGTGCGGAGCAGGGCAAAAACCGCGTCGCCAGCGTCGAGCACGCGCTGCCCGCCAAAGGGGTGAAAGGCCGGGTCGGAAGCGCGGGCTCGCAGCAAGCGGCGAAAAGCGTCCAGGACCAGGCGGCGCGGCGACCCAGGATCGGCCAGCTCCGCCTCCAGCCGCGCCCTGTCCAGCTTCTCGCGGTTGATGCTGCGGTTCTGGCCTGTCTGTGCCACTCCTTCCTGCCAGCTCCGCGAACCGAGCAGGCTATGGACATAGATGCCCGGCACGCCCGCCAGGGCCAGCAGGATGGCCTGGCTGGCGACAAAACGCGCGGCCTGCACCTCCTGCGGCTCTCCTCCGGCCGGATCCGACAACAGGTCAAAGAAGGAAATGTTGAGCTCGTACACGCTCTGGCTGCCATCGGGGTTGGCCCGCAGAGAGACCCGCCCGCCATGGGCCAGCGTCCTGTCCACCAGCGCCTGGATATCGGCCTCGTCCAGCAGCCCGCGTGCTGGCAGCAGCCCAATGCCGTCGTGGGAGGCCGCAAAGTTGAAAAAGGCGGCGCCTTTCGGAGGGTGGAGGGAGCCAACCCAGCGGGAAAGGGTGCGAGCGCTGCCCGTGCGCAGGCTGTGCGCCAGGAGCGGTGGCAGGGGAAACTGGTACACCAGTTGCGCCTCGTCAGTCCGGCCTTCGGCCGGCAGCGGTTGCCCGAAGTAAGAGACGTTGTCCTCGTGGGGCACGTTGGTCTCGGTGACGAGGACCACGTGGGGCGCCACGGCATCCAGCACGGCGCGCATGAGCTTGACGACGCGATGCGTCTCCTCCAGGTGAATGCAGGACGTGCCCGGCCGCTTCCACAGGTAGGCGATGGCATCCAGCCGGATCAACCCGGCTCCTTTTTCCACGTACAGGAGCAGGATCTCCAGCATCCTGAGCAACACGGGCGGATGGGCATAGTTGAGGTCGATCTGGTCGGCGCTGAAGGTGGTCCACAGGAGCCTGGGCCCGGCCGCCGTCTGCACGGGGGTCAGCAGGGGCAGCGCCCGGGGCCGCACCACCTGCGCCAGCCAGGGCAGGGGCGTATCCGGGTCGAGGGCGATGAACCAGTCCTCGTACTCGGGGTCGCCGGCGCGGAACGCCTGGAACCAGGGGCTCTGCCGCGAGACGTGGTTGACCACGGCATCGACCATGAGCCGGAAGCTCCCGGCCAGGCGTTCCACGTCGCCCCACGAGCCCAGGGCCGGGTCGACGCGGGTATAGTCGATAACCGCGAAACCGTCGTCAGACGAGTAGGGGAAAAAGGGCAGCAGGTGCAGCCCCGAGACCGGGCGCCGCAGCGTCTCCACCAGGACCGAATACAGCGTCTCCAGGGGCGGAACGCCCGCCTCGCGGAACTGGTCGCCGTAGGCGATGAGGATGGCGTCCCCCTGGTCCAGGGATGGACGGCCAGGCCGCGCAGAGGCCAGCCCCGGGTTCCGCCGCCGAAAGCCATCCAGCAGGGCAGCCAGGCGCCGCCAGGCCCGGTCGCCCTCCTCTGCGCCGTAGAGAAAGGCCAGGTGGTCGCGAATTCTGCCCTCCACCCCCCTTGGGATGCCGGCGGTCACGGCCTTCCCAGGGGTGGCGGGCCTGTCCTTCCGAGATCCGGTCATCGCCCCGGCCCATCTCCCAGCAGTCGCTCCAGGGCACGGGCCAGCACCTCGTAGGAAAAGTGCCGGCGGGCAAGCTCGTAATTGTACGCGGCCGCGTTCCTCCACCCTTCGCCGTCGTCCAGCAGCCGCCGCACCTCGGCCAGGGTGCTGCTTGTGATGCGGCCGTCGATCTCGACGAAACGAAAGCCAAGCGGGGCAATGTCGGCGGCATAGACCTCGTAGCGGTTGACGAGGAGGGGCTTGAGAAAATAGACCGCCTCCAGCAGGGCGTTGCCAAAGCCCTCGTAGAGGCTGGGATAGGTGACAAAATCGGCGTGGGGATAGACGTCCCACAGGGTGTAGCGCTTCTGCCCCTGCCGCACCGTGCGCCGGTCTTCGATCAGGTCGGCCAGGTGGCGGATTTCCAGGCCCAGGGATACGGCCAGGCGCTGGAGTCCCGCGTAGTAGTCCATGCCCTCGTCGCCTGCCGCGTGGCTTATGGCCAGCCGGACGCGCGGATCGCCCAGGCGATTCACCAGCTCCAACGCCAGCTCGATGCCCTTGCGGGGGACGATGCGCGTTGGCTGCAAGAACAGCAGGTCGCCGGGAGCCAGGCCGATGGCCTCGGGCAGGTCCCGGTTGTAGTCGTCAATACGCGGCGCGGGCGTCTCGTAGTCAAAGACGTTGGGCACCAGGTCGGCCTCTAGCCCACGAAAGCGTGCCAGGGCGCGGCGCGCCAGGCTGTTGATGGTGACGTGGCGCAGGGAGGGCAGATCCGGTGGAAAGCACTCGTTCAACAGCTCCGGAATGCAGTTGACCTGGAAGCGCTCTCGTTCCCAGTAAAAGTCGTGGTGGTGACCCACGCTGGGGATGCCCGTCGCCCGGATGAGTCGCGTGAGGGCCAGCCCCAGCGCCAGGTGCATGGGGATGGCCAGAGCATTCTCCACGACGAGCACCTCCACGCCGGTTTCGCCCAGCCAGGCCCGCAGATGTTCCTCCAGGTAGGCCGCCCCCTCGTCCAGGCGCCGTTTCAGGTCAGCCTGCGCATCACGCCGGCCGAAGGCCATCTCGCCCACGGCCCTTGCTTCCGGGTGCTGAAAGTGCAGCTCGGGGATGAGGGTGGCATCGGGCGCGGCCTCCTCCACCTGCCCGGCGCACAGGTATACCTCGTGCCCCAGGCGGCGGGACACCTCGGCCCATTTCTTTGTCTCCAGCGACACGCCGTCGGTGCCTGCCAGGCGCGTTGCCACGAACCCGATCTTCATTCCGCCGGGCCTACCCCTTCACGCCGCCGGCAGCCAGCCCCTCGGTCAGAAAGCGCTCCAGGGCCAGAAAGAGGGTGACCACAGGGAGCGTCATGATGGTCGAGGCAGCCATGACGACGTGGGGCCGCGGCCGCGGATCGTTAAAGATGCGGTTGATGGCGATGGGCATGGTGAACATGTCCTTGTCGTTGAGAAAGACAAATGCGTACAGGTACTCGTTCCAGGCGATCATGAACGTATAGATAAAGACCGATACGAGCGCCGGTATGGCCAGCGGGATCGTGATGCGCCAGATGACCCCCATGCGCGTGCAGCCGTCGATGAGGCCCGCCTGCTCGATCTCGTCGGGGATCGTGCGAAAGTAGTTGGCCAGCATGTAGAGCGCTACGGGCAGGGTCTGGGCCAGGTAGGTAAGCATCAGGACCGCCAGGTTGTCGCGCACATCAAAGCCCACCTGCGCCCCTATCTGCGACAGCATGGCGAACAGGGGAATGATGAGCAAGATCCCGGGAAACAGGTATACCAGCAGGACGCCGTTGAGCATGGCATCGCGCCCCCGAAAGCGCAGCCGGGCCACGGCATAGGCGCCCAGGGTGGATAGGATCACGGCGATGAGGGCCGTGGGGATCGAGACCTTGATGGTGTTGACGATGTTGACGCCAAAACGCTGGTAGCTGGGATGGGCGGGATCGAACAGCTCGCGGTAGGCCTCCAGGCGTAGGGCGCCCGGCACATAGACCGGCTCCCGCCCTCCGATCTCGGCATAGGTCTTGAACGAGGAGCTGATCATCCAGTAGAAGGGAAACAGAATGCTGACCAGGAAAAAGGTTAGCACGATGGCAAACACGAGCTGGCGCAGGCTGAATCGCCGGGCCAGGTGTCCGAAGAGGTTCAGCCGGTCCTGCGACGCGGCCGGCCGGTTGCTTGTGCGATTCATGGCGGCCCCCTCTCAGTCCTCTTCCCCGCGGCGCATGACCACGCCGATGTAGACGGCCAAAAAGACGATCAGGAGCAGCAGCAGGATCATGGCGCTTGCCGCCCCCCGGCCAAAGTCGTTCAGACGGAAGCTGAACTGGTAGGTGAGCACCGGCAGGACGTTGGTGCCAAAGCCGCCGCCGGTGAGGAGCCAGATGTCGTCGAACTTGTTAAAGGTCCAGATGAGGCGCAGCAAGAAGATGGCCCCCAGGACGTAGCGCAGCTCGGGCAGGGTGATGAAGCGGAATTTGGCCAGCTCGCCCGCGCCGTCCACCTCGGCCGCCTCGTACAGCGTCTGGTCCAGGGCCTGCAGCCGGGCGAGGATCATGAGCATGGCAAAGGGAAAGTAGCGCCACGCGGCAAAGATGATGACCAGCGCCAGGGCCAGCCCCCGCTCCGACAGGTACGCCCGGGGCAAATCCAGCAGCCCCAGGCCGATGAGGATATCGTTGAGCACACCCGAAGGGCGCGGATCGAGGAGCCAGCGCCAGACAAAGGCGACGCTGACCACCGGAGCGACGTAGGGGAACAGGAAGATGGCCCGCGCCGCGCCACGAGCCACGAAGCGGCGGTTGAGCACCAGGGCGGCCACGAGGCCCACCAGGATGGTCAGGACCGTGGACAGGAAAGAGTAGACGACGCTTGTCACCGCCGCCCCCCAATTCTGCAGCCCCTGGAACTTGAAGGCAAAGTCGTCGATGACGCGGCGGTAATTGTCCAGGCCTACATACTCGGCCTCAAAGACATTGCGCAACTGTCCCAGGCCCACGTCGTGAAAGCTGATCCACACGGAAAAGATCGCGGGGAACAGCACGATGCCAAAGACAATGAGCACCGTAGGCAGGATGAGGAGCCAGGCCAGGCGCGCCTCTCGCGCCTGAAGGGAGTGCCAGCGCAGGCGCGAGGCCAGGTTCAGCGGCGTAGCCGGAGCGGCCATCTAGTCGCCTCCTTTCCGGCCGGGGTAGGCCGGCGGGTCGCCGGGCCGGCGGTGGGCCAGGCCGGGGGCCCTTTCCCACCGCCGGGGACCGGTGTCAACGCACGAACCTCACTGCCGATCGGCCAGGAGGGCTTCGACCTGTTCCTGGAGCCACTCGGCCCCGGTTTCAGGCGTCATGGTGCCCTCCAGGGCAATGTTGCTGATAACCTGCGAGATGAGCAGGCGGCCCTCGATGTCGCCAACCACTGCCTGCTCCGTGGCGTCATAGTCGGGCCGGAAGAGCCAGCGCTGCATCGTCTCGTATCCGTTGGCGACCTGCCCAAGCGTCTCCTCGGAATAGGATTCAAAGTAGGGGCTGAGGCCCATCCAACCATCGATGGCGCTTTGGAGCACGGGTACCTTGCCAAAAGGCGCCAGGGCCAGCACGTCCTGGTAGTTCTGGCCGGTGAGGAACCACTGGATCACGTCCACGGCCTGCGGGTCGGCACCCACCGGGATAGCGAGGGTAACCAACTGGCCGTAGGACGCCGCGCCATTGGGACCTTCCATCATCGGCGCAAAGCCGGTCTTGAGCGCCAGATCCTCCACGGCGATCTGGATGTTGCCACCGCCCTCCAGGCCCGAGCCCTCGACCAGGTCGTCCATAATGTAGGTGCTGTAGAACATCATCCCCGACTGGTCGAGCTGGTACGACTCGCGGGCACCAAGCCAATATTGGGGACCGGGCATGGCGCACCGCTGCAGCCCGGCGTAAAAGCGCAGCGCCTCGACCATCTCGGGCGTGTTCATCGTCACGTTCCCGGCCTCATCGAAAGGCCAGGCGTTGTTGGACATGGCCACCTGCTCAAAGACCTGGTGGGGATAGTTCTGCCCCGGATCGGTGCCAAGCCCGAGGGCATAGAGCAGATTGCCCGTGCCGGGCAGCGCGTCGCAGGCGGCATCGATGGCCTCCCAGCTTATGGGCGGCTCCAGGCCTGCCTCGTCGAACAGGTCGGCCCGGTACCACAAGGCCTGGACCCAGCCGTCAAAGGGCACGGCTGCATAATTGCCCGTCTCCGGGTTGGTCACCATCTCCAGGGGGCCACTTCGGAAGTCGTCCTCTCCCACGGCCTGGATGACCGCCTGGGCCGCCTCCTCGTCCAGGATACCGTCGGCGGCAAAGGCTGCGACACGCTCCACACCCATGCGGATAATGTCCGGCGGGCGGTTGGCGGCCAGTGCCGTCGCCATGCGCTGGCTCACGCCGGCCTCCTCGATGGGCACGATGCGGATCTCGACTTCGGGATGCTCGGCCATGTAGCGGGCCGCCACCTCCTCGTAGACGTCCACTCGCTCTTCTTCGTTGTCCGTCGTCCAAAACTCGATTACGGCCTCACTTGCTCTGTCGACCTCGACGGTGACGACGACTTCCTTCTCGACCTCTACCGTCTCGACGACGGTTTTCTCTACCTCGACCGTTTGGACCACGGTCTCCGGGGCAGGCGTTGCGCCGCAGGCTGCCAGCGCCGTTGCCAGCAAGATCAAGATCAGGCTGACCGAAATTGTCCTCATGGAACCCTCCTCCTGTTACATAAAAGCTATCACTGGCTCGACGGAGCATCAAAGGTCTCCCAGTGCAATGCGCCCGTCTGCGCGATTGCTCCCCTGGCCCATTCTGACAGCCGATCACCCCCTTTCACACCGACGGCGGGCCGGACTCTGGCCCGGCGCCCCGCTCGATTCTCGGACGATCAACTCGGGCTGCAGCAGCACGTGCCGCTCGGGCAGCTCCTCGCCCCGGACCACCCGCACCAGCATGGCGCAAATCTGGCGCCCGATGTCATAGATGGGCTGGCGGATGGTGGTCAGGGAGGGGTGCGAGTGTTCCGCCTGCGGGATGTCGTCAAAACCGGTGACGGCCACGTCGTGACCCACGGCCAGCCCGCGCCGCTGCGCCGCGCCGATGGCCCCCAGGGCCATGAGGTCGTTGCAGGCCACCACGGCGCTGGGCGGCTGCGGCAGATCCAGGAGCTGGTTCATGGCCTGAAACCCTCCCCGCTGCGTCAGGTCGCCAGCCACGCAATACTCGGGCGCCAGGTTCAGGCCGTGGCGCTCCAGGGTGTCCATCAGCCCTGCGCGACGATAGCGGGCAAACACCAGGTCGGAGGGGGCCGAGATGAAGGCGATTCGCTTGTGGCCCAGGCCAACCAGGTGCTCGGCCACCAACTCAAAGCCCCGATAGCTGTCCTCGTCGACGTAGCAGAAATCCACCTCCAGGTCCGACCGGCCAAAGACGACAAAGGGAAAGCTCGCGGCGGCGAGAGTCGCGATCCGCCGGTCACCGACTCGCGTGCGCACCACCAACAGGCCATCCACCAGGTGGCCGCCGACCATGCGCCGATATGCTTCATCTTCCTCCGGTGTGTCGGGGGCGCGGGTCGAAACCAGCAGATCAAGGTTGTGGCGCGCCGCTTCGTTGCCGATGCCGGCCAGCAGCTCGCTGAAGAATGGGTCGGAAAAGCGGGGGCCAAAGGTGGGGATAATAAAGCCGATGGTGTCGGTGCGCCCCTTCTGCAGGCGCCGGGCCGAGGCATCGGGTACGTACCCCATCTCGGCGGCGGCTTGTAGGACCCGCTGGCGCGTCGCCTCGGCCACGTCGTCGTACCCGGCCAGGGCACGCGACACGGTGGTGATGGACAGGCCCAGCCGGGCGGCCAGGTCTTTGAGCGTAATGCCTGCCATCTGCTCCTCCCCGGCATCCCTTCCAAAACGTTTTGGATGCCAACCCTATTATATCCGAAACGTTTTGGATGTCAAGAGGGAGAAGCAGCGGATCTGGAGATTGACAGGCGAAGCCAGGTCCATGGGCACCTCTCGCCCCTGAGGCCGAGGGGCCGCCCATCCCGGAACGTGCGTGGGCGACACTGTGAATACAGTCGTCTCCGTAGGGGCGCATGGCGGGCCCAGGGCAGCACCGCCGCACCGGGCGCCGCCGCGGGCTCCTGTAATCTGCAGGCCGGCGTGCGAAGGCACGAACCGGCCCCCGACAAGCTGGCCGCCCTCCATAGGGCGCCTGCCGGGACACCGGGGCAAGCCCGGGCTGGCCGTTGCTGCCCCTCGCCCGCGGGGGCAACTTGTCGCCTGGAACAAAGTCGGTTATAATAAGCGCCATCGACGCGAGGGGGCGGTCGCGAAGCAGGTCCCGGGTGAAGGCATGATCGGTCAAACACTGAGCAATCGCTATAAACTGATCGGCGAGCTGGGCAACGGCGGCATGGCCTGGGTCTACCTGGCCCAGGACCAGGTGGAAGACCGGACCGTCGCGGTCAAGATCCTCTATCCACAGCACAGCCAGGATTTTGGCTTCGTGCAGCGCTTCATTCGTGAAGCCCGCCTCTCCATGGCCTTGTCGCAGTCGGCGAGGCATCCCAACATCGTCTGCGTGCTCGACTATGGGGCCGACCGCGACACCCACTATCTCGTCATGGAGTACGTCCCCGGGCAGGACCTGGGGAAGATCCTGCAGGAACGGGGCACGCTGCCCTGGCAGACGGCCCTGGACATCGCGCGCCAGGTGGCCCTCGCCCTGGACCACGCCCACAGCCACGAAATCGTTCATCGCGACATCAAGCCGTCCAACATCATGGTTTTGCCCGATGGCACCGCCCGCGTCCTCGACCTGGGCATCGCCCGGGCGCGAACATCTCCCGAACTGACCCTTTCCGGCTTTGTCGGGTCGCCCCACTATGCCGCGCCCGAGCAAGTGACCAGGGGGCCCCTTGACATTCGCGCCGACGTCTATTCCCTGGGCGTCGTCCTCTATCGCATGCTCAGCGGCAGCCTGCCCTTTGAGGGCGACACGCCGTGGGAGGTGGTGAACCAGCAGATCGCTTCCGAGCCCCCTCCCCTGGCCGAGCGCCGGCCCGACTTGCCGCGCTCTATCGTGCGGCTGGTGCAAAAGGCCATGGCCAAAAGGCCCAGGGATCGGTTTCAGACCCCGGCCGAGATGGTGCAGGCCCTCGAGCTGGTGTTGGCCGGCCAGGAGTTGCCCGCGGACCTGTTCCAGGATCCCGATCCGGCCTCGGAGCTGGAAGAGCTGTACCAGGAGGCCGTGGCGGCCATGGAGGCCGAGCGCTGGCAGGAGGCAGTGGACCATCTCAGCCGGGTGGTCAAGGTGGATCCCGAGTATCGCGACGTGAGCGTTCGCCTGGGCGAGGTCGGCCAGCAGATCCGCCTATCCAGCCTCTATCGCTCGGCCCAGCGCGCCCTGGAGCAGGGCCAGTGGGAGCAGGCCCTGGCCCACCTGGACAAGATCGAGGAGCTGGCCCCGGGCTACAAGAACGTGGCCGAGTTGCTGGCTGCCGCCAGGCGCAGGGAAAAGCCGCCGTCGACGGCCACCGCGCCCGCGTCCGAGTTCCCCACCCAGGTGCCCGAGACGCCCGCCAATGCCGCTGCCGGGCCGCCGTCCGCGCCCGCGACGGCCGGCCCCGCGCCCGCTGCCCGGCAGAGCCCCGGGGCCAGGCGCCGGACCCGGGTATGGGCTGCCGTTGCCATCCTCGTCGCCGGCGGGCTGCTGGCGGCACTGCTGTGGAGCAACCGCGGCACGGCCTTCCCTCCGGCGGTCACGACGGGCCCCACGGAACCGGCCACCGCCGCCGCCCAGGGCCAGGCGTCGACGCCCGAAGAGCTGACGACGGCGGGCCTGAAGGCTACGGGCACGGCTGTGGCGGCCAGCACGCTTCGCGCCGAGCCCAGCCGGCCGAGTCCGACCGCCACTCGCCGCCCCACCCGCACCGTGCCGCCCGCGGCGCCCACGGCACCCACGTCGTTGCCCGCCGGCTCTGACACGGCAGCGCCGGGCGGAAGCCCGTCGCCGGCCGAGCCCGGGACGACGCCGGTGCCCGGGTCCTCGCCTGCCCCCGCCGTCGCCAGCCCCGAGCCGTCCCTGGCCGGGCAGATCGCCTTCCCTCTCTTCGACCCGGCGCGGGGCACCTACGACATCCACCTCTGCGCAGTCGACGGCAGCAACTGTCGCCTGGTGGCCGCCGAGGCCAGCCAGCCCGATCTTTTGCCAGACGGTACTCGCCTCGTCTTTCACTCCTGGAAGCCCGACGACCAGGGGCTTGTCCTGCAGACCCTGGGCGGGCAGCGGGTATGGCGCATCAGCAGCGACCTTGAAGCCGCCCGGCCCAGCGTCGATTCCCGGGGTGAGATTTATGTCTACCATTCGCGCCAGCAATCGGACCGCGAGCCACGCCTCTACCGCACCTACGACGCCGAGACCAGGCCCCTTCGCCGCGAGGCCAGAGACGTCTTGGGACGATCACCCACCTGGACACCAGACGGGCAGATACTCTACAGTGGCTGCGTGGGCGATACCTGCGGCATCCTTCTGTCGCGGGCCGATGGCAGCCATCCCCGCCAGGTGGCCGCGGGCTCGAACGAGCTAGCTGCCGAGGCATCCCCCGATGGTCGCCAGGTGGCCTTCATGTCGCAGCGCGACGGCAACTGGGAGGTCTATGTGGGGAGCCTGAGCGGCGGTGCCGTCCAGCGCCTGACGGACAATCCGGGCAACGACGGACTCCCTGCCTGGTCACCCGACGGCCGATTCCTGGCCTTTGTCTCCGACCGGGGCGGGAGCTGGGCCGTGTGGGTCATGCGCCCCGACGGCAGCGGGCAGCGGCGCCTCTTTCCCATTGGCGGCACTCTGGATGGCCGGGTGCGCACAGCCGTGTCTCACCAGACCCACGGCTGGCTCGAGGAGCGCATTTCCTGGTCCCCGGCCCCCTGAGGCCGCAACCTCCTGGTGTTATTGGGCGGGCTATCAGCCTGCCCAACGCCGTGAGCCCTCTGCGCGACAGCCTGCCCGCCATCACTGCCCCGTCCGGCCAAGCTTTTTGGCCCGCCGGGCAAACCTGGGTTATAATCCATGCACACCGGATGGAGCGAGGTGCCGTGTCTGAAAGGGTGCTGTTTTCCGATCTGATCCGCAACAGCCGCCTGGCGCTGACCAACCGCCTGCGCCTGGCACGCCGTCGCCGCCTGGGCTACGTCGTCATGCCCATGCAGGGTAGCTACCCGGAGCGCATCCCGCGGCGCGAGCGATCCTTTCCCCTCTCCCTGCTGCCCTGGCCTCCACCGCCGCCCAGCGTCCAATCCTTCACCACTTCCCTGGAGCGGCTGGCCGCCGACCCCCGGGTCGAGGGTGTGGTCCTGGTTCTGTCGGGGTTGTCCGCCGGGCCGGCGACACTGGCCAGCTTGCGCCAGGCCATCGGCCGCTTCCGAGAGTCGGGCAAAGGGACGGTGTGTTACGTCAAGGAAGGCGGCATGTGGGCCTACTACCTGGCCTCGGCCTGCGAGCGGATCTATGCCCCCGAGAGCGGCGGCCTGCAATCGGCCGGCCTGTGGTCCGAAGCCGTCTTTCTCAAGGATACACTGGCCCTGGCCGGCATCGAGGCCGATTTCGAGTCGGTGGGCGCCTACAAGGCCTCGCCCGACACCTTTCGCCGCTCGGACATGGATGCCCCCCACCGGGAGATGCTCGAGTCACTCCTGGACTCTATCTACGAGCACCTCCTCGAAGCCCTCGCCGCCGCCCGTGGACTCGATCGCGACGACATCCGGGCCCTCCTGGACGCGGCGCCCCTCTCGGCGGGAGATGCCCACAAGGGGGGGCTCCTGGACGGTGTCTGCTACGAAGACGAGCTGCCTGCCCTGCTGGGCAGCGCCGATAAGCCGGCCACGCTGGTCACCTGGAAGCAAGCCCACCGGCTGCTCCTGGGCCCGCGCCGCTGGCATACCCGACGCTCCATCGGTGTCATCTCCCTGGAGGGGATCATCGCCCCGGGTCCCAGCCGCCGCCCACCCGTGCCCTTGCCGCTGCCCATCCCCTTGCCCGAGCAACAGGCGGGCGCCGACACGCTGGTCGGGCAGCTCCGCGCTGCCGCCCGGAACAAGCACCTGGCCGCCGTCGTGCTCCACGTCGATTCGCCCGGTGGGTCCGCCCTGGCCTCGGACCTGATCTGGCGGGAGGTGGTCCAGGTCCGCCAGTCCAAGCCCGTGGTCGTCTTCATGTCCAACCAGGCTGCCTCCGGCGGCTATTACGTCGCGGCGCCGGCTTCGCGCATCGTCGCCCAGCCGCTGACCCTCACTGGCTCCATCGGCATCTGGGGCGGCAAGATCGTCACCCGCGACCTCTTTGCCAAGCTGCGGGCCAACCGCGAGGTGGTCTCGCGAGGTGAGGCGGCCGGGCTCTATTCCGACACCGCACCATTTACCGACGAGCAGCGCCTTCGCATCCGGGCCCACATCCTCGAAGGTTACGAACGTTTCAAGGCCCGCGTGGGCGAGGGCCGGGGCATGGCCGCCGGCGAGGTGGAAGCCGTGGCCCAGGGCCGCGTCTGGACCGGGGCCCAGGCCCTGTCCCACGGCCTGGTGGATGCGCTGGGCGACCTGCACGAGGCGGTCCGGCAAGCCAGCGAGCTGGCCGGCCTGCCCGCCGGCCGCGCCGTGCCCCTGGTCAACCTGCCCCTACCCAAAACGTACCAGTTGCCCGTCACGTCCCCGGGCGATGCCGCGGCCTGGCTGGCGGCGGGCCTAGAGCCGGGTGCGATGCCTCAGCCCGGCGCGGCGGCTCTGGCCGGCCTGGCGGCGCTGGCGCACCTGGTCGCGCTGCTGCGCGAGGGCCTGTTGGCCCTGGCCCCCTGGCAGATCCGGATTCGCGACTGAGCTTCTCGCCGGGATATGAATCCATCGAGGGAGAGGAACCCATGAAAAAGGCTTCCGTTCGTTTCGACTCGCGGCGCTCCAACGTCCTGGCCCGCCATGGCCTGGTGGCCACCAGCCAACCCCTGGCGGCCATGGCCGGCCTGCGGGTGCTCATGGATGGCGGCAACGCCGCCGACGCGGCCGTGGCCACGGCCGCCATGCTCAACGTCGTCGAGCCCATGTCCACGGGCATTGGCGGCGATTGCTTTGCCCTGGTCTACACTGCCCGTGACGGGCAGGTGACGGCCCTCAACGGCAGCGGCCGGGCGCCGGCCTCCTTTACCCTGGCCGAGGCGCAGCGCCTGGGATTGCGCGAGATCCCCCTCACCGGCCCCCTGCCCGTTACGGTGCCCGGCACGGTCAGCGGCTGGGCAGCCCTCCTCGAACGCTTTGGCACGGTCTCCCTGGCCGATTGCCTGGCCCCGGCCATCCACGCCGCCGAGGAGGGGTTTGCGGTCAGCGAGCGCATCAGCGCCGGCTGGCAGCGCTCGACGGAAAAGCTAGCCCGCGATGAGGCCGCCACCCGGACCTACCTGCCCGCCCCGCTGCCCGGCCAGATCAACCGCCAGCCCGACCTGGCCGGCACCTTTCGCCTCATCGCCGAGGGCGGCGCCGCCGCCTTTTACCAGGGTCCCCTGGCCCAGCGGATCGCCGCCGCCGTACAGGCCAAGGGCGGCTACCTGACAGCGGACGACCTGGCGGCCCACACATCGACCTGGGACACCCCCGTCCGCACCACCTATCGCGGCGTCGAGATCCTGGAACACCCGCCCAACGGCCAGGGGCTGGCCGCCCTGCTGGCCCTCAACGTGGTGGAAGGCTACGACCTGGCGGGCATGGACTACCATGACCCCGCGCGCTGGCACCTCCTCGTCGAGGCCATGCGCCTGGGAATGGTCGACGCCGGCCGCTACGTGGCCGACCCAGCCCTGGTCAATGTGCCCGTGGCAGAGCTGCTGTCGAAAGAGTACGCCGCGGGCCGCCGGGGCCTCATCCGCGGCGACCGATCGCTGCCCCTGGCCGCGCCGGGCAGCCCCGAGCACCGCGACACGGTCTATCTGACCGTCACCGACGGCCAGGGCAACGCCGTCTCCTTTATCAACAGCCTCTACTACGGTTTTGGCTCCGGCCTGGTGGTGCCCGGCACGGGCATCTGCCTCCAGAACCGGGGGGCCTGTTTCAGCCTGGAGCCGGACCATCCCAACGCCCTGGCGGGCGGCAAGCGCCCCTACCACACCATTATCCCGGCCATGGCCCTGCGCGAGGGCCGGCTGTGGCTCAGCTTTGGCGTTATGGGCGGCTTCATGCAGCCCCAGGGCCACCTCCAGGTGGTAGTCAACATGGTGGACCACGGCCTCGATCCCCAGGCAGCCCTGGACGCGCCCCGCTTTCGCGTCGACGAGCGGGGAGGGCCGCGGGTCGCCGTCGAGACGGCCGTGCCCCTCAAGGCCCGCAAGGCCCTCGCCGCCCTGGGACACGACGTGGTCTCCGAGACCACCTTTGACCCGGGCTTTGGCGGCGGCCAGGTCATCGCCCTTGACGCCGAAACCGGCGTCCTGTGGGGCGGATCGGACCCGCGGAAGGATGGATGCGCCGTGGGCTGGTGAGACGAACCGGCGTGGATTGCGATATCCGCGCCAGGGCGGACATTGCCAAATCTCGTGATCGGCAGGTTGTCACGGCCAAGATAAAAGAATCATAGGAGATGCAACGTGGCTTTTCCAGAGATGCAGCCCTGGCAGTACCCGCCCCGGCTCTGGTCCATCGAGGGGTATCCGGGCAGCGGCAAGAGCACCTTTGCCGCGCAGATGAAAACTCCCATCCTGGCGATCGACGCCGATCACCGCTTCCGGGAGATCCTGCCCCTCGTGGAGGGCCGGGTCTACGAGCTGAGCAAGGACCCAATCGACCACATCGACACCAATCGCATCGTCGATGCCCTGGCGGCCAACATGCCAGGTGCCAGGGTGGGCACCATCGTCGTGGACTCGTTGAGCGCCATCCTCGAGCCCCTTATCGTCAAGGCCATGATGGACAAGGGCACCGGCAAGGTCAGGAACCAGATGGCGGCCTGGAGCCCAAAGGCGTTGGCTATGCGGCAATTGCAGGACGCAGTAACGCGCTGGGGTACCGACGTGCTATGGATCTATCACCTGCGCGACATACGGGATGCCAACGCCAGGGAACAGACCACCACTTCGGTGACACGCACCGAGCTGGAGCGGCTGAAGCGCAGCATCAACCTGCGGCTGCGGATCGTCGAGCAGGACGGGCAGCGGGCCGTCAAGGTGGTGTGGGCCAGGCGCGGCCGGGCAGGGATGACGATTCCCGACACCGCCGGCAATTGGGCCGGCATGCCGGCCCGAATCGAGGCCGCGGTGTACGATGACCTCGACGCTGCCCGAAAACAGGCCATTCCCCCATCCCAGGGCGAAAAATCCCAGGTCGAAAAGCCCCAGGGCGAAAAGCAGCCGGCCCAGGGGCAAGGCCGGCCGGGCCAGAAGGAAGAGCCGCCGGAAGCCCGGCCAGCGCTCGACGGATCCGGCAAGGGCGCGGCCCTGCGCTACGCCGACGGCTCGGCCGTGAGCAGCAATCCCCGCGCCATCGCCGATTATCGGGCCTACGAGGCAGCCGAGGGCAAGCCCCCGGCCAGCCTGGCCGAACTGCGGGCGTGGATCAGGCGCCAGGCGTAACCCGCCGGCGGAGAGGGGTGGGCAACCTACAGGCGAGAAGGCGCGTGGCGGCCGGGCGCTCAGGAGCCCACGTAGCGGGCGTACAGCGCCCGGGCTTGGGCCTCGTTGTCCACGCCCTTGACGATGGCGCGCCCGTCGCCAAATATGGTGAGCTCCTTGCCCTCGGTTGCCAGGCGAAGGAGGTACTCGTTGACCTCCACGCCCCCGACGTCGGCCAGGCGATCGGCCAGGGCCTCCAGGTCCAGGATCGGCGCCGGGCGCGGGCGAATCTGCACTGCGTTCCGGCCGCAGAGCATCGTGGCCACGGAGCCGCCCTCGGCCTCCAGCAGCTCGTAGCGGCCCTGGCCGCATACGGGGCAGTCCGCCGCCGGGGCCTGGGTCTGCGCCCGCTCAAAGTCCCCGGTCCAGACGTCGATCATCAGCAGGCTGCGCAGCAGGTCCTCGCGCCGCCCGATCAAGATCTTGAGCGCCTCGGTCACCTCCAGCGAGGCAATGACGGCCACCATGGGCCCCAGCACGCCCGCCGTCTCGCAGGTCGGCACCGAGGCCGGCGGCGGCATGGGCCCCAGCAGGCAGCGCAGGCAGGGCGTTTCCCCGGGCAGAATGGCCGCCGTCAGGCCGTAGGTGCCCAGTACCCCGCCATAGATCCAGGGCATGCCCTGTTTCACACACGCTTCGTTGAGCAGGTAGCGCACCTCAAAGTTGTCGCTGCCGTCCAGGACCACGTCGGCGCCCCGGATCAGATCCTCCACGGTGTCGGCGTTGACGTCCATGACGTGCTCCTCGATCCGAACCAGGGAGTTGATCCGCCGCAGGCGACGGGCCGCCGCCACGGCCTTGGGCACGCCGGCTGCCGCGTCCTCCTCGTCGTAGAGGGCCTGGCGGGGCAGGTTATGCCATTCCACGAAATCGCGGTCGGCCAGCACCAGGCGGCCGATACCGGCCCGCACCAGGTGGGCGGCAATGTGGCTGCCCAGCGCCCCACAGCCGACGACAACCGCCGTCCGCTCCGCCAGGCGTTCCTGCCCCTCCTGTCCCCAGCCCGGCAAAATCATCTGCCGCGAGTACCGCTCGGTTCGTTCTGTCATGGTCCCTCCATGCGGACTGGCACCCCCTGCGTCCCGCGATCGCCGTGAGCGCCTTGCCGGATATTATAGCCCATCGGGGACAAAGGATCAAGTAGCCTGCCGCGGCTCCGCCCATCCTTATCTTGCAAATCAATGTTATGTAAAGATAGGCACCAACCCAGGACTTCTGCCTCTTCGCGCTTGCTCCACGCCCGCTTCTCGGCTACAATGGTACTGCCACGAGACGAGAGGGGAAAGGAGACCTGACTGTGGACAAGGTTATCACCATCGAGCGGCACATCGTCGAGCAGCAGAAGCAACACCCCGAAGCAACCGGCGTCCTGACCAGCATTCTCTACGACATTGCCCTGGCCGGCAAGCTCATCGCCCGTGAGACAACCCGCGCCGGGCTGGCCGACATCCTGGGCCTGACCGGGGTTTTCAACGTCCAGGGCGAGGAGGTGGCCAGGCTCGACGAGTATGCCAATCAGGCCATCGTCCGCCTCAACCAATTCACCGGTCGCCTGGCGGTCATGGGCTCGGAAGAGGTGGCGGACATCATACCCATTCCGGACGAGTTTCCTACCGGCCGCTACGTGCTCCTGTTCGACCCCCTGGACGGGTCGTCCAACATTGACTATTCCGTGAGCATCGGCACCATCTTTTCCATCCTGCGCCGCAAGAGCCCCGATGGGACGCATGGCACGCGGGAAGACTGCCTGCAGCCGGGGCGCGACATTGTCGCCGCCGGTTATCTCCTCTACGGCCCGAGCACGATGATGGTCTACAGCGCGGGCAACGGCGTGCATGGCTTTACCCTCGACCCGACCGTGGGCGAGTTCCTGCTGACCCACCCCAACATTCAGATCCCGGCGAAACCCAAGTTCTACAGCGTCAACCAGGGTTATACCGCCTATTGGGCGCGCGAGATCCAGGAGTTTACCGAATATCTCCAGACCCGCAACCTCTCGCTGCGCTACATCGGCTCGCTGGTGGCCGACTTTCACCGCAACCTGTTGGGCGGCGGCATCTTTTACTACCCCGCCGATACCCGCGACCCCAAGAAGCCGCGGGGCAAGCTACGGCTGCTCTACGAGGCGGCGCCCCTCGCCTTCCTGGCCGAGCACGCCGGCGGAGCGGCATCCGACGGCGCAACGCGCATCCTGAACATCGAGCCCCAGGATCTGCACCAGCGCACGCCGCTTTTTATCGGCAACAAGGACCTGGTCGAGATTGCCGAAGCGTTCCTGTGCGGCGCCCGCTCCCTGGGCATGCTGGAGCGGATGCACGTGGAAAAGCAGTAGGGACAGCCACGCTATAGAACCCGTGTGGCCAGCACCAGGCACAGGAACGGCAGGCCGACGAGCACGAGGGTCAGGAACCAGGTAGCCAGGCCGCGCCAGAAGGAAAAGCGATGCACCTCGGCCAGGCCCAGAAAAAGAACCACCTGGGCCCACAGGGTGACGGCCAGATCGAGCAGGCTGAAGGCCAGGAGAGGCAGCGCCAGCAGTGGGTTGGTATAGAGCTGGGGGATGTCGCTGGCAAACAGATCAGCGCCAAACCCGGCGATCATGATCAGCCACAGGGGAAGCAGGTAGATGGTCGGCACCCACGCCCAGGCAAAGGCGGCGCGCACCTCTTCTGTCTCGGCCTCGCCGCCCAGCCAGCTACCGACCCATCGCGTCAAGCTTCCCATCAAGTAGACCGACAGCAAGTAGCCCAAGGGACCAAGGACAGCCGCCATGACGAGGATCGTCGGCGTACCTAACGTATCACCGACATTGCGGTTGACGGCGACCCCCAGGCCACGGACCAGCCCGGCCAGGACGATGATGACGGGCAGGCCATAACGCGGGTTGGCGTCGACGATCTGGCGGATGGTGCGCCGCGGCCAGAGCCAGATGGACAACCAGGGAAACAGGGGCCGCACCGGCGACCGCGGGCTCTCGTCGTGAGCCGGTGCCGGCTCCGCTACCTGCGGCGCCGCACTGACCGCCGCTCGGAGTTCGGGATGCAGGTCCAGCAACTCCCGGTGCACTGGCGACTGCAGGGCCGCTGCGGCCGCCTGGCGTACCTGGTAGCTTGGATCGCCATCCCGGGCGGCAATCAGGGCGCGCAACAGATCGACGTCACTGCTGGTTGCCTCGGCGAGGGCGCGAGCAGCTTGCAGCCGCGCCTGGTAAGGAGCGGGCAGAACGAGATCGTTCAGCGTCGGGCCGGCGTCTGACGTTATTGAAGCGTCCATGCTTCGTTCCTCCCTGTACTTAGTCCTCCGCGAAAAGCAAGAAGTAGGCAGCCCCTCCGGCCAATAGCTGGGGCTCACCATCGACCCGGCCGAGGAGTCGATCCGGGGTGATGCCTGGCCGCCGGGCATAGACCTTGCCACTGGCCTCCACGCGACCCACGTTTTCGTCCGGACCGCCGGCCACGTGGCGATAGATGGTGCCGTCTGTTGCCACCCGGCCCAGGTACTCGTCGGGGCCGCCGGGCAGGTGACGGTACACCCGCCCGCTCTCCTCGACGCGGCCCAGGTAACGATCGGGGCCGAACTCCTGGCCGTATACCTTGCCCCCTGCTTCCACCCGCCCCACATAGTCGTCGGGACCAGGATGGGACCGATAGATCTTGACCATCTCTACAACGCCTCCAGATCGCTCAGGATCGAATAGAAGGCCTCTTCGTCCATGTCCAGGCTGGCGGAGATCAGGACGATGGCCTGCTGCTCGCCCTCGGTGATGCCAGAACTCAGCCAGCCCCCCGAGGCTTTGGCCACCTGCACCGCCAGGGTCACCAACTCGGCCTTGAAGCCGGCCGCCGTCTCGGCCGGCTCTTTCTCGGCCAGCAGGTCTGCGACCTCGCTCAGCCCCTCTTCGGCTTCCGCCTCGTCCTCCCAGAAGATGGCCACGATCTCGTCAAGATCGTCGGCCAGCTCCAGCAGGACGTCCCGGGTCAGGTCGTGGCGATGGGTTCGGGCGGCACGCAGCGCGTTGAACAGCGCCTGCCACTCCTCGTCGCTCACCTCCCCGTCGGCCCGGGCAACGGCCTCAAAGACCCACAGAGGAGCGAACAGCAGCGTCGTCCACTCGTGCTCGTCATACTCCACGCTCATGCCACACCTCCCTCCCCCGACGAGTCGGGGACGCCTAGCCTCGCACTCCCCCCGGACTCCTCCCTGGCCTGTCCGGCCAGGACAGGCGACTTGTCGAGGCCACGCCCCCGGCCTGGCAGCCACCCCCGACGAGTCGGGAACCCCCTATTCTGGCACTCAAGCAGGCACTCGCATGCGGGCAACCAGGGCCGGCGGGATCTCCGAGAACTTGCCGCTCCACGACAGCGGCAGCCGGCCGGGCGGATGCTCGGGCGGAAAGGCACGTTCCTCAAACCCGTCGAGGACAAAGCCGGCATCCAAGCCTGCCCCGAGCAGTGACTGCAAGGGGCGGTGAAAGTAAAGATGCGGCCGGGGCTGGCCGAGCATGGCCACGCCCCGCATCACAGACTCGGTCATGTAGCCCGTAACCTTGACACTGTACACGGTCACAATCTCGCCTTCGCGGTCCTCCATCTCGGCCATCTGGACCGCATGGGGATTGTTAAAGCAGGGATGGATCACCGAGAACACGAACCGTCCCCCCGGACGCAGCAGCCGGGTGAGGGCGCGCATCAGGGGCCGGATCTCGGCCATGTCAAAGAGAGCCATCTGGCACAGGGCCGCGTGAAAACTGCCCTCGCCCAGGGCCAGCAGGGTGGACTCGTCGGTGGCGTCCACTAGATGGTAACTGATTTCCGCGTGCTCAACCGTCCGCTCGCGGGCACGGGCAAGCATCTCGGTGGAGAAATCGCAGGCCACCACCTTGGCCCCCAGAGCGGCCAGCCGCCGCGAACTGAGGCCGTTCCCGCAGGCCACGTCCAGGATTCGCTCGTTGGGCTGGACCGCCAGAAGCCGAAGCGTGGCCGGCCAGACCAGCAAGTCAACAAAGTCGTTGCCCTCACCCATGCGATCGTCCCAGAACGATGCGCTCTCGTTCCAGGCCTTCCGGGTCTCGTCGTTGGCCAACCGTAGTTCCTTGTTCTCGTCCATTCTCCCTCCCGGGATCAATCCTCGCGGTAGATCTCGACCACGTCGCGGAGCATGGCCGACGCCGTGGGCATGGGGCTCCGTTCCACGACGGTCGCCGCGATGACACCCGAGATATCGGTCTCGAAGACAATGGCCATCTGGTCCCCATCCAGTCGGGCCAGGGGGTGACCGGCTTCCAGCGCCACCGGTCCCACCCGCAGGCTGTAGCCGTCTGGCCCGCGCTCGGCCACGGCGATGGCCTTGTAGCGCCGGCCCCTGTCCAGCGCGGCGCGCAGCACGTCAGGCGTCAAGCCCAGGATGCCCTCCACGGCCACGTCGGCCAGGGTTGCCGGCTGGCCCAGGGCGCCGTTGGCCAGGATGACCAGCTTGCTCGCCGCGTCCCAGCCCTCCACGTCGAGGCGTGGATCCGTCTCGGCCTGCCCTGCCGCCTGGGCCTGGGCCAGGGCCTCGTCGTAGCTCAGTCCCTCGGCCATGCGGGCCAGGATAAGATTGGACGTGAGGTTCAGGACACCCTCCAGCCGCTCGATGCGCGCCGCCGCCAGGTCCCGCTCGCCCAGGTTGACGGCCGGCAGCCCGCCGGCCACGGTGGCGTCGTAGCGGAGGCGCACACCCCGCTCGCGGGCCAGGGCCACCAGGCGGGGAAAGGCCAGGACCAGGGGCGCCTTGTTGGCCATGACGACGTGCAATCCCCGGTCAAGGGCCGCCTCCACGCAGCCCAGCCCGGGCTGGCCGCTCTCCAGGTTGCCGGGCGAGGCGTCGAGGACAAGATCGGCCCCGGCCTCCTGGACCATTTCCAGGGCCGACATGCCCGGTTGCCCCCAGCGCGGATAGGCCCCCATACCCAGGCCCTTGAGCTTGAGCTCTACCACCCGCTGTGGATCGAGGCCCTCCGGGCTCAGCGCCGCGCCCGAGCGGTCGGCCACGCCGACGGGGACCAGGGCCAGCCCCAGGCGGCTCTTCAGCCTCTCCCGGGTCGCGGGCAGCAGCCCCAGGAAGTGCCGGCCGACGTTGCCCGCGCCGAGGAGCAGGACACGAACCTGTCGTACGCCGCCCGTCACTGTGCGCCTCCCACCTGCCGGTCGGGGTCCTGGACCGCCTCCAACCGCTCGCCATCGTGGGCGGCCCACAGTTGCTCCAGCCAGGGGGGCATGGTTGCTTCGGGCACCAGATCGCCTCGCCGCAGGTAGGGCTTGACGTCGAGGACAGGTGTGCCCTGGCAGGCGTCCAGCCCGCGGACCCGCAGCAGGCGGCCCTCACGTCCCAGCAGCGCCACGGCGGTCATGGCCAGGGGATTGGGCCGCACCGGCGAGCGGGTGGCCAGGATGCCCACCAGGGGCAGCTCCTCGCGCCGCTCGGGATGCACCCGCAAATCGTCGGGTGGCGGGCCGGAACGATCCAGCCACCACAGGATCCAGACGTGGGAAAACCCCTCAATTCCTTCCAGAGCGCCGGCCCAGGCGGCATCGATCTCTATGATTGCTTCCCGGCTCTCCCAACCCTCTTCGGGTGGGCAGGACGGCCCCTCGATTACGCGGCCGATGGGCCGCAGGCTCAACTCAGCTTGATCCGCCATGCTCTTCCTTTCCCAGGTACACGTATTCGTTGTCGAACTGCCAATCGGCGATGGCCTCCAGCTCTACCTCGATGTGGGGCCGCAACGGATCGATGCGCTTGACCAGGTGCACGTCGACCACGCGGTTGTCGTTCACACCCAGGGCATCGCAGATGGCATCCTGGGTGATCTTCAGGCCACCGTCCAGATCGCGGCGATGGGGCGTCTCGAAGTAAAAATCGATGAACAGGCCGACAAAACCCTCGCGGAGGGCCGTCACCAGCTCGGTCGAGATTGTCCCATCCACCCTCAGGCGGCGCATGATGGCCTGCACCTCTTTTTTGTAATTGCGGCTATCCTTGCTTAACACCCTCCGCCCCTTGACCGTGGCATACTGCTGATTGATGCCGGGCGGAAGTGGCAACTCGAACCGAACGCGCCGGGTCTCTGTCTTGGCCATGCGGCGATTATAGCACATCTGTTCGGTTCTGGCAAGGTGCCGGTCCCATGCAGGCGCCTATTATACCACACTCGGGTCAAGAACAAAATCGGGCGCCTTGGGATCATGGTGTAACAGCGCCGGAGATGGCCAGCCTCAGATGCGGTCAGGCATGCTTGCCTGCCGGTTCCAGCGTTTCCAGGCCAGGGAATGGAGCCGTCCCGGCCGTCGCCGGATCTCTGCGGCCTGCACGCGTGCCGTCCAATCGTCGGTCGCCTCGCGGGCCTGCCGGAAGCACGACGCGGTGAACGCCGCCAGGGGCGCGGCCCGCTCCTGGCTGCTCGCCCCCTGGTAGTACTCGTAGATCCGGGCGGCCTCGGCCAGGAACAACGCTTCCAGGGCATCTCGCTCCGCCTGGTAGAGGGGTAAACGCGTTCCATAGTCCTGCAGCACAGCTCGGTGAAGGCGCTCGTGCGCCCACCACAGCGACTCGCCGTCGTACACGCCCTTGGGCTGCGACCCGAGATCCGGCAGCCCGGCGCCACCCAGGTACACGGGCTTGAAGATGCCGGTGCACGGGGCAGCGGTCCCGGTCAGCCAGCACGTCACCAGGTCGGGGGCCAGGTGGGCCACCATGGACCCCGCGGTCCCGGCCGGGCGCAGGGGGCCCAGGGTGGCGTGGGCGCACACGGCATCCATGGTCAGTCCCCGCCCCGGGTCCCACGCTTTGCCGGTGGTGGCCCGGGGGCCGTGGTCGCGCAGGACACTCATGGCCGTTGCCACTGTGATCTGGCCGCGCTCCGCCTCCAACAGCGCCGTGGTGCGCTTTTGCCGGGGCCGGCAGCCGTCCATGGAAGTATAGATCGGGTCGGAGTAGCAACGGTCAAAGGCCACGTCCTCGGCGGTGCGGGCCAACTTGCGCTCCAGGGCATGCTCCCGCAGGCCGGGGCCGGCCAGCTCCCACTCCCGGCCGATGGTCAGGCCGTTGGAGATGGTCCGCACGCTGCACACGCGGTCCGCCGCCCAATACTTGCCCGCCGTCTCCAGCAGCCAGGCCTCGTGGGGATCGGCGATGAGAAAGCTGTTGTGATAGTACTCGGGATTGGGATAGGCATGGTTGCCGCCCTGCCCGTAGGTTTCGAGAAGCCCGAGGATGATTTCCAGTGCTCGTTGGGCCGTGGCGGCCCGCTCTAGCGCCAGGCGAGCCATGTCCATGCCCAGCAGGCCCGGCTCCTTGTCGTAGGGCTCCCGGGTGAACACGGCCTCGTTGCCAATGGCGACGCCGAGGGCATTGACACCCATCTCGCAGCCCCAGATCCAGAACGGTCTGGACAGCAACACCTCGTAGGTCTCGGGAACCTGCGGAACCGAGATGTAGGTACAGCGGACCGTGGCACCCGCCTCGTGTCGCGCGCCGGGCACGTGCGCCAGCACCTGGGCTTCGTTTGGCTGCCGGTCGCTGTTCTTGGCCAGGATGACGGTGCCATCCAGGGTCGCGTCACCCAGGGCAACAATCGTATCGCACATTGTCCCTCGCCTCCCCGATGAGCATGGTGCCCGACAGTATACCATACCCCGGTCCCCTGCCCAAGGGCAGGACACCCACTTGCAGTGTTTGATTCCGTTCTTGGCGTTTCGGGAGAAGTGTGGTATACTATAGATTGTGCAGCCAGACGCGGCCAAAAGTGGCCGGCCCATCATCGCTTTCCCGATCCCCCACGCGTGCACAACAAAATAGACGGCGAGGCTGTTTTCGGCTGTGTTTCTCGCCGGTAGGGATGGCCCGGGATGCCTGGATGGAGGCACGATGGGACAGGTGTGTCGAAGGAATGGTTCGGATTGCAAGGAAAGGTTAGGGGAACAGTGCGCTTCTCAGTAAACGATAAGGTCATTCACCCCGCGCATGGGGCGGGCAGGATCACGGGCATTGAACAAAGGGGCCAGGTGAGCGAGAGCACATCCTATTATGTCATCGAGATCCCGGCCCAGCGATTGACCCTGCGCGTCCCAAGCCAACGCATGGAGCAGAGCGGGATCCGGCCCGCGATGCAGCCGGGCAAGCTGCCCGGCGTGTTGGCCAGGCTGCGCAGCCGAGCCCATCCTCTACCCGACGATGCCGGGACGCGGCAAGAAGGCATGGGCGAGAAGCTGGGCACCGGACATGCGCTGCAACTGGCCGAGGTAGTGCGCGACCTGACGTGGCACCGGCAGCGGGCGCACCTGACCAAGAGAGACACCGACCTTCTGAACCGAGGCCGGGCGCTTCTCGCCGCCGAAATGGCCCTTGCCTCAGACACCGAGATTGCAGAGGCCACCCGCGCCATTGATGAGGCCCTGGCGGCCGGCATGGAGCGCGACGCAAGTCACGCCTGACGCCAGGAGCAGCGAAGCGTATCGCCCGACGTGGGTCGGGCGAGAAAATAGCGCAGATCGGGCGCGCCCGATCTGCGCTATTTTCTATCTCCGGCCTTGCTCACCCGGCGCGAGCGTCACGCCCGATGATCTGGCCGATGTTGGTCGTCTGTGGTGTTACAATGGCCGGGCCAAAAAGCGCCGGCGATCTCGCTACCAGCGGGAGCGACCCCTGTTGCCGCCGCGGCCGCGGTCGGCCTGCGGTTTGGCATTGTCCACGCGGATCTCACGGTCGTCCACCATTTTGCCGTTGAGGGCGCTGATGGACTTTTCGGCGGCTTCCGCCGTCGCCATCTCGACAAAAGCAAAACCCTTCGGCCGTCCGGTGTCCCGGTCGGTGATGACATTGACCGATTCGACGTCGCCGAACTCGGCAAACAAGCGCCGCAGCGTATCCTCGGTCGTGTTGTAGCTGAGATTGCCTACGTAAAGCTTTTGAGCCATGATCTGGTTACCGTCCTCCCTGTACTGAGACGTCCGCTGCCTGCAAGCCCTTGGGGCCTCGCTCGACAGTGAACTCGACCTGCTGCCCTTCTTCCAGATTTCGATAGCCTTCGCCGCGAATTGCGGTGTGGTGGACAAAGACATCGGGGCCACCTTGTCGTTCGATGAAGCCGTAGCCCTTGTCCGGGTTGAACCATTTGACGGTTCCAGTTTCTCGTTCAGCCATTTCCTTACCTTTCGGGAACATTGCTAGGAAGAAGGTCCAGCCGGTCGCCTGAAAGAAAAAGGCGCTCAGACCTGTAAAAGTCTGGGCGCCCATTGTCTTTTTGCACGAACCAGATTCTTACTTCATCCTGCGGCCGTGATTGTACCATGTTTACTGCAATTTGTCAAGTAGTCGTTCCGTTTGAAAGTTCGTTGATAGGGCTAGGACAATGGTCCTATTGACAAGAGGGAGCAGGCCGGATATGCTGAGGGCACGGCAGGTGCTGCACCTCGCCGTAGAGGTCCACGCGGTATCAGGAAGAAGCAAGAGCACCGATGGAGGCTATTATGAAGGATCAGCTCCGGCTCTGTGGAATGTGTCTCCTAGGAATCACCTTGGCCCTACTGGTTGCCCCCCCGTCTACGGCAAGCGCGTCGCCCCGGGCCTCCGCACCCGGTGTGCCGGCCGATTGGTGGGCAGAGGTCCAGGCAGAGATCGAACAGGTCGAGTATTCCATCACCTGGCAGGATCAAACGTATCTCCCCGGTTCACCTGAGGCCTTTCAGGCTCCTAACCGTGCCGAGAATCTACGCACTTACTTTGAGCCCGGCGGCCCCACGGTCCTTCCTCGCCTGTGGCCCGAGGACCTTTCCGATCCGCCCTGGCGCTGGGAGCTGCGCCTGGCCGCCTGGGGTCGGGGAGGGATGGAACCGGTTCCGGCCGCCAGCGTGGAGGTCCAGGGCAACCTCATCGAATACCGGCGCGGCCCGCTTGTTGAGTGGTACCGCAACGATGGGGACGGGCTGGCCCAGGGGTTTCGCCTGAGTGTGGCGCCCCCAGCCGAGGGCTCCCCGGCTCCCCTGGCCCTGGAGATGCTGGTGGACAGCCACCTGACCCGCCAAGGAGGCGAGGGTCCCGGTGCAGCCTTCCTCGACGCCGGGGGACAGGCCGTGCTGCGCTACGGGGCGTTGAGCGCCGCCGACGCCGATGGCCGGTCTTTGCCAGTATGGCTGTCTACGACAGGCCAGGCACTCCTCCTCCTGGTAGACGACGCTGGCGCCACCTATCCCATCGAGATCACCACCAGCATCACCGGACTGCCCTCCACCGACGACTGGTCCCTTACCTGGGGCACGGCCGGCACCCAGTTTGGATTCTGCGTCAGCACCGCCGGCGACGTCAACGGCGACGGCCGTTCGGACGTTCTCGTCGGCGCACCTCATTTCGACGGTGGCCAGACCGACGAGGGCGCGGCGTTCATCTTCCTGGGCCACCCCCTCGGCCTGGGTGTGGCCCCTGCCTGGGGCAAGGAGAGCGACCAGACCGGTGCCCAGTTCGGCTACACGGTGGCGACCGCGGGCGACGTGAACGGCGACGGCTTCGCAGACGTCATCGTCGGCGCACCAAAATACAATCATCCCGACAGCGACGAGGGCGGCGCCTGGGTTTACCATGGCAGCGCCACCGGCGTGCACAGTGTCCCCGACTTTTTTGCCCAATCGGACCAGGGAAGCGCCGAGCTGGGGTCCGCGGTGGCCCCGGCCGGCGACGTAAATGGCGACGGCTATGCCGACGTCATCGTCGGCGCCTGGCACTACGATGCTCCGACCTCCGCGGAGGGTGCGGCTTTTGTCTGGTATGGCTCGGCGCATGGTGTCAACGGGGGCGCGAACGGGGTTCCCGCCAACGCTGCATGGCGGGCGGAGGCCGATCAGGAAGGTGCCTTCCTGGGCATCGCCGTGTCTACCGCCGGCGACGTGAACGGCGACGGTTACGCCGACGTCATCGTCGGTGCCAACGAATACGGCGGCGGCGACGAAGGCCTTGCGCTGGTCTGGCACAGCACCGCCAACGGGCCCAACAATGGTGTCGTGGGCACTCCGAGCAACGCGGAATGGACGGCGGCCGGCGCCAGCAGCGGAGCGCACCTGGGCCGGTCGGTGTCCACGGCGGGTGACGTGAACGGCGACGGGTATGCCGACGTCATTGTCGGTTCCCCCCACTATACCAACGGCCAGGCGGGGGAGGGCGCGGCCTACCTCTACCTGGGCTCGGACGGCGGGCTTGCCGCTGACCCGGACAACCAGGACGAAGGCAACATGGTCGAGGCCTGGTTCGGCCAGTCGGTAGCCATGGCCGGCGACGTCAACGGCGACGGCTACGCCGACGTCGTGGTCGGCGCCCCTCTCTACACCAACGACCAGACCGAAGAGGGCCGCGCCTTCTTGTGGTACGGCTCGCCGTCGGGGATCAGCGCCACGCGCGATTGGTGGGCTGAAGGCAACACCACGCAGGCCTGGTACGGCAATTCGGTGGCCACGGCCGGCGACGTGAACGGCGACGGCTATTCGGACCTGATCGTCGGCGCCCCCGGTGAGGCCTCTCAGGCTGGGAGCGCCTTTGTCTACCACGGCTCCCCGGATATGCCCGGGGAAGTGGCCAACTGGAGCAAACGCAGCAACATGGAGAATGCCTATTTCGGCTGGTCTGTCGGCACGGCCGGCGACGTCAACGCCGACGGGTATGCAGACATTATCGTCGGCGCGCCGTTGTGGGACGCGGGGCAGGTGAACGAGGGCGCGGCGTGGATCTATCGTGGCAGCGCGGCAGGACTGGTCTCTACCCCATATTGGTACGAACAGAGCGACCAGGAAAATGCGCAGTTCGGTTACTCGGTGGGCGCCGCCGGCGACGTGAACGGCGACGGCTACGGGGACGTCATCGTCGGCACACCGTATTACGCGCATGGCGCGGCAGAGGAAGGCGGAGCCTGGGTCTACCACGGTTCCAGTTCGGGCGTGAGCACGACGTCGAGCTGGCACAAGGAGAGCGACCAGGCCGGGGCACGGTTCGGCTACTCGGTGGCAACGGCCGGCGACGTCAACAACGACGGCTATGCCGACGTCGTCGTCGGCGCGCCCTTGACCGATCACGGCCAGGTCGACGAGGGAGTTGCCTGGATTTACCACGGTTCCGCTGCCGGCCTGGGCCTGGTCCCGTCCCGCCATATGGAAAGCGATCACGCCGGGGCCCAGTTCGGCTACTCTGTAGCGACGGCGGGCGACGTGAACGCCGACGGCTTCAGCGACGTCGTCGTCGGCGCACCCTATTGGGAGGACGATGCCATGAACGAAGGCCGGGCCTGGCTCTATCTCGGTTCCGACACGGGCCTGTCCAGCAGCGCAGCATGGCACGCCGAAAGCAACACCTCCGGCGCACGGCTGGGTCACGCCGTCGCCAGCGCCGGCGACGTCAACGGCGATGGCTACAGCGACGTCGTGGTCGGCGCCCCCTACTGGGCCGACGGGACCGCCACAGGCGAAGGCCGGGTGTGGGTTTTTCACGGCTCGGCAAGTGGACTGAGTGCTACCCATGCCTGGACCAGGGAGTCGGGCCAGAGCGACGCCTACTACGGCTACGCGGTCGGCACCGCGGGCGATGTCAACGGCGATGGCTATGCCGACCTCCTCATCGGCGCTCCGAGCATGACGCCTTCGGGCGGCGCACCGTCCGCGGGGCTGGTGCGGCTCTACCTTGGCTCCGCTGCCGGCCTGGGGTCGACGTACGCCTGGACCGGTCAGGGCGGAGGGGCTCTCTCCTGGTTCGGCATTTCGGCCGGCACTGCGGGCGACGTCAACGGCGATGGTTACGCCGACCTGGTCATCGGCGCCAAGGACGACGATACCGTCCTTCAGAACGAGGGCAAGGTCGTGTGCTACTATGGCAACGGGCGCAGCGGCGCTGCCCTGGCGTTGCGGCAACTGAACAGCGCCGGTCAGGTACTGGCTTCCCTCGGCCATACCGACGAGGACACCTTTCGCCTCGCCTTTGTGCACACGAGCCCCTTTGGACGTGGCAAGATCATGGCCGAGATCGAGGTCAAGCCCCTGGGCATCAACTTCGACGGGCATGGGACCTACATACCTGGCGGCCTGTGGATGAACCATACCCTGCCCGGCGCTACCAGTATGATTGCCGGTGACTTGCACTTTGACCAGGCCTACCACTGGCGCATGCGCACCCTCTACCACCCTGGCACGACGCCCTGGATGCCTGCCAGCCGTTGGGTCACGGTGCCCTGGAACGGCTGGAACGAGGAGGATCTGGGCACGTCCGGGTCGAACCTGTTCCTGCCCCTGGTCACCCGCGACGTCACGACCGGGAGGTAGCGCCTGCCTCGAAGGGCACGGGGCACGGATCGCGGACGAAGATGTAGGCCAGGAGGGCCACACGACAAGAGAAGGCTCCCCGGAGGCGAGGACCTGCCGGGGAGCCATAGTGCGGGAGGAAGTGAAAGCTAACGCGGCCGCCGGGCTCGGGCAAGGCCGGCAGCCGCGGCCACCACGGCCGCACCGCCAACGACCAGGGCGAGGGCCATCCAGGGCAGGTTCTCGCCACCGGTCTCGGGCAGCTCGGAGGGCTGCTCCTCAGTAGTGGTCGCATCCCCGTCCTCAGCGGCAGCCGTCGGCTCTGCCGTGGCATCCGCGCTCTCCTGGGCCCCGGGGAAAGAGGCAAAGGTTTCGCCCGGGCTGATGACGAACCAGACGCCGCCGACGCCTTCCCCGGTCGCGTCGCCGGGGCTGGCGTCCTGGATCCAGAAGTAGAGGGGCATGCCGTTGTAGGCCACCTGGCGGGTGCCGTCGTCCCGGTCGATGACGGACAGCTCGCCGGTCAGCCCTTCGCCGGCCTGGGGCTCGCCGTCCTCACCCACCAGGAGGGGCGGCCAGTTGGTGGCGCATTGATCGTAGCAGTTGCTGACGCCCTCTTGGTCCCTGGTGTACATGTAGAGGGTCATGCCCTCCCCATCGGTCAAGATCATGCCCAGCTCCGGGTGATCGCTTACCTGGACGGTCACCTCCTGGGCCATGACTCCGGGCACCAACGCCAGGAGCAAGAACAGTCCCAGACCCCAGGCCACCGCCTTCCGATTGAATGACATGGTAGCATTCTCCTTCCCTTTTGATGGTTCACGCCGCCTACCGGCCGCAGGCGCTCGACGACGATCATAAAACACTACGCATGGCAAAGCGGCTCGGATCTGTTTTTGTCAATAATCTTGATGAAATTTCGAAATTTAATCAATGAACCTTCGGGTTTGCGCCCTTGACGAACCCCAAGGCTCTTGACTGCCCCTGTCAAATATGGTAAACTGCCTCTGCCTCAAGAGCTTGAGGATCATATCGCAGCGCTGCGTTTTCATGGGCCGGAGGCTCGCCACCGGTGGCGCTGATCACGACTTGCTCCCAAAGCCACCCAGGCACGGCCAGGGTGCCCTTTGCAGCCCGCCGTCCAGATCGTTTGCCACCCGGCCTACAGGCCCGGAACCCCGGTCCCGGCTACCACCGGGACCCTAAGACAGATCACCATCGCAGCTCAACGGCTGGCCGACAGGCATTTCCAGCGAGAGGAGAGTACCATGGTCAAGCTCGAACAACAGGATTTCCAACAACTCGTCGCCCTTCTGCAAGGCCAGGATCTGATGCAGGATGATCGCTCGCGGCGGCAGGTGATGCGCATGGCCGGCCTGGAGCAGGTCCTGCCCCTTCTCGACCTGCAGGGCGCCCCTTTCACCGTGACCTCGAACATCGTCAGCTTCCTGGCAAGCTACGGCAGGATTACTTATGACAACGAGGCCCTGGGCCAGTTCCTCAACACGATGAAGGCCTTTGTCGGGCTGGAGCAGCAGGACAGGCTGGCCGGCATCATTGCCAAGTATGCCATGATGGAGCCGATCGCCCCCGCCCAGCCGATGGGCAAGTGGCAAAATCCCACGACCTCGGACACCGTGGTGGAAAAGATCTTTGGCGAAAACACGCTGCGACCCATCGCCTTTCTTTCCCGCGGCGTGGAGATTGCCCGCAGCGTCCTCTACGTCGGGGTATCGGCCGGCGGCGAGCGCTGGTCGGGCACCGGATTCCTGGTGGCGCCCGACCTGGCGATGACCAACCACCACGTCGTCTCCGAGCCGGCTCACCTCGCCGGCACCACGGCCAAGTTCAACTACCAGGAGACCTTTGATGGCCGCGACGAGCCCACCAGCGTCTACAGGGCCAGGCCGGACGGGCTGTTCCACGCCAACGAAGCCCTCGACTATGCCATCTTTGAGGTCGATGGCGAGCCGGGCCAGGAATGGGGCTACCTGCCCCTGACGCTTGCAGAGGTCAAGACGGGCCAGCGCATCAACATCATCCAACATCCCTTTGGCCAGCCCAAGCAGATCTCGGTTCAGAATAACATGGTGGAGTACGTGGGCGGCAACGTCCTGCAATACGTGACCTCCACCAACCCCGGCTCGTCCGGCTCGCCGGTCCTGAACAACGGCTGGCAGGTGGTGGGCCTGCACCACGCTGGCGGCTACATCCCCGAGCCTACCACCGGCCGGTTCTACAGCCGCAACGAGGGCATCCTCATAAGCCGTATCCTCGACGACTTGCCCCAGGAGCTTCGGACAAAGGTCGCCGACGCCGCCCAGGCGGCCGGGTAGCGGGCTGGCACGAGACAAAGGAGGAGATAGCATGGGACTGCATCAGGAGCTGGCCGATCTGCTGGCCCATCTGCCGGCCGTTGACGGACCCGACGAGCGGAGAGCCCTGGTCGCCTTTACCGGCCCGGCGGAGCTGGGCATTCACCTGGACTGGCAGGGAAGCAACGTGGCCTTTGCCGCGCGCCTGATCGACGAGCTGAGCAGGCGCGGCAGGGCCGCCGTGGCGGCCTTTGTCGCCGCCCTGGGCAATACGCCCCAGGTTCAGAACAGCGTGGAACGACAAAGGGCCATTGCCCAGCTCGGCGCCCGCCTCAACGCCATGGAAGAAGCGGCCTTTCGGGCCGAGTTCCCCCTGCCGGCGCCGGCCGCGACGGCCGAAGCCCGGCCCCTCGACCCGGCGATGCTGGCCGCGTCGCTCGTGAACGAGGTGCTGGCCCCCTACTACAAGCTGGGGGCCGATGGGTTGGGCCGTGAGGCCGGGGCAGGTGCCGTGGCCCTGGCCGAAAGGGTGGTCTCGGCGCTCGAGCCGGCCCTCGCCGGCGACGTGGCCGCCAGTGCCCTGCTGGACGTCTTCCGGCACAATCCCGACCTCGGACAGCCGGGCATGGTGGGCGTGTTAAAGGCGCGGCTGGCCGCCGATCCGGCCCTTGCCGGCCAACTGGCCGCGACCCTCAGCGCGGCGTCCGAGCCCGGCGATGGCAGCCTGCGCTCGTTGGTCGAGGTTAGCCAGCGCATCGGCCTCGTCAGTGGCGACGTGGTGGGCGCTATCGTCGGCTCCGACGTCCTGGACAAGATCCAGAAACTGAGCGTGCGGCAGGACGTCAACACCGTAGGCCCGGGGGCGACGATGGTCGGCGCCGTCGTAGGCGGCAGCGGCCCGGTGAACGTCGGCGGGCAGCACAACCACGGCGACCGCATAGACACAGGCGGCGCCCCCTACTTTGGCGGCAACGTCACCGTGGGCCGCGACCTCATCGGCCGCGACCAGGTTGTGCACGGCGACCAGGTGGGCGGCGACCAGATTGCCATGGGCGATGTCACCAACTCTCAGGTTGCCGCCGGCCGCGGCGCCCGCGTGGAGACGAGCCAGGGCATGGGCGGGACCGAGGTGGCCGCCATCTTTCAGGCAGTGTTGGACCGCGTCGCCGAGCGCCCCCCGGATCCCGACGTGGACAGAGAAGAGATCCACGACACCGTCGGAAAGGTCAGGGACGAAGTGGCCAAAGGCGACGAGGCCAACGTGGCCAAGGTGGAGCGTTGGCTCCGGCAGTTGATGGATCTGGCGCCCGACGTGGCCGAGGTGGCCCTAAAGGGACTGGCCAACCCGGTGGCGGGAGTGGCGGCGGCCATCGTCGCCATTGCCCGGCGACTGCGCACCCGGCCGGACTGAGCAGCCCGGCGGCGAGGAGGGAGCGCTGCCCAACGTCGACCTGGTTTTCAAAGGCGGAGGAGCCATGGAGGAAACATCGATGGACATCAGAACCGAGCTGTTGGAGTGGCTGGCAGCGTTGCCGGCCATGGAAACTCCCAAGAATCGCAAGGCACTGCTGGCGCTCACCGGCCAGGCGTCGGCAAGCCTCTACCTGGACTGGGAGGGCAGCAGCCGTGCCTTTGTCGACCGGCTGCTCGCCACCCTGAGCTGGGACGGGAAGGCGACCCTCGTGGCTTTCCTGGCCGCACTACAGGATCAATCCTGGCTGCAGGATGCCACCGAGCGCCGGGAGGAACTGGTAGCATTGCGGAGCCAGGTGGAAGCGCTGAACGATGCCGAGTTTGAGGCGACCTTCCTGATACCTGGCGCGGGCGAGATCCTCGAAACGTCGGCCGAGCCTCCGGATGAGAGCCTATCGTGGGAGCTCCCGGCAGCCCCCGCGCCGGAACCGCCGGCCGGCGGGTTCCCGAAGCCAGAGCCAGCGCTGGAAGACACTCCCAAAGGCGCACCTTCGAGGCCGGCGGCGCGTCCGCGTCGGCCCTTCGAGTCGCTGGAAGGCCTGGAGCCGGGCGACCTGGACGTTGACCAGGACGTCGAGACCGTGGAGCCCGGTGGAACCGTTACGGGCGCGGTGATCGGCGGCGGCCCGGTGACCGTTGGCGGGGAGCACCACCACGGCGATGAGATAGATACCGGCGGCGGCACCTACGTTGACGGCAATGTCGACGTAGGCGGCGACCTCATTGGCCGCGACCAGGTGGTCCACGGCGACCAGGTGGCCGGCCCCAAGTACGAGGCGAGCACCATCAACATCTACCACGGCACGCCCGACGCCGGCCTCCTCGCCCGGCCGTCCACCCCCACATCGCCCCTCATCGAGGAGGCGATTCGCCTGGACGTCGCCGCTCCGCCGGCCGCCACCCTGGAGCTGCCCTTCGACCTGGCCGTGGCCGTGCGCCAGCCCGACGCTCCCACCCTATCCGTCGAGGATCTCACCCAGGTCAAGTCGCAGGATGGCACCATCTTCCGGCGCGAAGAGGAAGAGATCGTCTTCTACCGCGTGGCCGTCACGGCCGCCAGCTGCGACGTGCAGCCGCCCCACTATATCTTGAAGCTCCGCCCGCGGGGCAATTCGGCACCTTGCTGGTTCCAGATCACGCCTCACCGGCCCGGGAAACAGTCCATCGTCGTCACCGCCTACCAGCAAGACGATGCCCTTGCCGCCCAAACACGCCTGAGCATCGAGGTCCAGGTCCCCGTCTCGCCCACCGCGTGAGCTCCGGTCATTGGCGGGAAAGGCACCTCGCGGGTAACCTGCCAGGGGAGGCCGCAACTTGGTGCCCTCTTCGATCTGTGCTATACTGCCAGCACTTGAGAAACAGCATGACCGGAGAACGCCGCCTGAACGCCATCCAGAATCAGATCCGCCGCCTGGAGCAACAGACGCAAGAACTCCAGGCCCTCGCCGACCGCTACGCCTGGCTGCGGCTGGCGGTGGTCGCCGCCGGACTGGCCCTGTCTGTCGCCGCGTATTTGGCCGTCGGCCCCTGGCCCATGGTCGCCTGCCTGGCCGTGGCACTGGCCGCCTTTGGCGTCGCCGTCTGGAAGCACCGGCGCGTCCAGGAGAGCATCGCCCGCCACCGCATCCTGCAGCAGCTCCAGAAAGAACAGGTGGCCCGCGGCAGCCTGGACTGGGAGGCCATGCCGGCGACCTTTCCCCAGGCGCCGCGCCCCGAGCACCCCTTCGAGGCCGACCTGGACCTCACCGGCCCGCGCTCGCTGCACCGGCTGCTGGATCGGGCGACGACCCACGGCGGCAGCCGCCGCCTGCGCGACTGGCTGGCCGAGCCCGAGCCCGACCTTGGGGAGATCAGGCGGCGACAGGCGCTGGTCGGCGAGCTGGCCCCCCGCTTTCTCCTGCGCGACCGGCTGGCGCTGAACGCCATCCTCGCCGCCCGGGGCTACCGCACCTGGCGGGCCGAGAACCTGCTCGCCTGGCTGGCCGAGCACCCGCCGGAAGAGACCTTGCGCCGCTGGCTGGTCCTGCTGGCCGGCCTCGCAGCCCTCAACGCCCTGCTCTTTATCGCCAACCGGCTGGGTCTGCTGCCCCCCTGGTGGCAGCTTACCATCGCGGTCTATCTCGTGCTCTGGCTGGCCCGCTCGGGCGTGGCCACCGCGGCGACCAATGAAGCGGCCTCGCTCCAGGGCGCCTTTCAGCAGCTCCGCGCCGCCCTGGCCCAACTGGAGCGCTTTTCCTACCGGGAGACGCCCCACCTGCAGGAGCTGTGCGCGCCTTTCCTGGATCGTGCCCATCGCCCCTCCACCTACCTGGGCAACGTGAACCGCATCCTGGCCGCCATGGGTCTGCGCACCAACCCGGTACTCGGGCTGTTGCTGAACGCCGTCGTGCCCTGGGACTTTTATTTCGCGCATCGCCTGGCCCGGGTCAAGGTGGAGCTGGCCCTGAGGGCGCCGGCCTGGATGGAGGTCTGGTTTGAGCTGGAAGCCCTCGGCTCCCTGGCCAACCTGGGCTACCTGCACCCCGAGTACACAATGCCGCTCCTGCGAGAAGGGGGCGAGGAGGGCCGGCCGGTCTTTGCGGCGCGTGGCCTGGGCCATCCCCTGCTGCCCGCGAGCAAGGTGCGCAACGACTTTTCCGTGGTTGCCCTCGGCCAGGTGGGCATCCTGACCGGCTCGAACATGGCGGGCAAGAGCGTGTTCATGAAGACCGTGGGCGCCAACCTGGCGCTGGCCCAGGCGGGCGGGCCGGTGGACGCCGTGGCGCTGGAGTCACTGCCCTTCCGCCTGTTCACCTCCATGGGCATCGCGGACTCGGTCACGGGCGGCATCTCGTACTTTTACGCCGAGGTGCGGCGTCTCAAGGCTCTCCTTACCGAGCTGCAGCGCCCGAGCCCGTTGCCCCTCTTTTACTTCGTGGACGAGATCTTGCGTGGCACCAACAACCGCGAACGGCGCATCGGCAGCCGGGCCTACGTGCGGGCCCTGGCCGGCAGCCGGGGGGCCGGGCTTATTGCCACCCACGACCTGGAGCTGGCCAAACTGGCCGAGGAGATGCCCCAGGTGCGTAACCTGCACTTCCGGGACCACCTAGAGGGCAGCCGCATGGTCTTTGACTACGTCCTGCGCCCTGGTCCCAGCCCCACAACCAACGCCCTCCGCATCATGGAGCTGGAAGGCCTGCCCGTCGGCGAGGACTGACCCCGACTAGGGAAATATCTTGTTTGGGTTCAGGATGCTGTTCGGGTCAAAGGCGGCGCGGATGCGGCGCATGAGCTCGATCTGTGCTTCGTCGAGGGCCATGGGCAGGTACTGGCGGCGGGTGGCGCCGACCCCGTGCTCGCCGGTGATGGTGCCACCCAGCGCCAGGGCCAGGCGATAGATCTCTTCCCGGACCCGGGGCACGAGGGCGTCCCAACGTCTATCGCCCAGATCGTCCTTCAGAACGTTGACGTGTACGTTGCCGTCGCCGGCATGCCCGAAGCTGACGATGCGCACACCGTGCTCCCGGGAGATCTGTTTCATACCCTTGAGCAGCCGGTGGATCTCGGCGCGGGGCACCACCACGTCCTCCATGTGGTTCACCGGGCTCTCGTGGTTCAGCGAGTCAATGATCATCCGCCGCGCCTCCCACAGCCGGTCCCTGGTTGGACGGTCGCGGGCCACGAGGAGGTCCCGTGCGCCGTGCTGCAAGCATAGCTCGCCCACCAGCTCCATGTCGGCGTCCACTGCCGCCGGGGTGTTGCCGTCCAGCTGGATGAGCAGGTGGGCGGCCGCGTCGCGGTAGGGCACCTCCCGCTGCAGCAGGCGCTCCACGGCCAGCAGGCTGTCCTGCTCCATGAACTCCATGGCCGTGGGCAGGATGCGGTGCCCGATAATGTCCGACACCGTGTCGGCCGCGGCCTGAAAGTCGTCGAAAGGGACGAGCAGGTCCACCTGCACGCGGGGGAGCGGCAGCAGGCGCAGAATGATGCGCGTGACGATGGCCAGGGTCCCCTCCGAGCCCACGAGCAGGCCGATGAGGCTGTAGCCCGTCACGTTCTTGACCAGCTTGCCGCCGATGGAAATCACCTCGCCCGAGGGCAGAACGGCCTCCAGCCCGCAGACATAGTCGCGGGTCGTGCCGTACTTGACCGCCCGCGGGCCGCCTGCGCCTTCGGCCACGTTGCCCCCGATGCTGCACGAATCCAGGCTGGCCGGATCGGGCGGATAAAAGAGTCCCTCGGCCTCCACGGCCCGGTGAATGTCGCCGGTGATGGCCCCCGGCTCGACGGTCACCATCAGGTTCTTCTGATCGATCTCCAGGATGCGGTTCATCTTTTCCGTCGAGAGGACGATGCCGCCCTGCACCGCCACGGCCCCACCGCTCAGGCCATAGCCGGCGCCCCGCGGTGTGACCGGCACCCGCTCCCGCTGCGCCAGCCTGAGCACCCGCGACACCTGCTCGGTCGACGTGGCCCGCACCACCGCCTCCGGCTGCGCCCACAGGCCCACCGTCTCGTCGTGGCTGTAGCGCTCCAACGCCTCGCCGTCGACGAGGACGTTCTCCGCGCCGGCAATCTGGCACAAGGCTTCGACCAGTTCGGGAGTGACCGCTTTATACATGGGCCTACCCTCTCAACAGCCCGATGAGGGACGGAGGACGGGAAACCGGCCGGCTGCCCGTCCTCCGTCTCTGGGATCTCTGCTATTCGGCCAGCAGGACAGCCTGGGCCGCGGCCACGCCGGCGCCGGGCTGGAAGCGATAGCCGGCGGCGGCCAGCCCTCGCTCGATGGCACCCACGGTGGACAGGATGTCCGAAGCGCTGACGACGCCCATGTGTCCAATGCGAAAGTACCGGGCGCGGATGGCGGGATGCAGCCCGCCGGCCAGGATGGCCCCTTCGCGGGTGACGTGGGCCAGCATCGAGGCGTCAACGCCCTCGGGATAATAGGGTGCGGTGAGGGTGTTGGCTGCCACCTCGGGGCGGACCGGCACCTGCCCCATGCCCAATGCGGCCACCGCTGCCTTGAAGGCGGCGCTCAGCCGACGATGGCGCGCAAAGCGGGCCTCCATCCCCTCGTCCAAAATCTGGCCGAGGCTGACGTTCAGCGCCCAGATGAGGTTGACGGCCGGCGTGCCAAAGTAGCCGGCCCGCCGCGCCTCGTAGGCTTCCATGATGGGCAGCCACTGGGTCCAGTCGGAATAGTAGCTGCCAACGTCGACCTTGCGCCGGTAAAAGGCATCCATGGCGCGGGGGCCGGCGACCACCAGCGCCAGTCCAGGCGGCACGCCAATGGCCTTTTGCGAGGCCGTGAGCGTCAAATCCACCCCCCACTCCTCCTGGCAAAGCTCCTCGCCTGCCACGGAGCACACGCCGTCCACCACGACGAGCACTCCGTAGCGGCGCCCCAGGGCTGCCAGCGCAGGGACGTCGGTCATCACGGCGGTAGAAGTATCGACGTGAGTGATGGTCATGAGCTTGAAGCCCTGGCCCTGGCCGGCCGCCTGCTCCAGGGCTGCCTCGACGTCGCCGAGAGCGGGGACGTCGCCCACGGCCGGCGGCTGGACCTGGACCACCTCGGCGCCATATCGCTGCAAGATGGCGGCGAAACGGTCGCCAAAGTATCCGCTGTTGACCACCAGCGCTTTGTCGCCGGGCTCCACCAGGTTGGCCGCGGCCATGTCCATGGCCAGGGTGCCCGAGCCCGCGACGACAAAGGGCTGGCTGCCCGGCGCCAGGAACACGTCGCGCATCCGTTCCAAGGTCTGCCCGAAGGCATCCACAAAGTTCGGAGCCACGTGGCTCGTGGTCGAGGCTCCCATCGCCCGCAGCACCTCGGGGCTGAATTCGATGGGTCCGGGGATCATGAGCAGCTTGCGGTCTTTCATGATAAAATGCCTCCCTGGGTCAGGACCTTTTTCAGGGTTTGGCGTTCCTCCTCCTCGATGTCGAGGAGGGGCAGGCGGACCGGCCCCCCATAGTGGCCCATCATGTCCATTGCCGCCTTCAGCCCGGCGATGCCAAAGCCGGTGGTGACGGCGTGGTTGACGGGCAGCATCCAGCGCTGCAACTCGGCAGCCTCCTGCCAGCGGCCCTCCTGGAACAGGCGGAACAACTCCAGGCAGCGGTCGGGCGCGATGTTGGCCAGGGCCAGGATCCCACCGGCGGCGCCCACGGACAGGCCGGGCAGAAAATAGCTGGCCGATCCGGCAAGTACCTGAAAGTCGGGACCGGCCAGGCGCACCGTCTCGGCCAGTTGCGCGATGTTGCCCGTGGTGTCCTTCATGCCCACGACGTTAGGATGGCGGGCCGCGCGGGCCACGGCGGCGGGGCTCATGGTGACCCCGGTAAAGCCGGGCACGTTATAGATCAGGATCGGGATGGGCGAAGCATCGGCCAGCTCCTCATAGTGGCGCACCAGGCTATCGGCCGTCATCTTGGCCTTGAAATAGTGGGGCGTCCACACCAGGGCAGCGTCGGCGCCCGCGTCGGCGGCGCGCCGGGTGAGGGTGATGGTCTCGCGCGTCGACTGGCAGCCCGTGCCGGCCACCATCAGCCGCGAGGAAGGGATGGCCTTCCTGGCAGCCGCCCAGACGGCTATCTTTTCCTCCTCGGCCACCATCACGCCCTCACCGTTAGAGCCGAGGACTATGTAGCCCCGCAAATCGTACTCGTTCCACCACGCCAGGTTGTCGGCCAGCGCCCCGAAGGCGACGTCGCCCTGGCCGTCAAAGGGCGTTGGGATCGGAGGGAAAACCCCCCGCAGCGAAATCTCCTGGCTCATACTCGTCTATCTCCTTATGTAACGTTACGTTCTACTTCTTTACCGGATAGTAGCACAGGCCCACCGTGCCGGGCCCCGTGTGCACGCCCAGGGCCGGCGACAGCTCGGAGACCAGGGACTCGACGCAGGTCAGTCGCCCTTCGATGAGCTCCCGGATCTTTTCCGCCTCCTCCTGGGCCGCGGCGTGGACGTAGGCCACCTTGATCTTGCCCAGCCGGCCCACGGCGCCCTCAACCATGTTGGCCATCATCTCGTAGGCCTTGCACCGGCTGCGCGCCGTACCCAGGGGCACGATGACCCCATCTTCCATGCCGATGAGGGGCTTGATCCTGAGCAGGCTGCCTGCCAGGTGCTTGGCCTTGCCGATGCGCCCGCCCATGTAGAGGTACTTGAGCGTGTCGGCGGTCTGGATCATGCGTGTAACGGGCATCAGCTTCCTGACCACACCCACTACGTCGGGCAGGCGCTTGCCCTCCAGGGCGGCCCGGGCGGCCTCGATGACCATCCATCCCTGGCACATGGACACGTTCAGCGTGTCCATGACCTCGATGTGGAGGTTGGGCAGGCGCTCGCGCAGCGTCGACTGGGCAATGCTCGCCGCCTGAAAGGCGCCGCTGCCTTTGGAGGTCATGTGAATGCTGACAATTTCTTCGGTGTTCTCTTCTTCAGCCACCTGCTCGTACAACTGGATGTAGTCGCCGGGACCGGGGCTGGCCGTCTGCGGCAGCTCGCGGGCCGTAGGCAGCCAGCGGTAAAAGGAATCGCGCTGGACCGTCACCAGGTCGCGCAGAACTTCCTGCCCCCGGTGAATGTAATAGGGTACCCAACGGATCTTCAGAGCGGTCAGGAGCGATTCGGGGATACTGGCACAACTGTCGGTGATAACCGCAACTCTGGACATGTCTCCTTCCTCCCTTTCTCGTGGCCAAAGCTGGCGCTCGAGCTCTCGACAAGCTGCCGGCCGGGGCCCTGGCCGACAGCCCTGTTACTGAATTCTACCGTAAAGCCGGGGGGCGTGCAAGCCCGGCCCCCTCCCATGCGCCCCATGGCGCTCCCAGGCCGCCTTGCCGGGCTGGGCCCGTCAAGGCCTCGCCATGTGCTCGTCTATGACCGGGTTGATCAGCTCCCAGTTCGGCAACTGCACGGCGGCACCATCGGGCCGCACGTAGCCGTAGACGAGGGGCGGCTCGAGCACGACCCGCTCCAGCCTGGCCGGATCCAGGCGCACGGCGAGCAAGCCCAGGGCCAGGACTTCCCGCGGGCTCAGGTTCGTCTCCAACGAGTCGAGGACGATGAGGCCCATGACGGGCAGGCGGGGCAGAGAGCCCGGCCTGAGGGCCTTCTGCCGGATGGCCACCAGGACCTCTTGCTGTCGCCGGGCCCGGTCAAAGTCGCTGGTGCTCATGCGCGAGCGAGCATACTCCAGGGCCCGCTGGCCGTCCATCATCTGCAAGCCCGGGTCAAAGTGCACCGTCTTGTAGGCGTGGGAGTCGCCGGGCCGCGGGTCCGGGTAGCGGGTGTCGTGCAGCGTCTCCGACACCTCGATCTCGACGCCGCCCAGAGCGTCGACCAGCCTCTCGAACGCACCGAAATCCGCCATCAGGTAGCCGTCGACGGAGAACCCGAAGTTGGACTCGACGGTGGCTTCCACCAGGGCCGGGCCCCCGCCGGGATAGCCCTCCACATAGCCGAACACGTTGGCGGTGTTGATCCGGTCCTCGCCATGCCCCGGGATGGCGAGCTGCAGATCGCGGGGAATGGAAAGGAGAACGGCCTCGCCGCTCCCGGGGTCGACGCTGGCGACCATCACCGTATCGGCGCGGTACGCCCAATCGTTGCCGTCTCGCCTGTCGACCCCGAGCAGCAGCACGTTGACCCGGCCGCCATCCTGGCCCGCGAAGAGGAGGGGCAGGCTGACAATCAGGACACAAATCCAGGTGAATAGAAGCACCAGGGCCGCGACCAGGGCGATGGAAAGGAGTCTCGTCCCACGCCGCTTGCGCGCCCTACGGCTCGGGCGGGCCTGGGGCCGCCAGGGCTGTGCGTGGCCCGGAGGAGGGGGAACCTGGAGTTTCCTATTCCTGGTCCCGTTGCTCATCGCGCGCCGGCCAGCTCCTCGTAACGGGCCCGCCGCTCGGCCAGATAAGCAGGCACCGGCACGTCGCACCAGGCTTGCTCCTGCCCACACGACGGGATATCGTCTCGCTCTACCATGACCTCGACGACGGCCGGGCGGCGAGCGGCAAAGGCCCGCTCCAGGGCCGGGCCGACCTCTTCGGGAGAGGTGATCCACTCGGAGTAACAGCCAAAGCCCCGGGCCAGCGAGGCCAGGTCGGGCGTCACCGGCTCCCGGCCCTTCAGAAACTCGGCGCCCGTGACGCGCTCGGGACCATAGGCCGCGGCCTGCAGGTCGCGGAGCCCGATCCAGCCGGCATTGTTGGCCACAACCAGGACGACGGGGATATCATACTGGGCAGCGGTAGCCAGTTCCTGGATCGTCATCAGGAAATCGCCGTCACCCATCAGGCCCACCACCTGCCGGCCGGGGGCCGCCGCAAGCCTGGCTCCCAGGGCCGCGGGCAGCGTCCAGCCCATTGCGCCCAGGCCGCCGGGGGTCAGGTTGGTCCGCGGCTCGTAGATGGTGGCCTCCCGGAGCCAATGGGCCTGGGTCGTGCCCGACGAGGTCAGGACGATGGCATCGCGCCGCAAGTGGGCCCGTAACTCGGCAACCAGGCGCGGGACCGTGACCGGCCTCCGGTCGTCCGTGGCCACCTCCCGCACCCGGGTCAGCCACTCGTCGCGTAGCCGCGACACTTCGTCCAGATAGCCGGCCCGCGCCCCGCCTATGCTCGGCGAAACGCCCAGCGCCCGGAGCCGGTCGAGCAACGCCGCCAGGCCCGCCCGGGCGTCGGACACGATGCCAACCTCGACGGGATAATGCCTGCCGATCTGGCCCGGGTCCAGGTCCAGGTGGATGAGGCGCGTGGGAGGGATGCTGTACGTCACGCCCTGGCGATAGTGGGAGGTGCTCCGCGGAGCAAAGCGCGTGCCCACGGCCAGGAGGACGTCGGCGCTGCGTGCCAGGGCATTGCCACAAGTGGACCCCATCCAACCGGCGTGCAAACCCGCCAGGACGTGGTCCTCGGGAAAGGCGCCCTTGCCCATCATGGTCGTCAGCACCGGCGCCTCCAGCAGCTCGGCCAGCGCCTGCAGCTCGTCCCAGGCCTCGGCCGCCAGCACGCCACCTCCGGCCAGGATCACCGGCCGGTGGGCCATGGTCAGCAGGTCGGCCGCCCGCTGAACGAGATCGGGGTCCGGCAGGACCTGCCCGCCGGCCCGGTAGGCGTAGGGAAAGGCCAGCTCGACGTCTGCGGCCTCGCATTGGACGTCCAGGGGCAAATCCACCACCGCCGGCCCTCGCCGCCCCGTCAGCATCCCGGCAAAGGCGCTCTGCAGAGCGCGGGGCACATGGGCGGCGCTGGCCGGCCGCCATACCCCCCTGGCAACGGGCGCAAAGACGGCCAGGCTGCCCCCGGCGCGGCCACGCTCCAGCTCTTGCAGTTCTCCCCGATCCGCCATTTCCGCCGGGCCGCTGCCTGCCAGGACCAATACCGGCACCGAATCCACGGCGCAAGAGACCACGCCGGAGAGGGTGTTCATGGCCGACGGGCCCATGGAGGCCAGGACGGCCAGGGGAGTCCCTGCCACGCGGTAGTAGCCATCAGCCAGGAAGACGGCCGCTTGCTCGTGGCGCACCTGGAGCATCTGCAGCCGGTCCTGACCGAGTAGAGCATCCAAAAGGCCCAGGGTCTGGGGGCCGGGAATGCCAACCAGGTAGGGCACGCCCTCGCGGACGAGGGTATCCACCACGATCTGTCCACCAGTGAGTTTCATCGATCTTGTCCCTGATGCGAACGTCTATCCGTCTATGCGCATTATACTATAGGACACAGCGATGCCCAAACCGGGTGGGAGGCAAGCCGCTTGCCACACCGCGGGGCAGCCACTGGCCCACCATCCAGTCTCGACAAAGGGGATAAGGAGTGAGCGTCACACCACCGCGCAAGGCCCGGCTCTTGAGCCCGATGCTGCTCTGGTTCATGGGCACCATGATCCTGGCCAACATCGCAGCCCAGATGATCTTTCCACTGCAATCGCTCTACGTGCAGGAGCTGGGGGCCAGTGTGCGGCAGATTGGGCTATTCTTTACCATCGCCTCCATTGCCCCGCTCTTTCTCCAGATCCTGGGCGGCTGGCTGTCGGACGCGGCGGGCAGGCTGCAGGCCATTGCCATCGGCAGCGTCGCGGGTGCCGGCGCCTACCTGTTCTACATTTTTGCCCCATCCTGGCAGTGGCTCCTCCCGGCCTCGGTGCTGACGGCCATGGCTGTGGCCTTTGTCTCGCCCAGCTTCCAGGCCTTTGTCGCCCAGGAATCGACGGAAGAGACCCGCGGCCGGGTCTATGGCGCCACCAGTACCATGTACATGGTCGTCAACATCGTCGGGCCGATGTTGGGCGGGATGATTGCCCAGGGACTCTCCTTTCGCGCGGTGTTCATCGTCGCTTTTGCCCTCTACGGGGTCGCGGCAGTCATCCGGGTGATCATGGCCCGGGTCGCGAGCCGCAAGAGCCGAAGCGAAGCCGGGCAGCCAGAACGGCCAAGGCTGTCGGGCCTGCGCCAGAGCCTGGTGTCGGTCTTTGGGCTGATCGCTGCCGGCGGCCTGATCACCTGGATCTTTATCTCGGATGGTGTGCGCGACGTGGCCTTTGGCCTGACGGACCAACTTATGCCGGTCTACCTGGAGAACGAGATGGGCCTGAGTCTGATGCAGATCGGCAGCCTGCAGTCGATCTCGGCCCTGGTGGCCATGGCCCTCATGAGCCCCGCGGGCTGGCTCTCGGACAAGAAGGGCGAGCGCGTGGGCATCGTCGGCGGCTTTGCCCTCATCGCGGCCGGCTGGAGCATCTTTCTCGTCGGCACCACCTTCTGGCACTTTATCGCCTCGCGGATCGTCACCGGCATCGGTTGGGCCTTTATCGACCCGGCCTACAGCTCGCTCATCTCCAAGGCCGTGCCCGACCGCCTGCGAGGCACCGCCTTCGGCCTGTTTTCCACAAGCCTGGGCCTCATCTCCCTGCCGGCGCCCTGGCTCGGCGCCCGCCTCTGGGAAAGCGTCAGCCCCATCTTTCCCTTCTACATTCCCCTGGTGGCCATGGTGGTCCTGCTGCCGGTCATGTGGCGCAAATTCCGGCTGCCCGCCTCGCCAAACAAGGCTGCCTGCGGTGCAAAGGCAGACGTGGAGACGCGGCCAGACTGAAGCCTTCGCCTGGCCGCGTCTCCCCAGCTACCTGTCCTGGTCGAGGTCGGCGGAGCGCAGGGTGAACCAGAACCGGCTGCCCTGGTTGGGCGCGCTCTTGACGCCCACCTTGCCGCCCAGCTTTTGCACGACGCGGCGCACGATGGTCAGACCCAGGCCGTGGCTGCCCTTTCCACGATCTTCTTTCGCGGGCAACCGGGAGGTAAAGAGCACCGCCTGCTCCTCAGGCGTTAGCCCTGGCCCGTTGTCGTCGATCCAGAAGCAAACCGTGCCGTCCGGCTCGTGGCACGCCCCCAGCTCCAGGCGGGGCGGGCTGCCGCCGTAGCGGATGGCATTGCTGACATAGTTCACCCAGGCACTTTCGACCCACGGGCCGTAGCCCAGGACGGTGGGCCAACTGTCGGGCAGCACCACCTCGGCGCCGTGCTCTTCGATCATGGGGGCCAGGCGCTGGCAGACGCTTTCCAAGACACGGCCCATGTCCAGGGGCTCCATGACCACCTCTCCCTGCCGCGCCTCGGCCAGGAGGAGGAGCGACTCCACGATCTCGGTCATCTTGGCAGCGGTCGTCTGCAGCGTCTCCATCAACTTGAGCGAGTATTCGCTCGCCGATGGGGCTTCCTCCTCGTAGAGCAGGTCGGCATAGCCCGTAAGGATGGCCAACGGCTGCTTCAGATCGTGGGCGACGGTATGTGCGTAGGCGTCCAGCTCCTGCGTCAGTGCCTGCAGCTCCTCGTTCTGCCGCCGCAGGGCGGTTTCCGCCCGGACCTGCTCGGTGACGTCGTGGGCCAGGATCAAGACCCTTTCCACCTCGCCAGCGTCGTCGTGCATGGGCACGTAATCGACGTCCCAGAACTTGTGCGGCCGGTCCGGTTCAGTCGAGTTCCGTCCCTCGCGCACACTGACCGTTTCGTTGCTCTGGAATGCCTGTTCGACGAGCTGTTCCGTCTTGCGGGCAGTGTCGTCGTCAAAAACCTCGGCGATGGCACGGCCGGCCCCGGGCATTTCCCGCATGCCGGGGATCGATTGGTAGGTTGCGTTTACCAGCTCGAAGCGGGGATCCTCGCCCTTGACCACGGCAACCCCGACCGGTGCCGACTGGAGCAGGTGCTCCAGGAACTCGCGTTGAGCGCGATTTTCCTGCAGCAGGCGCTCGCGCTCGCCGGCCTGCCGTATCTGCTCCGTCACGTCCAGCAGCGAGAAGACCAGGCCCTGGACCTGACCATCCGCGTCCTTGACCGGGACCAGTGTCCAGTCCCAATAGGTCACACCGCGCTCCGGCTGGTCCAGGTAGTGGAAGGGCTTGGCTCGAAAGCTGACCTCCTCGCCGGTGTCGCGCACCCGTTGAAAGATCACCTGGTTCTCGGCGTCGGGAAAGAGCTCGAAATGGTTGCGGCCCAGGAGCTCTTCGCGGCTATGGCCCGACTGCTGGCAGTAGGCCGAATTGACGGCCAAGAAGTTGAACTGGGGATCGAGATATGCCAGGTTGGCATGGGTATGCTCCATGATGGTCTGGAGCGTGTCCCATTCCAGGGCCAGGCGAGCCGCAAGTCCGGCAACTACCTCGCGCTCGTGCTCGAACCGGGCCAGCAACTGCTCCCGCTCCTCCTCCGCCTGCCGCTGCTCGGTCACGTCGATGCCAATAGCGATAACGTGCTCGAGGTCTCCTTGCTGGTTCAGAAGCGCCGTGTTGGACCAGGCAAGGAGATGACGGCTCCCATCCCTGGCAACCCACACGTTCTCAAAGCGGTTGGGGAAATAGCCCCGGGCCAGATCCGCAAAAACGGCCTTTACCGGCTCCTTGTCTTCCTCCAGCAATAAGACGTCCCACACGCGCTGATCCCGCACTTCGTCCACGGTGTAGCCGGTGACCTGCTCGCACGTCTGGTTAAACCGGACGATCCTTCCTTCGGAGTCGAGGACCACGATGAGGGCGCCCGCCGTGCTGAGAATGGCCGACGCGAAATCGCGCTCGCGCCGCAGTTCCTGCTGCGCCTGCAGGCGGTTGGTGATGTCGCGGTTGCTTCCGCGCCAGCCGAGCCAGGTGCCGTCCGAGGCGTATACGGGCTGGCAGACGTGGCCGATCCATCGCACTTCGCCAGTGCGCGTGATAATGCGCAAGTCGAGCTCCCGCTGGTCGTGCCCCCGCGGCTGCTCCTGTAGATGCTCCTCCATGCGAGGACGATCCTCCGGGTGCAGGATGCGCAGGAACAGATCGGGATCGCGAAAGAATTCGGCGCGAGAGTAGCCGGTGACCCGCTCACAGGAAGGCGACAAGTAGAGATAAGTGCCGTCGGGAGCGAGCCAGTATTCCCAGTCGTAGGTGAATTCCGCGACCAGGCGCAGGCGCTCCTCACTCGAGGGCAAGTGGTTTACTCCGGCTTTTCGCAGACGTGCTTCCCAGTTGTTATTCAAACCATCTCCCTAAGGTTACGATTGCCGCTGCTCGGCGGCTGGTGGCTGCTGTGCCACGGGGATCGTCAAGGCAAACCTGCTGCCCACGCCACGGTCACTCTCGGCCCAGATCTGTCCGCCATGGGCCCGCACCAGGCTCTGCGCGATGGCCAGGCCCAACCCGCTCCCTACCCGCTCGTTTGCGCCGTTGGCCCCGCCGTCGCGGCTGCGCGAGCGGTCAGCCCGCCAGAAGCGATCAAAGACGTGGCCCAGTTCGACAGGCTCGATCCCTTCGCCGGTGTCGGCCACAACGAACCTGAGGAACCCACCGTCACGCCGGACGCTCAACGTGACGGTGCCGCCCGGCGGTGTGTGTCGCAGGGCATTGGTCACCAGGTTGCGCAACACCTGGCCCAGCCGATCCGGATCCGCCTGAACAGGAGGCAGGCCCTCCTCCAAATCCAGCCCTAGTTCCACATCCTGGGCCTCGGCAGCCAGGCCCAGGCTCTCTCCCACGTCGGCTGCCAGGGCCGTCGCGTCCACTGCCTGCACGCTGAGGCTGAGCTGCCCGGCATCGGCCAGGGCAAGGTCGCGGAGGTCGTCGACCAGGCGACTCAAGAGGCGTGTCTCGTCGTAGAGGCGCGACAATTCGGCCTTGTCCATGGGATAGAGGTCGTCGAGGAGGGCCTGCAGGTTCCCCTGTAACACGGCCAGCGGCGTGCGCAGCTCGTGGGCCACGTCGGCCACCATGTTCTTGCGCTGTTGCTCCGACTCGTCCAGCGCCACAGCCATCTCGTTAAAAGCCAGGGCCACGTCCACCAGCTCGGCGCTCCCCTCCGGCTGGACTCGCCGGCTAAAGTCACGCTGAGCGATGCCCCGGGCGGCGGCCGCCAGGCGCTGCAGGGGCGCGGTCAGGCTCCGGCTCAGGGCCAGCCCCAGGAGCAAGGCCAGCCCGCCGGCGGCGAGGCCGGCAATCGCCAGCCAGCGGCGCATGCGCGCGACCAGCGCCTCTTCCAACGGGCCCAACAGCGCGGAGCGAGGCGGCAGCGAGACTACCAGGAGGCCGGCCACCTCGCCTTCGGCCTCGATCGTTTCGGCCGCTGCCCGCTCGTCGCTGCTCAGGAGCCGCCCGGGGTTCTCCTCGACGCCGTCATAGACCACGCGGCCCTCGTCATCGGCCAGGACGAACTGCAGGAGCACGTCGCGGGACATGGGCCCACCCATGCCCCGCCGCATGCCCATCATCATCGGCCCCTGGGTCCTGGCCACCTGCTCCAGCACCCGGCCGGCGCCCTCCCAACTCCCTGTTGCTCGTAGTAGGTGGACAGGGCATCGACGAGGTTCTGATGGGGTATCATGGCACTGTAGGCCACATAGTATCGCAGCGCCGCCGTTGCCGAAAACGAGCCCAGCAGCGCGACGACGCCCACGGCGACCAGCACCACCAGGGCAAAGGCAAGGGTCAGGCGCACCCACAGACGACTCACGCCTCTTCCTCCGCGGGCAGCCGGTACCCGACACCAAAGACCGTTTCGATGAGGGCGTTCCCAGAGTTGGCGTCGTCCAGCTTGCGCCGCAGGTTCTTGACGTGGCTGTCGACCGAGCGCTCCAATCCTTCGTAGCCGTAGCCCAGGGCCTTTTCGATGAGCTCCAGCCGGGTAAAGGTGCGGCCCGGATTCTCGGCCAGGACCTGGAGGAGCTTGAATTCCGTGCGCGTCAGATGCACGGGCCGGCCCTGCACCTGGACCTGGTGCTGATCGAGGTCCATGGACAATGGTCCGACCTGGAGCATCCTGGGCGGCTGTGGTTCGCCCTGCGCCCGGCGCAGCACGGCACGGACGCGAGCCACCACTTCTCGCGGGTTGAAAGGCTTGGTTACATAGTCGTCGGCGCCCAGCTCGAGGCCCACGATTTTATCCTGATCGTCGGCGCGGGCAGTGAGCATGATGAGAGGCAGGCCCTGCAAGGAGTCGTCTCCGCGCACAACGCGCGTCACCTCCCAGCCATCGCGGTTGGGCAGCATGAGATCCAGGAGGACCAGGTCGGGCCGTTCCCGGCGGATGATGTGGAGCGCAGATTCACCATCATAGGCCACAAATGCCTGGTAGCCACTTTGTTCCAGGTACGTGCGCAACAGGCGAACGATCTGCTTGTCGTCATCCACCACCAGGATTCTCTGGACCAACGGTTTTCCTGCTTTCTAGCGGCACAGGGATTGGATCGCCCCCGGCGCCGTGCAACACGCGGCCTATTATACCTCAAATTGTCCAACGGTGCCAGTAGTCGAGGGCACCAAATGCGAGGCGCTTGCATCGGGATCGCAGGTCTCATGGGCCCGCCGCCGATCACAAAGAACGAGGCACGGTCGCGTGGATCGACCGTGCCCCGAAATTCTTCTCTATCCGTTGCTGCTGAGAACCAGCCGGCCCCAGCTTGCCCCTGTTCCGGGGGCCATGCCCTTCGACAGGCTAGGACTCGTCCGTGCCGGGGAATCCCTGGAAGCCGCCCGGGCCCATCATACCCCCGCCACGTCGCCAGGAACCGCCCTGGCGGTCGCCCCAGCAGTCGCCAGGCCCGGCGGTGCCGGCGAAGGGGCTGTCGAGATGCTCCAGCACCTGCTCCTGCATGTTCTCCAGCATCCAGTCGGCCTGCTGCTGGGTGATGCGCCCATCGGCTACCGCCCCGGCCAGCCACTCGGCCCGCTGAGCCAGAAAGGCATCGGCGATAGCCTGCGGCTCCACGCCCTGTTCCGCCGCCACGTCGGCAATGGTCTTGCCGTCTTGCAGCTCGGCTGTCAGCTCATCCAGGGTCATGCCCAACTCTTCGGCTGCGACGCTGAGCAGCGAGCTCTGCGTCCCGGCCATCATGCCGCCAAATCCACCCTGGCGGCCCATCATACCCCTGCCACGTCCGAAGGCACTCATGCCGCCTGGGCCCACGCCCTGGGCCTGCCGCTCGCTCATGCGCTCGGCCTGCTCTTCGGTCAGCACACCTTCGCTGACCGCTTCGTCCAGCACCTGCTGGCGGGCCGTGTCCACGGCGGCGTCAAACTCGTCGGCACTGATGCCCAGCGCCGTAGCAATAGCGTCGTGCACCCGCTGCCGGAAGTCAAAAGGCCAGACGGTGCCGTCTTCCCCGTCCTGGGCAAGGGCGATGGTTCCCAGCGCCGTCGACCCCAGGAGCACCACCAACGCTACAAGGCCAACAATGGTCCAAAGTTTTTTCATGGTTCCCTCCAGAAATTTTTACCAGTACATCTCGTCGTCCACTGTGCCATCAGGATACCACAAACTTATGGAGATTCTGTGGAGATTTTGGGCAGTAGTTGTGAAGACGGTTCTCAATCGGATACTTGACAAAGCATCCTTCTTCCCTTATAATCGTTGGCAGTGCAGTACGGAGGACGTACTCCCCAAACCCGTAACACTGCCAATCTGCTTGCGGTATTGATTGACACCCTGTCAGCGCCGAGTACCGCACACCAAGCGCAATTGCCGTTCTTTGTAGTCCCTGTAGCCGCTTTGTGCCTGCAGACAAGTCCGTGGGCATCGCGGTCACTGTCCACTGCCCAGGTGGGCAGCGCCACGTTTCGCCATGACGGATGCAGTTTCCTGCCTTCACGATTTGGCCCGGATAGCCGGGCAGGTTGGCAAAAGAAAGGAGGTGCTGTCAGTCGCTATCAGCCGGACACCGACCGAATACACCCTGATCACTCGAGTACAGCAGCGAAAGGAGACAAACCATGTTGCGCGAACCATCAACAAGATGGCTCCCCCAGGCCACCGTCGTAGCCGCTCTGACGTTGGTCATCCTGCTCCTCGGAGGTACGGGGTTAGTTTTGGCCAATGACGGACCACGCCCCCACGCTCTGCCAGACGAGCCACCGCCGATAAAAGCCGTCGCCCAGGAACCGATACCCTACTATGCGCCGGATGTGGAGGCCCAGCCCGCCCAGGCTACCCAACTTGTTCTGAACGTCAACTATCGCCACGACTGGGTTGAGGGCCTTTATCCCCTGGGCCACACCATCTGGCTCACCGTCACCGACGATATGGGAAATACCAAGGCGAGCATCGAGCTGGAAACCCAACAACTGACCCACTGGCAGCCTACCCAGCCCAACGGCTTTTCCAGCCAATTGGGCGGTTCCTGGCAGCCCGTCCCGCCCGACATCGTGCCCGGCGACTGGGTCTATGCCAGCTCGGACGAAGGCCTCATGGCCGAGACCCAGATCGGCGCCATCACCGGTGACCTGAACGTCGGAGCCGATACCCTCGAAATTACGGTCAATGCCAGTTGGCTAGGCAGCTCCGTCGACGCCTACTGCGTGAACTGGGCAACAGGCGTTCAACTGGACTTTAGCATTAACCCCAACGGAGGCACCCACCTGTGCGACTTTGGCGCTGCCGGCGATGACCTCACGCCCGGCCAGAACATAGCTGCCGCTTACATCGAGCCCGATCTCGACCGGGTCATCAACGTCTTTATCGATCCGGTGCCGGATCTGCGCATGGAAAAGTGGGCGCCGGGCAGCGGATTGTCGATGCCCGGTGGGCCGGTGGTCTATGCCCTGCGCTACCGCAACGACGGCGACCAGGCGGCCAACAACATCACCCTGGCCGACACCCTGCCCGCAGGCACCACCTACGTAGAGGACAGCAGTGGGCTGACAGCCACCCAGATGGGCAACACGGTGAGCTGGGACCCGCCGGCGCTGGATCCCGGAGAA
>JAAYZQ010000427.1 GCA_012514775.1 Anaerolineaceae bacterium
GGTCGTCTGCAGCCGGCCCGAGGCGCCTTGCCGCATCAGGCGCTGCAGGTTGGGCAGCTCCCCGGCCTCGATCCAGGGCCCGAGGAGATCGAAGGTGACGCCGTCCAGGCCGATGACCAGAACTCTCATCCCAGGTATCCCAGGCCTTCCAGCCGCTTCATGATCTCTTTTTCGCCCTCTTCCGAGTAGTCGATGGGGGCCTGCGAGCCGTCTCCCTCGCCGGTTTCCCCACCCGGCTCGGCGTGGCGCACGGGAAAGGCCGCGGCGTACTCGCTCTCGAAGGCATCCAGGAGCACGTGGCCGTCCATGTCGGCCGGCACCGGCAGGTCCATGGTGTGCAGCACGGTGGGGGCCACGTCGTGGATGACGGCGTCCTCGACGCTGCCTCCGCGGCGCACGCCCGGCCCGTTCATGATCAGCATGCCATAGTCGCGGTGCATGCCCGAGTAGCGGTACACCGTCGAGAGCGTCTCGCGGTGTCCAAAGTCGGCCAGCCCGAAAAAGATGTCGGACGGCTCCCTGGGCCGCAGGATGAGGTCAGGCGCTCGATCCAGGTATGGCCCGCTGTAGACCTCCTCGCGGCGTATCACCTCGCCGATGAGCTGCCGGCCGGTGTGCGGGTCGCGAAACTCGCGGGCCAGGCGCTCGATCTCGTCGCGCACAGCCTCGTATTCCTGCCCCGGCTCGACGATGCCCCCCGGTTCCCGGCCCTTGACGTTGACATAGATGGAGCCCAGGTGCCGCCCGAAGGAATAGGCGCGCGAGCGCTTCCAGTCCACGTCGAGAAAGGAGAGAAAGGCGAGCTTGAGGAGGTGGTCGACAAAGTAGCCGGCCACGTATTCAGCCTGCTGGGCCAGGTGCAGGCGGTCGGCCAACTGGTGCACGTTCCGCAAGGTAAAACCACGGCGAAAGAGAAACTCTTTCCAGCGTGTCCAGGGATCCCGCTTGAGCTGCAGCAATCCGGCGTCCAGCAGCCAGTTGTTGAGCACGATAAAGTTGTTGGCCTGGCCCATTCCGTGGTCCGAGAGGACGATGACCAACGTGTCCTCGTCGGCGTGCTCCAGCAGGCGGCCGATGCTGTCGTCCACCTTCTGGAAATAGGCACGCACGGACTCGGATTTGTCCTCGCGGTCGGTGCGCCAGGGATGATCGGCACTGAGATAGTGCCACGTCTGGTGCAGGATGCGGTCCGTGTCGAAAAAGACGGCCATGAAGACGTCCCAGGGGCGGGTCTTGGCCAGGTAGAGGGCCGTTCGCGTCCGCATCTCCAGCAGGTCAAAGCTGGCCTTCCAGAAGCTCTCCTTGCGGCTTTCGGCAAAGGTCTCGGTGGGGTAGATGCGATAGTTGCCGACCTCACGCTCCAGCTCGGCCGCCAGCTCCGGCGGGTGGACGTAATCCGTGGCCTTGTAGGGTGTCATCCAGCCGCTGATCATGACGCCGTTGATGCGTTCCACGGGATAGGACATGGGCAGGTTGAGGACCGAGACGCTGTAGCCGGCGTCGCTCAGGGTGCGCCAGATCGTCCTCCCGCCTCGCTGCGAGGCATTGACCGGCGGAAAGCTGTAGCTGCCGTCGCGCCGGTACAAAAAGTCATAGATCCCGGTCTTGCCCGGGTTCATGCCCGTGACAAAGGACGACCAGGATGGCCCCGACGTGGGTGGTATGGTGGAGCGAAGGCTGCCCACGGCGCCGGTGTCAATCAGGCGGGCCATGTGCGGCAGGTGGCCTTCCGCAGCCCACCCCTGGATGAGGTCCAGGGGCACGCCGTCGAGGCCGATGATCATCACTCGCTTGGCTTTGTGCATGAACGACCTTTCAATGGTGGGGGACACAGCGCCTGGCCGGGAGCCGGGCGCGTCGCCCCCATCAGGTTTCTTCACCAAAGACACTGCTGAAACGGCAGAACACCACGTAGCCGATCAGCAAGACGAGGACGCACGTGACGAATGTCCTCAGAAAAAAGTCGAGTCCGCTAAACTCACCCCAGTAGAGCACGTCCTGGTACGAGGCCACCAGCGATGCCATGGGATTCAGGCGCCGGGCCCAGAGGCGCACGTCGATGACGATGCCCAGCAGGTGCGCGTCTGAAGGGAGGCGGTCGATGGAATAAAAGATGGGCGTGAGAAAGAACCAGGCCTGCATGACCACTTCCATGATGTGCTGTGTGTCCCGGTAAAACACGTTGGCCGTCGACAGGATCATGGCGATGCCCAGGGTAAAGGCCAACTGAGCCAGCACGATCAGGGGCAGCATCAACACCGCCGGCGTGATGGGAATGCCGGAGGCGATGACGAGGCCAAAGAGCACGATCATGGCCAGCAAGAAGTTGACCAGGTTCGAGAGCACCTCCGCCAGCGGCAGGATCTCGCGCGGGAAGTAGACCTTCTTGATCAGGTGCGAGTTCCTGACGATAGAGCTCGTGCCGCCCAACACCGACGACGAGAGAAAGGTCCAGGGCAGAAAGCCGGCCATGAAAAAGACCGGAAAGTTGGCAATGTTCTGGGGCAGCATGACCGTAAACACCACGGTAAAGACTGCGGTCATGAGCAGGGGGTTGAGGAGCGACCACAGAAACCCCAAGGCTGAGCCCTTGTAGCGCACCTTGAGGTCACGGATTACCAGGTTACGGATCAGTTCTCTATAGCAAACGAGCTCGCGAACTCGAGCGATCATGGATAACTCTCCAATGAGCGCCGCATTATAGCACGCTTGCCGGCCTGTGGCAAACCGCGCCGTAAGCCTGAAGAATGGCGCCGGCGGCCTGCTCCCAGGAATAGCACCGGGTGGCAGTCTCCCGCAGTTGGGCCGCCCGGGCGCGGTGGTCGCCGTTGAGGGCGACGAGCAGTGCCTGCGCCAGGGAGTCGGGATCGCCGGGGCGGGCATAGATGCCCTGCGCGCCCAGATACTCTCGGCTCACGGGCGTGTCAAACGAGACTACCGGCAGCCCCATGGCCATGTAGTTCAGGATCTTGCCACAGCCCTCCGTTGCCGACAGCTTGGGGGCCACGGCCACTTTGCCCAGGGCCAAAAAGTCCCTCGCATGTTCGTAGGGAACCTTGCCGGTAAAGGTCGTGACCCGGCCCACACCAATCTGGTGGGCCAACTCCCGGTAGTGCTCCACCGCGGGAAAACCCATGATCAGAAAGTGGACGTCATCGCGTTGGGTGACAACTCGCTTCGCAGCCTGGATGAGCAGGTCTGTGCCCTGGTAGTGGGCCAGGAGCCCGAGGTAGACCACGATCTGGGCTCCCTGGGGAATGCCGAGGTTCGCCCGCAAAACGGCCATCTCGGCTCTCTCTTCTTCCAGGGCCGGATAGAAAAAGCTCGTGTCCACGCAGTCGGGCACTGGCTGGATGCGGTCGGAGCAACAGTCGAATTCGTCGACGAGCATGTCGCGGGCGTGGGCCGAGCTGGTGAGGATCAGCGGTGAGCGCTGGTTGATGGTCCTTTCCAGCCAGCGCAAGGGCTTGTAAAAGGTGCTGTCCTTGTGCAGGAAACGATGGTCGAGCATTTCGCCGGTCAGGCTGCCCTGCAGGTCAAAGACCAGGGGGATGCGCAACAGTCGAGAGACGACCAGCCCGATGAGGGCTCCTTCGTGCATGTGGGCGTGGATGACGTCGGGCCGCCGGCGCAGGGCAGAGCGTAGTACGGTCCAGAAGAGCAGGAAGTCAAAGCCGACCTTGTGCAGCGAGGAGCCGACCTCGTAATGCTCTCGAAAGGGGATGCTTGGGGTGCGCCGAATATGGAGCCCGGGCACGTCCTGGCCGTTGCGGTAGGTGCAGACGACGAGGTCGTGGCCCAGCCTCTGGAGAACCCGTGCTTCCTCTAGAATCCGCACCGAACACCCGTAGTCGGAAAAGAATGACGTCGGGGCGATCATGAGGATCTTGTACGGTTGTACGGCGCTCTCATCTCCTTTGCTCAAAGAACACCCCAGTTCTATGACCGTGCTGGCGGCCCGGTACCCCACGATCTGGCGGGACAGACCGTGGGGATTGTACCCCATCTGCGGGATAATTGCAAAGCGCGGGCTGATGGGCACTGCGACTGGTACGGTACGCTCACCGCCGGTTTGGCCTGTGATCAAGGAGGTGTCTGGCTCGCCCGAAGGTTCGGTTGGCTAGCCGCCAGTGGGAGAGCCGTTCGTAGTGCGCGCGGTTCTTGGCCGTTCGTAGTGCGCGCTTCAGCGCGGTTCTTGGCGATAAATCGCCCACTACGAACCGACAAGCGCAGGCACCTCTCCAACAACTTGCTAGCCGCCAGTCGGAGAGCCGTTCGCAGTGCGCGCGGTTCTTGGCCGTTCGTAGTGCGCGCTTCAGCGCGGCTCTTGGCGATAAATCGCGCACTACGAACCGACAAGCGCAGGCACCTCTCCAACAACTTGCTAGCCGCCAGTCGGAGAGCCGTTCGTAGTGCGCGCGGTTCTTGGCCGTTCGTAGTGCGCGCTTCAGCGCGGCTCTTGGCGATAAATCGCCCACTACGAACCGACAAGCGCAGGCA
>JAAYZQ010000428.1 GCA_012514775.1 Anaerolineaceae bacterium
GCGCGCTGAAGCGCGCACTACGAACGGGCTCTGCGATGGGGTGCCAGCAGGTTGTTGGAGAGATGCTTGCGCTTGTCGGTTCGTAGTGGGCGATTCATCGCCAAAGAACCGCGCTGAAGCGCGCACTACGAACGGGCTCTCGACTAGCTGCTAGTGGGGGAGGGAGGCTGTGGCGGACCTGGTGAAAACGAGAGTGTGCTGCTTGCTCGCCGTGCTGCTGCTCCTTGGCCTCGCCGGCTGTGCCCGGGGCGGCAGCGGCCTGCCGGACGTGGAGGTCGGGGCGGCCGTCGAGCCGCAACCGCCCCAGGTTGGCCCGGCCGTCGTCGTGGTGACGCTGACGGGCGACGACGGCCAGCCCCTCACCGGGGCGCAGGTGGAGTTGGAGGGGAACATGACCCACGCCGGCATGGTGCCCGTCCTGGCAACGGCCGCCGAAGTGGAGCCCGGGCAGTACCGCGCCGAGCTCGAGTTCACCATGGGCGGCGACTGGTTCATCCTGGTGCGCGCCACCCTGGCCGATGGCCGCTCGCTGGAAGAGCAGGTGGACGTCCCCGGCGTCGGAGACGTGTGCATCGTGACCCCGGCCCCGTAATGTGTCCCTCGCGCCTCTCCTGGCCCGGGCTATCTCTCACCAGGTGGCCCCACGGGCCACTCGGTGATGCCTCACTCCGGGCACTCGAGCTCGATGCCAAAGAGCCAGTCGATGAACTCGTCCTGAATGGCGGGATCGTCGGGCCGGTCGCTGAGGAAGGCGACGTGGGGCGTGCCATAGCGATCCAGCACAAAGAACAGCGCCGCCCCGTCGTCTGTCTCGCCGGGCAGGAGGCCGGCGTAGGTAGCCCGGGTCGAGCCGCCCGGGTCGGCGAGGACCGCCGCAAAGCGCGCTTCCGCCCCTTCGCCGGCCGAGATCTCCTCCGGGGGGGCGTCGACGATGGCCAGCACCCTGGCGTTCTGCGCCTGGTAGTCAAAGCGGCGCGCGTAAAAGTTGTCCATGACCCGCCGCAGCGTCTCGTCGTCGACGCCATCGGCGAAAAAGAGCACCAGGTTGGACCGGTCGCGATAGTCCACCAGGGCCACCGGCTTGCCGGCGGCCGAGTCCAGGCGGAAATCGGGCGCCGGCGCGCGGCGCTGGGAGCCCGGGAATTGAACCCGTTTCATGCGTGTATTCCTCCGGAAACCGGCGCCCCGCGCGTCGAGCAGGTGCGCTGCTGGACGGCGATGGTCGAGGGGTCGGGCGCCGGCAATGGTCGTCCTGTCGAGTCAAGGCGGAGACTCTGCCGCCATTGTAGCATGGCGGTTTCCGGCTGTCAAGGGCCGGCCGGAGCGGCCGGTGAGTGTTATGGAAGTTGTTTATGACCCATGTGCGGGGGCTACATATGGTAGATGCGCAGCCATGACTTTGCGGGAGGGCCGGGCGACGGAAGCACCGAACCGTACGGTTGTTGCGTGGGCTCTTGACTACTGCTGGGAGCGCCGAGCGCCAACTCGGCAGGTTGCGTGTGGGGAGAAACGCCGACCCGGCGCTCGGCGATCCCAGGCAACAGGACCGACCTGGCAGCGACCCTGCACCGAACCGGGCGCCCACTCGACACGCCTGCCGGATGGGAGTATAATGGCCCCATGAAGACGGACGTCGGCCTTCAGACCAGCGGCCCGGACCGTGACCCGGGGCGGGGCCCGCGCCTGGCGCCGGAAGCGGCCGGCCTGTCGGGCGTCTTGCGCTGGCGCCATCTGCGCACGGCGCTGCAGGTGCCCCTCTTTCTCGTCGCGCTGCTCATGGTGGGCGACGGGCTGACCGGCCCCCAGTTGGCGCCCAGGAACCTGGCCACGGTGGGGGTGTGGGTCCACTACCGGGGCCTGGTCGTCCTGGCCCTGCTCCTGGCCGGCAATCTCTTTTGCCTGGCATGCCCGTTCATGCTGGTGCGCAACGCCGGCCGCCGCCTGTTCCACCCCACGCGGCTCTGGCCCCGGCGCCTGCGCAACAAGTGGCTGGCCGTGGGGCTCTTTGCCGGGCTGCTCTTTGCCTACGAGCTGTTCGACCTGTGGGCCTCTCCCCGCTGGACGGCGTGGCTCATCGTCGCCTACTTTGCCGGGGCCCTCGTGGCCGACAGCCTGTTCCGCGGCGCGAACTTTTGCAAGTACCTGTGCCCCCTGGGCCAGTTCAACTTTTGCTCCTCCCTCGTCTCTCCCCTGGAGGTGAGGATTCGCAGCCACGAGACGTGCGCTCAATGCCCGACCAAGGACTGCATCCGGGGCTCGCCCCCGGCCCGGGACCCGGCCCTCGAGGCCGCCGCGTCGGCCCCGGGCACGGCGCCGCTCCCCGGGTGCCAGCTCTGGCTCTACCAACCGGCCAAGTTCGGCAACATGGACTGCACCTTTTGCCTGGACTGCGTGCGCGCCTGCCCCTACGACAACGTGACCGTCGCCCCGCGACTGCCGGGCGCCGAGCTGTGGCAGGATCCGCGCCGGTCGGGCATCGGTCGCTTCTCGCAGCGGGCCGACCTGGCCGTCCTGGCCGTGGTATTCACCTTTGGCGCCCTGTTGAACGCCTTTGCCATGGTCTCGCCGGTCTATGCCCTGGAGGACTGGCTGGCCGGCGTGCTGAACACGACGCGCGAGCTGCCCGTGCTGGCCCTGATCTTCTCCGGGGGGCTGGTGGTCCTGCCGGCCCTGCTCCTGCTGCCGGCGGGCTGGCTCTCGCTGCGCTGGAGCCGGGGGGGCGGGCCGTCGCCCGCGGGCGGCAGGCTGGGGGCATGGATCGTGCGGTTCTCCTATGCCCTGGTGCCCCTGGGCCTGGGGGTGTGGCTGGCCCACTACAGCTTTCACTTCCTGACCGGCTTCTGGACCTGGGTGCCGGTGCTGCAGAGCTTTGTCGCCGACCTGGCTGGAACGCCCTTGCTGGGCGCGCCCCGCTGGAGCCTCGGCCCGCTGCTGCCGTCCGCCTTCCTCTATCCCCTGGAGATCGGTTTCCTGGGGCTGGGCTGGTTCGGCTCGCTCCTGGCGGCCCACCGCATCGCCGGGGGGCGGGTACGGGCCTGGCTGCCCTGGGCCGTCGTGCTCTCCCTGCTGTTCGCCGCCGCCGTGTGGCTCATGGGGCAGCCCATGGAGATGCGGGGCACGTTCCTGGTGGGATAGGCGGATGGGCAGGCGAGTCATGGCCGGAAGGTTGAGGAATCGTTCGATGGGAAAGAGAAGGGGAAGGATGGGGGGAGGCGCGAGGATCGGGGCGATGGCGGCCCTCCTGCTCCTGGCCCTGTTGGCCCGGCCGGGGGCTGCCCTGGCGCACACCGGGGCGCCCTATCCCGTCCTCCTGGAAGAGCCCGCCGGCCCCTACCTGGTGTCGGCGCTGGCCGACCCCGACGTGGGCGAGGGCACCTTTTACGTCCAGGTGGCCCTGGCCGATGGCGGGGCCGTGCCGGCGGGCACGCAACTCAGCCTCCGCACCTGGCCCGACGACGGGCACCTGCCCGCGGCTGCTTACGAGGGCGCACGGGACGACACGCGCTACGGCGAGCGTTTCGTGGTCGAGGTCCCCTTTGACGCCACGGGCACGTGGCAGGTCGAGCTGGCCGTGGACGGCCCCGCCGGCCAGGGGCAAGCCGCCTTTGGCGTGGAGGTCACCCCGGCGGGCATCAATTGGCTGACGACCGTGGCGTGCCTGGTGCCCTTTGTCATCGCTGCCCTCGTCTGGCTGCGTGCGACCCTGCGCCGCCGCCCGCCGGCGGAAGACCCCGAGACGTAATCACGTCGGACAGGGCGTACCGACGAGTGGCCAATGGTGGATCGGGGACTGCGCACGATGTGCTGCCAACAAATCAAGAATCGAATAAACGAATGAGGGGACGCCAGAATTCGTTTATTCGTTGCTCATTCGTTGACAACTCGTTGCCGCCCCCCGTCGCGCGGGCGCGCCGCGAACCGGATCCTCGATTTCCCGCTTTTCGTCCCCAATTTGTCTTTCCCCCAGACTGTGGTATAATGGGCCGCGTTCTGCCCGCCGCACCCGGTGGGGCGATACA
>JAAYZQ010000050.1 GCA_012514775.1 Anaerolineaceae bacterium
AGGCAAAAAGGGACGTGGATGTAGAGGCCGATGGCTCCGGGGTCGGGCATTCTAGCGAGGAGCCTGGGCCACCGACTCGATGGCTTCCAGTATCTTGACGTAGCCGGTGCAGCGGCAAAGGTTGCCGGCCACCGCCTCCTTGATCTCGTCGCGGGTGGGATGTGGGTTGCGATCCAGCAGGGCCTTGGCCGACATGATAAAACCGGGGATGCAGTAGCCGCACTGCACGGCGCCGTGATCGACAAAGGCCTGCTGAAGGGGGTGAAGCCGGTCGCCGTCGCTTAGCCCCTCGATGGTAACGATCTCTTGCCCCTGGGCCCGGATGGCCGGAATGAGGCAGGAAAGGACGGGCTCGCCGCCCATGATGACGGTGCACGCTCCGCACTCGCCCTCGTTACAGCCGATCTTGGTCCCGGTGAGACCCAGCCTGTCGCGCAGGACGTCGACGAGGATCTCGTCGGCCTCCACCTCCACCGATACAGGCTGGCCGTTGACGGTCATGGTCAGGGTATAGGTCTGGGGTTCCATCGTCTTCCTGGCTCCTGTCGTCCCTGGATTCGCGGTCCGGCCTATGCCCTGGCCCGGGCCTGTTCCGCGGCCCGCATAAGGCCGCGACGGACGAGGACGGGCAGCACCTCCAGGCGGTACTCGCGGGAGGCGCGCAGCACGCTGGTGCGGGGCTGGCACTCACCGGCAGCGATCTCGGCTGCCCGGGCAAACGCTTCCTCGTCGGCCGGCCGGCCGGCCAGGAAGGCCTCGGCCTGGCAGGCGCGAAACGGCACCAGTGCCACGGGGCCCAGGCTGAGGCGCGCCCAGGCGATGCGATCGTCACCCTCCAGGGCCAGGCTGGCCCCGCAGTTGAGGATGGGCAGCACCAGGGCGCGCCGCCGGCCAAGGCGCTCCCAGGCCGAGCCCTGGCGCGGTCCCAGGGCGGCAAAGCGAACGGCGGTGATCATCTCTCGCCTGGGGTCAACGGCCGATTGGCCAGGCGCCAGGAAGAGATCCGCCACGGATCGCCAGGCCCGCCCGCTCTGCCCGGCGACTTCGACCTCGGCGTCCAGGGCGCGGAGGGCCACGCTGCCATCGGCGGCGGGCAGGGCGCTCACCAGGTTGCCGACCAGGGTGGCCACCGTCTGGATCTGCAAGGCGCCCACGGTACCGGCCGCTTCGGCCAGCACGCGGGCCTTTTCGTGGAGCAGGGGCGATTCCTTGATCTGTCGAAAGGTGACGTTCGCGCCCAGGACGACGTCGCCGTCCCTTTCCTCGATGCTATCGAGGCCGGGGATGCGCGTGACGTCCACCAGGCATTCGACGCTGTTTTTGCCCTCCTGGAGCTCGATGATCAGGTCGGTGCCGCCTGCAATGAGCTGAGCCTGGCCATCGTACCGGGCCAGGATCGCCAGCGCCTCTTCCACCGAGTTTGGCAACTCGTACGCTTGCCACATAGCTCGCCCTTCCGTCCTTGCGGGGTTGGATTTCAGGATATCACAAGGAAGCCCGACTGTCAACCTCCGGGTGAAGTGGCGCCAGCCCGCCCTGCAAGATCCTCTACACCGGCCTAGCTCAACGCGGCCAGGTGCACGGCCGCGATCTTGCGGTACACCTCCTCGGGGCTGCGGCGCACGCCGTCCACGGTCAGCAGGTCCTCGACCGGCACGCCCAGGAGGCGCTCGTTCTCCTCCAGGTAGGGGTGGATCAGGGCCCAGTCGGCGCCGGTTAAGGGCGCAAAGGTACCGCCGTTGAGCTGGCTTTCGTCCACCAGGCCGTGGGGATCGCGAACATAGATGGCGCCGCCCGAGGCGAGGGAGAATAGGTTCCCGCCGGGATAGGGCGCCGGCTGCGGTACGAGCTGCCCGCGGGCATCCAGGGCCATGCCGTTGAGCACGACGAACCCGCCACCTGCCAGGGGATCGCCGGCCATGAACGATTCGGCTAGGTAGTCGAGGCAGGTGCCGTTGATGACCACCCGCGGGCAGCCCGCGGCATTGATGAGGGGCCGGCCGGCGGCGTTGCCCAGCACGTAGGCCTCGCCTCCCTTGGCCCCATATAGAAAGGTCTGGCCCACGTCGCCGTGGATGACCAGTCGGCCGGCCTTCAGGATCTGGCCCACCTGGTCCTGGGCGCTGCCGTGGACGTGCACCTCGGCGCCGTGCAACCCCGAGCCGAGATAGTCGCCGCTGGAGCCATAGACGTCGATGCGCAACCGGGCATCGGGGGGCACGGCGGGCAGGCCACAACCGCAGAACCGCCCCCCGCGCCAGCGATAGGTCACAAAGCGGCGCCAGCCCATCTCGGCGGCCTGCACCAGGAGGCGGGCAGCCGATTCGTCGCCCTCGGGCGGAAAGGCGCCGGCGTCCAGGACCAGGATCCCCTCGCTGCCTTCGGGGGCGCGCAGGGCGCTTCGCGTCTCCCAGGCCAGGCGGCGAGGGGCGGCCAGCCCTCCTCCACTCCCGGTGACCGGATGGGGTGCAAGGAGCGGGACGGCGTCCAGGATGGCATCCAGGGTGCGGGCGGCCAGGGCCACGACGGAGGCACGGCGCTTGGCCCCGGGATCGTAGGGCCGGCCGAGGAGGCGCGTCAGGAGCTCCACGGCAAAGGCCCAGGCGTCATCGCCCTCAGCCGCCAGGGCGGCTGCCCGCCGGCAGAACCAGGTGAGCTGTCCGTAATCCCAGGCAGGCAGCTCGCGGCACAGCGAGCGCCAGGCCTCGTCGGTCCCTTGAGGCCCGGCGACGGTCCACTCCACCAGCCCCCCGGGTCCGGCTACCCACGGCAGCAGCGCCGGGGCCAGCGTCGCCGTGCTGGGATTGTTGTGGACCTGATCGGCCGGCGCCGTCACCTGCACGCCAAACTTGTCGGTGACCAGGAGGGTCCGCTGTCCCGATTGCCTGTTCTCGGTCTCTTGCCGGACGCTAAAGACAAAGGCGCCGCCGTCGGTGTGGCTGCCGCCCCGGGCGTTCCAGTAGAGGTCGGCCACGGGGCAGATGCGCTCGTCCTCCGCGGCCAGGCTCTCCAGGGCGGCGTCGATGGCCTGCTTCTCCGAGGCCACGAGGGCCACCTGCACCTTACCCTCGTGGAGGGCAAAGACCTGGGGCCGGAGCATGGCCGTGTCGGTGATGCCCAGGAGCTGGCATTCGCCGTCATCCGGCCGGCTGCGGGCGATGATAAAGAACCAGGGCCCGTCGGGCGCGGCGTGGAGGTGAGCCGATTGGATGGCGCGATACAGCTCCTGCTTGTCGCCGGGCAGGAGCGCCAGGTCGCGCTCGGTGGTCGGCGCCAGGGCCTCAATGGTCGCCTCCAGCGGATAGTCATAGACGCGGTCCAGGAGGTCAAAGAGCAGGGCGCTCACCTCCGTGTCGGTCAGGAAGAGGGGCGCGATGTTGCGCTGGCGCAGGTACGTGGCCACGCCGTGATAGTTGGCAAAGTCGCCATTGTGAACCAGCGCCTCGTTGAGCCCGATGAAGGGATGGGCCCCGCCCGGGTGCCAGACGCGCCCCTTGGTCGGGTAGCGCTGGTGGGCGATCCAGACGTGGGCCAGGACGTCGTCGAGGCGATAATAGGCCGCCGCCTGCTCGGCATAACCGACGATCTTGAACAGGAGCAGGTCGCGCCCGTGGCACAGCACAAAGGCGCGCTGGGCCCCGGCCCCATTCCCCTCCGCGCCCGTGCCGGCGTAGAAGCGGCGGTTGAGGGCAAAGCTATTGCGGTAGACGAACTCGTCCTCGACGCGGCGCGCGTCGATGCCCTCCAGGCCGTTCTGGGCGGCAAAACGCTCCAGGGCGGGCGGCCTGGCGCGCACGAAATAGCGCCATACCTCGGGCGGCTCGACCTCCAGCCCCGGGACCTCGCGATAATCGTCCAGGGTGGGCACGGCATAGCCCTCCAGGACGTCGAAGTGGGGCAGGATGGCCTCGCTTTCGACCTCGCCCCGCGCGCCGGGGTCCAGGTATGCCACCTGGAGGAGCGTAGCCGAGCGTAGCGTCTCGGCCGAAACGCCCATCTGGGCCGGCGACAGGCCGGCGGCGGCCAGCCCGCCGCCCTTGCCGTTGCCGCGGTTGTGCATCTGCCGGGCAGGGGCCACCAGGTGGCGGCCCGCCACGGGAATCGAGGCCGCCAGGCCCACCACGCCGCATCCGCCCTCGTCGGCGGCCTTCTGCCTGCCGGGCAGCGGCAGCCCATCCATCAGGCTTTTCCTGGAGGCAATGATCCGTTCCGCAGTTGTGTTCATGTCCTTGCTCCCATTCAGCAATGTCGTGGCCGGGGTTCAGTGTCCTCTGCCGTTTCCGGCCGCCGGGTCCAGGTAGACCAGGAGATCGGTGCGTCCCCGCAGTTCGCCCACGCTCGCCAGGCCCAGGCGGTCCAGGATGTGCGCCAATTGGATGCGCCACGATTGGTAAAGGTTGGCGATGCGGCGGCCGGC
>JAAYZQ010000429.1 GCA_012514775.1 Anaerolineaceae bacterium
GGCCCGGAGCCGGGTGAGGCGTGGGGGCTGGCCGGCGGGCCGAGGACGACCTGGTGGTGCAGGGGAAAGGTAGGCGGCACCAGGCCGGCGTCGAACCCCAGGTAAACGACAAAGGCGCCCCACATGTCGCGGGGCCGCGCCGGAAGGCGGGCCAGGCACGCAGGGGCATCATCGCCCAGGAGGGCCACGGCGTTCCAGGGCGGCAGGTTGACGATGACCAGGTCGGCGGCAAACGTGCCGCCCTTTTTTGTTTCCACGGCCACGGGCCGCCCGCCCTCGACCACGATGCGCGTCGCCTCCTGGCGGAACTCGACCCGCCCGCCTCCGCGGCGGACGGCGTCGACCAGGAGGGCAGCCAGGATGCCCATGCCCCCCTCCACGTGAGCCACGCCCCGGCGGGGCAGGTCGAGGGCGGCGGCGCCGTAGAGGGCATTGGCGTGGGCGCTGGTCGTCTGAGCCGAGATCAGGAGCTGCGCGTCGACCAGGAGGCGCAGGTTTTCCGGAGCAGCCCGCAGGTGGGAAGCCAGGGGGCGCAGGGCGTCGACGGCCAGCGAGGGCCGCAGGTGGCCCCGGTTCGCGCGCAGCCAGGCGAGGCCGGTGGACGCCAGGTGCTCCAGGTCGGCCGGGGAGCGGGGAGGCCAATGCGGCAGGCGGAGGGCGAAATCCCAGAGGGCGTCGGCCGTGGCCTCCTGCCAGCGCCAGAAGGGCTCGGAGCCGGGAAAGGCCCGCCGCCGCTCATTCCAGCGCTCCTCGCCGGTGCGGCGCGCCACGGCCTGGCCCCCCGGCAGGTGCACGACCATGGCCGGGTCGGCCGGGCGAATGGGCCACAGGTCGATGCCCGTGGCCCGGCCCAGGAGGTCCATGGGGCCCCCCGGATAAAAGCCGGCGGCCAGGGTGGCGCCGGCGTCAAAGCGGTAGCCCTTGTGGTAAAAGGTCGCCGCGCAGCCGCCGGCATAGACGTGGGCCTCCAGGACCGTGACGTCCAGGCCGGCGCGGGCCAGGAGCGCCGCGGCCGTCAGCCCGCCGACGCCGGCCCCGACGACCACCACCCGGGTCACGGGCGCGCGTCCAGCCGTGCGAGGCAAGGGGAGGTCGCCCGCAGCCCCGGGGTCATCGCAAGACGTCTTGCAGAGCCGGCTCCAGCGCCGGGAAGCGAAAGCGATGGCCCAGGTCCAGGAGCCTCTGGGAGCTGGCCCTCTGGCCTTCCAGCACGACGGACGCCACCTCGCCCACCAGCAGCCTCAGGGCAAAGGCGGGGACAGGGATGAGGGCGGGCCGTCGCAGCACGCGGCCAAGGGTGCGAGCCAGCTCGGCATAGGTTACAGGCTCGGGCGCCACGAGGTTGAAGGCGCCGCGGGCGTCCGGGTGCTCTACCAGGAAGCGGACGGCGCTGACAAGGTCGGCCGGGTGGATCCAGGACAGGTACTGGCGGCCGCTGCCCAGGCGCCCGCCGACAAAGAAGCGAAAGGGGGTGACAAAGCGGGGCAGGGCTCCCTCCCGGGCGTCCAGGACCGCCCCGGTGCGGAGCACGATGCGGCGCACGCCCATCTCTTCCACGGGCTGGGTGGACGGCTCCCAATCCTCGGCTGCCAGGCGGGCCAGGAAATCGTCTCCCGGGCTCGAATCCTCGTCGACACACTCGTCGCCCCGGTCGCCATAGTACCCCACCCCCGAGGACTGGACGACGACCGCCGGCTTGACGGCTGCCCGGCGCACGGCATCGACCACCGCCCGGCCCGCGTTCAGCCGGCTGTCGCGGATGGCGGCCTTTCTCTGGGCGGTCCAGCGGCTGGGCAGGAGCCCGCCCCCCGCCAGGTTGGTCCCGGCAAGGTTCACGATACAGTCCGCTCCGTCGGCCAGCGCACCCCAGCCCTCGGCCGTGCGGCCATCCCAGCCCACGGCGCGCACGTTGCGCGGCAGGCCCGCCGCCTTCTGTGGCGAGCGGGTGAGCACGATCGCTTCGTGGCCGTCGTGGGCCAGGTTAGCGGCCAGGGCCTGGCCGATGAGACCGGTACCACCGGTGATGATCCAACGCATTTTGTCCTCCACAAATCCGTCCCGCGTCACGCCCGCAGCGGGGAGGCGGGGCTACCAGGCGGCCGGCCCTTCGAGGAGCGCATCGATGGCCGGCAGCGCCTGGTCCACCGTCTCTCCCAAAAAGTGCCCGGCCACTTGCTGCCGCAGATGGGGCTCGAGATTAAAGATACGGCCTCCAAAGCCAACGCGCGCCCCGGCCCGCTGCAAGGCCGCGGCCATGTCCTGCAGCGTGGCCGCCGTGTCCTCCAGTTGGGCGGCCAGGACGACTAGCCGCGGCCTGGCGGCCCGCACCAGGGCTTCCAGCCGTTCGACCGGCACGTTGGCGCCCAGGTAGAGCACCTCGCGCCCCCGGCGGCGCAGCAGGAAGGTGAGGGCCAGCAGGCTGATGACGTGTTCCTCGCGGGGCGGGCAGGCGACCACGATGCGCCCGGCGAGGGTGGGAGGCGCAGCGCCCATGATCAGCGCCTGCAGGCGCCGGACGGTGAGGCCGGAGCAAAAGTGCTCCTGTTGCACGGTGATCTCGCCGGCGGCCCACGCATCGCCAATGTGCGACGCGGCCCTGAGCAGCAGCTCCAGGACAACGGTCTCGGGCGGGTAGAGGGCAAAGGCCTGGACCAGCACCTGTTCGGCCCGGCGCTCGTCATAGGCCAGGCAGGCAGCCGTCCATTCCTGGCGCAGCTCGGCCACCGTTTCGCCCTCCACGTGCACCGGCGCCGGCGGAGCTGCCTCGGGCGGGGAATCGCCCAGCGGATCGCGGCCCTGGGCAAGGAGCTGCTGCCAGAGGTCCACGGCCCGGCTGATGCTCAGCCCTTCCTCCTGGCGAGCCACGAGCCATTTGATGGTCTCGATCTCGCGCTCCGAGTAGAGACGATGGCCCCCCTCGCTCCGCCTCGGGCTCGGCAGCCCGTAGCGCCTTTCCCAGGCACGCAGCGTGTCGGCCTTGAGCCCGGTTTGTTTGAGTACAGCCTTGAGGTTGTAGTAAGCTTCTTTCTGCATAGCAGCGCCATGGTAGCACATTGTCCTGGTTTTGTCAAATATTTGACCAGGCAGGCTTGTTAAGAACGCGTTAGAACTTGACACGGGCCCGGCACGCCTGTAGACTGCTGCCAACGATGGAACCTTTTGCGCCACAGCACGTCGAAAAGGGTGAAACCGAACGCGTAAGGAGAAGGCGTCATGTCAAACGGGAAATACTGGATTCTTGTAATGGGACTCGTCTCGCTCCTGGCCCTGGCGGGCTGCGGGCCCGCAGCCGAGCCGACGGCCACGCCGCCGGGAGGTCAGGGCGAGGTTATTCGCGGCTAAGCCACGGTGGAAAGCATCGACGTGCTGATCATGGAGTCGTTCCCGGTGCAGGTGAACGCCGTGGTGCGGGGCACCCTGGGGGATGGCTGCACGACGCTGGACCCGGTGACCACTACCCGGGAGGGGAACACCTTCCGCATCCGGCTCACAACCCAGAGGCCCGCCGAGGCCGTCTGCACCCTGGCCCTGGAGGCCTTTGAAGAGGTGGTATCGCTGGACGTGTTGGGCCTGCCGGCGGGCGTCTACACGGTGGACGCCAACGGCGTGACCGAGACCTTTGCGCTGGCCATCGACAACGTCCCGGCCGAGCCCGCGCCGTAGCAGGGTGCCTGAGAGGGTTTGTAGCAACGGCTTCAGCCGTGCAAAAACGACTGAAGTCGTTACTAC
>JAAYZQ010000430.1 GCA_012514775.1 Anaerolineaceae bacterium
ACCCGACCCATCCCAGCTACGACGCGAGCGTGCACAAGTGCAACGACAAGCTCATCGGCGCCTGGGACATGACCGGCGACGGCAACAAGGGCGAGGACACCGAGGGCCACGGCACGCACACCGCCAGCACAGCCGCCGGGAATGTCACCCAGGCAACCATCGCCGCCCCGACGATGACCATCGTGCGCGATATCTCGGGCGTGGCCCCCCACGCCAACATCGTCACCTACGACGTCTGTGTGCCCGCGGGCTGCTACGGCGCGGCCATCCTCGACGCCATCGAGCAGGCCATCGTCGACGGGGTGGACGTCATCAACTATTCCATCGGCGGCGGGCCGACGGACCCCTGGGCGTCCGACGACGCGCTGGCCTTCCTGGCCGCGCGAGACGCGGGCATTTTCGTGGCCACGTCCGCCGGCAACGAGGGACCCGACGCCGCCTCTGTCAGCTCGCCCGCCAACGCGCCGTGGCTCATGGCCGCCGGCGCCACCACCCACAACCGCCACTTTTTCAACGCGCTGACCGGCATGTCGGGGGGAGGCAGCCCCGCGCCGGCCGACATGCAAGGCGAGAGCATCACCGGGGCCTATGGCTCGCACCCCATCGTCCACGCCAAGAGCAAGGGCGACGCCCTGTGCTTGCAGCCCTTCCCCGCCGGCACGTGGACGCAGGGCGAGATCGTCGTCTGCGACCGGGGCATCAATGCCCGCACGGAAAAGGCCGACAACGTCAAGGCGGGCGGCGCGGGCGGCTTTGTCCTGGCCAACACCGAAGCCGAGAGCGAGGGCCTGTCGGCCGACGCCTACTCTCTGCCGGGCGTGCACCTGGGCTTCCAGAACGCCCAGGTCTTGCGCAGCTGGCTGGACAGCGGGACGGGGCACGTGGCCGCCATCGCCGGCACGACGGTGGACGAGTCGACCGGCGGCGCCGACGTCATGGCCGACTTTAGCTCCCGGGGGCACAACGGGCCGGTGCCGGGCGTCATCAAGCCCGACACGGCAGCGCCGGGCGTGGCCGTCCTGGCCGCATCCATGAACCTCATCGAGTTCCAGTCCATGAGCGGCACGTCCATGGCCAGCCCCCACGTCGCGGGGGCCGCCGCCCTGCTCAAGGACCTGCATCCCGGCTGGACACCGGCCGAGCTCCAGTCGGCCCTGATGACCACGGCCCACACGGATGGCGTCCGGAAGGAAGACGGGGTCACGCCGGCCACTCCCTTCGAGTACGGCGCCGGGCGCATCGACCTGGGCCAGGCAAGCCGGGCGTCCCTCGTCCTGGACGAGACCACGGCCGGCTACGAGGCGGGGAACCCCGCCCTCCGCGGCGACCCGAGCGGGCTGAACCTGCCCAGCATGGCCAACGACAACTGCCAGGACGCGTGCTCCTGGACGCGCACGGTCAAGAGCGTCCTCGCGGCGCCCGCCACCTGGACGGCCACGATCGTGGGGGCTCCCCCCGGCCTGGACGTCAGCGTGACGCCCGCCACCTTTACCCTCTCGCCGGGCCTCAAGACGAGCCTGGGCGTGACGGCCAACACCACGAGCTTTAACGCCACCCGCGACGGGCAGGACGGCTGGGGCTTTGCCTGGCTGGAGCTCGCGACCCCCGGCCAGCCCACCCAGCGGCTGCCCATCGCCGTGCGCAAGGAATACGCCTCCGATCCGCTGCTTCTGACCAAGGAGGCCAGCGTCCTCACGGCCGCGCCCGGTGACTTTGTGGAGTATACCATCACCCTGCGAAACCGGGACAGCGTCGCCAACGACTACAGCCTGGTCGACACCCTGCCCGCGGGCGTCGAGTACGTGGCCGGCTCGGCCACCGGCGGCCTGGCCTACAACGCGGCCACCCGCCAGCTCACGTGGAGCGGCCAGATCGGGCCGGGGGCCATCGACTATGCCATCAGCCCGTCGGACCCGCTGCCCTACGTAAACCTCCAGGAGCTTGGAGCACAGCCCGTCTGCGCCACCTACTTTGCTACCGGTTGCGATGACGCGGCCATCGTTTGGGGACTGGGCACGGAAAGCTACACCTTCTATGGCGAGACCCTGTCCGAGATCGTTCAGTCAGCCAACAGCATGCTCTTCGGCACCGACGGCTGGCTGGGCCAGGCGTGCTCGGCGTGCAACCAGCACCTGCCGGAGCCGGCCGAGATCAACCAGGTCATGGCCGGGCTGTGGCGCGACACCTACCCGGGCGCCGGGGGCACGGGAGGCGAGCTGTACGCCGGCTTTCTGCCCGGGCTGCTGGACAACCCCGCCGACACGGTCTTTTACGCCAACTGGCACGACGTGGCCCAGTGGGGGGCCGCGTCCATCACCTCGCGCCACGCCATCGCCATCGTCCTCAACGGCCAGTCGGAGCCGGCCGGCCGCATCTATTACATCTATGGCAATATCACGGGCAACCTGGCGACCAACGGCTATACCGTGGGCGTGGAGGACAAGTACGGAGACCGGGGCACCACCTGGGCCTTTGCCCAGTGCACGGGCGGCCCCTGCATCCCCCACGAACCCGTCGGCGCGCCGCCGGCCAACGGCACGACGCTGCGGCTAGATCCCATCATCTCGGGCACCGACTGGGTCCGGACCTTTACCTACCGGGTGCAGGTGACCACCCCCACCGGGGCGCTGCTGACGAACGTCGTCGAAGCGACGAGCACCTCGCCCAATCCCGAATCGCAATCGCTGTGGGCCAGCGCCGACGTCACGGTGAGCGGCCCCGGCCCCTTTGTCCAGGTCGTGGCCACCCCGGCCATCCAGGAGCCCGGCGGTACGGTCGTGTACAACATCAGCTTCGGGAACCGGGGCAACGAGGATATCACCGGCGCCGAGCTGTCGGACACGCTGCCCTCGGGGGTCACCTACACGAGCTCGGACCCGGCGGGCACCTACGAGAGCGCCGGCCACAAGGTGGTCTGGTCGGGGCTGGACCTGCCCGCGGGCAGCGTCCGGTCGGCCACGGTGACGGTGAGCATCGCGCCCGGCGTGGCGCCCGGCACCTGGCTGCTCAACCGCGCTTCCCTCGTGGGCGGCGGCCTGCCGGCCGTCACCAGCGAGTTTAGCCACCTGGTGGGCACGGTGGAGGCGACGATCTACCTGCCCGTCGTGAGCAAGAACCAGTAGCCTGCCAAAAACCGTGCAGGCCGGGACCTTGAAGGTCCCGGCCTGCACGGCCGCAAAGCGTCCCCTGGCCCGGCGAGTTGGTCCCGCCGGGCCTTCTCGATGCCCGGAACACGTCCGGGCGTCACACCCCTCAGTAGCCGTCAAAGCCGACGGTCACGCGCTCGCCCTCGACGATGGTCGGCACGTTGCGGCGGCCGCCGTTCAGGGCCAACATGCGCCGCAAGGCCTCCGGGTCCGAGGTGACGTCGTGCTCCACGTAGGCCACCGCCCGCCGCCGGAAGTCCTCCCTGGCGGCGGCGCAATAGGGGCAGCCCGGCTTGGTGTAGATGGTGATGTTCTCCATTGCTCCTTCCTCCCTTGTTTTCTCGACGTCAGCAGGTGACGTGAAACAACCCGATGACCTGGCCCCTGGCTTTGTTCCAGGCCTCCATGGCCTTCTTGGTGGGCAAGAGGTCAACCCGGCAGTGCTGTTCCTCGAAAAAGGCCGCGGCCTCTTTCGAAAGCTCCACCATGCCATACTGCCCCGTGCCGACGATGAGGCGCTCGGCCCCCTTCTGGTGGACGTGCTGCGCCTCCTCCAACGAGATGACGTGGGATGTGCCATAGACGGCCTTGGACAGCTTCTTTTTTCGCTTCTTGACCTTGCCGCTCAGGCGGATGATGACGTCCCACTCCAGCGTCTCGCCATCCACGGTGATGGAGCCGAACCTGGTCCCTCGATTTTCGGTTTCATGCCCGCACCTCAACGCAAGACGCGCTCGTCGCCCACCCGGCGGGTGATCCGCTTTTCGTCCAGGTAGCCGAGGAGCGCCAGGACATACTTGCGACTCGTGCCAAACATATCGCGCACCTGCGCGACGGTGACGGTGCCATGCTCCCGCAAATGGGCCACGATGGCCTCGCGCATCTCTTCGTAGGTCTCGGCCAGGAACAGGACGTCGTCGCCGAGCCTGATGAGGCGCCCCTGCTCCAGGAGGGCGGCCAGGACGTCGCCGCCGACCCGCTCTTCCACCTGGGCCACCGACGGCGTGGTGTAGGGCTCGCGGCGGAAGGTCCGCAGCAGCTCGTCCACGGCGCGCTGCTGCGCCGGCTGCAAGCTCACCTCGTGGGAGGCCAGCCGGAGGCGGTCGGACGCCATGCCCCCTTCCGCCAGCCAGCCCTCCGCCAGGGCGCGGCCCACGATGTCGTTGAACAGCCTGGGCGACAGGTCGGCGACGTGCCGCGCCAGGCGGCTCTTGACCTCTTCGCGGGGCATGCCCGCGCGCAAGGGGAACTGGCGGTGAAAGCCGGCCAGAAGGCTTTCCAGCCGCTCCTGGAGGGCGCTCCACCCCGATCGGGTGATGAGATAGCTGGACTCGGGGATCTCGCCGTCGGTCCGGCCGTTGAGGACGAGGACCTGCCCGCGGCCCACCAGCACGGCCAGGGATTCGCGCGCCTGGCCGCGTGGCAGGCTGGTGCGCGTCAGCAGCTCGCGGACGTCCGTGGGCTGGCGGCGCTCCAGGTCCTGCAACAGGACCTCGTCGGCCGAGCCGTGAGCCAGGGTTTCGAGCTGCTCGATCACCTCGGGCCGGAACCGTCGGTGGCGCCGGCCGGGCCAGGGGTTGATAACCATGCCGCCGCCGATGGTGATGCTCGGCGAGGGCTGGCGAATGATAAAGCGATCACCCTTGAGGAGTGCCGCCGGCTCTTCGAGGCGGACCTGGATCCAGCCCTCCTCACCCGGAGCCAGGACCTTCTTTCCCAGGATCCGCACCCGCGCCTGCGACTCGGCCGCCCCGCTGAAAAAGTCCACCAGGGCGTTATGCTTCAGCGGCGCGGGGGCATCGGGCAAATAGCGAAGGGTGCAATCGACCAGCGTCGTGGGGTGCAGCCAGCCGGGCGTGGTCACCACTTCGCCGCGGCGGACCTCGTCGGTGCTGAGGCCCGAGAGGTTTACCGCCGCCCGGCTGCCCGGCACCACCCGCTGGACCTTTTGCTTGTGGCTCTGCAAGCCCCGAATGCGGGCCTTGAGGCCCGAGGGCTGGATCTCGACCTCCTGGCCCACGGTGAGGACGCCGTCGTTCAGCGTGCCCGTGACCACCGTGCCAAAGCCCGGGATGGTAAAAATGCGGTCGATGGGCAGCCGCGGCCGTCCCACGTCGCGGCGAGGGGCGCTGGTCAACAGAAAGCGGTCCAGCTCGGCCAGGAGGTCCTCGAGCCCCAGCCCGCTGCGCGCCGAGCAGCGCACGATGGCGGCACCGTCCAGCACCGTGCCCTCCAGGACGTCCAGCAGGTCGGCCTCCACCAGGTCAAGCCAGTCCTCGTCGGGCACCATGTCCACCTTGGTCATGGCCACCACCCCTCCGCGAACCTGGAGGAGGTCGAGGATGGCCAGGTGCTCCCGCGTCTGGGGCATGACGCCCTCGTCGGCGGCCACGACAAAGAGGGCGGCGTCGATCCCGCCCACGCCGGCCAGCATGTTCTTGATAAAGTCCTTGTGCCCGGGCACGTCCACGATGCCCACGCGCTCGCCGCTGGGCAGGTCCAACCAGGCAAAGCCCAGGTCGATGGTCATCTCCCGCTCTTTTTCTTCCTTGAGCCGGTCGGGGTCGATCCCGGTCAGGGCGTGGACCAGGGTGGATTTGCCGTGGTCGACGTGGCCTGCAGTCCCGATGACGCGCACCGCCTACTCCTTCTTCGGCCGCTGTTCCAGGAGCTTGGTCATCTCTGCCAGCCAGCGCCGCTGCTCCTGCGTCTGGAAGTTGATCTGCGACTCCAGGAACTTCCACGTGGCGTCGATCTCGGCCTGCTGATGGTCGAGGCGCTCGACCAGTTCGGTGAACTGCAGGGTGACCTGGCTGTTGCGCTTTGATTGCTCGCTCCACTGGTGATCCCAGCGCAGCAGCTCCTTGCGCCAGCGCTTCTCGTTCTCCTCAACCCACTGTTCCAACTGGCGCTTCTGGCGCTCCTCGCTCAGGCGCTGGAGCTCGGCCACCTGGGTTTGATCGCGGCGGATGATCTCCTGGAAGCGCTCGATGCTCCCCACGGTCTGGCGGTCCTCCCGAAACGCCTCGGAGAACTCTTGCATGCGGGCGGCAAAGGCGTCCATTCGCTTCACCTGGGCCTCGCTCGTCTCGATCCACTCGGCGACCTGGCGCTTGACGTGCTCGGCTTCCAGGAGCTGCTTCTCGATAAACTCGCGCTGGCCGGAGCGGATCTGCGACACGATCTCTTTCAGCTCGCCCGCGTCCCGCTCGTGTCGCTGGCTGACGTCCTCCATCATCTGCAGGCGCGAGCCGTGCTGCTCCAGCTTTTTCATGGCCTCCATCGACTCTTGCTGGAGCCGGGCAATGCGCTTGGCATCCTGCTGGCGCCCGTCCTCCAGGAAGGGAACGCCGCGCATCTTGTTGTCCACTTCCTGGCTCAGGCTGGTGATGCTCTGCTGCAAGCCCAGGACGATCTCGCCGATGCGCGCCTGCTCCGCCTTGCGCAGCCCCAACTCCTCGTCGAACCGGGGCAGCCGCTGGAGATCGCGGCGAACCTCGTTCACCGCCCGCGCGACGTTGTCGCGCTCGATGGCCCGCACCCGTTCCGTCTCACGCGTTTCTTGCTGGCGGCGCTCGTCGGCCTGGGCAAACATCTGCACCACTTCGTCCTTGAGCTGCTGCAGAGCCGCCTGCATCTGGGCCTGCTTGAGCAACTGGGCCTGCATGCCAACCAACCGCCCCTCCAGCTCTTTGATCAGGCGGGATTGATCCTGGAGCTCTGACTCCTGGCTTGCGACCTTTTGCTGCAGGCGGATCAACTCTGCCTTGTCACGGCGATGCTCCTCGTCCAGCCAGGACGTCATCTGCATTAACTGGCCCACATCCATGCTCATTGCCTCTGCCTCCACATCGAATGTTGTCTCTTTTTCCTACCGGTTCAGATCCACGATCTTGCCGTTATGCATAAAGACCACACGCTCGGCGATGTTGGTCGTGCGGTCCGCGATCCGCTCCAGGTTGTGGGCCACCCACAGGAGATAGGTGGCCTGGGTGATGGTCCTGGGATCCTCGATCATGAAGACCAGGAGCTCGCGATACACCTGGTCATACAGGGCGTCGACGATGTCGTCCTGATCGCCGATGGCCCGCGCCGCCTCCACGTCGTGCCGGGCAAAGGCCTCCAGCGAGGCGGTCAACATGCGGCTGCTCTCGTCGGCCATGCGCGGGATGTCGATGAGGGGCTTGAGGAAGGGCTGGCCCGAGAGCTTGATGGCCAGGTTGGCAATGCCCTCGGTATAGTCGCCGATGCGCTCCAGCTCGGCGGCAATGTTCGAGATGGACAGGATGGCGCGCAGGTCGCTGGCCATGGGCTGCTGGGTCGCCAGGAGCACCAGGCACTTCTCGTCGATGTCGTGCTGCAGGTTGTTGATCTCGTCGTCGTAGGCAATGATCGCCCGTGCCAGGTCGGGGTCCTGCCTGGAGAGCGCATCGATGGAGCGCTGGATCGAGTCGGCAACGTGCTGCCCCATCGCCAGCAGGTCCTCCAGTAGCCCGTGGATCTGATCGTCAAAAAAGCGTCGTCCCATCGTCTTAACCCCTGCTCCATCGCTTGTCGCGGCCCTCCGCCGGGACAGCGGGGAGCGGATCTCTGGACCTCCTAGTAGTGAATGTCCACTTCCGTGCCCACTTCGGCCCAGTTATAGATAATCTGGGCTGCCTCGGTGCTGAGGATGATGCAGCCGTAGGAAGCCTTCTGGCCCAGGAGCCCGCCCCACATCACCGTGCCGTCGGGCCGGATAGGCAGGGCGTGGATCCCGTTTTCGATGTTGCCCACGTAATAGATCCCGAGCCAGTAGGGCATGTCGAGCTGCCAGACGTCGGAATGGGCCATGGGGATCTTGTCGAGGACCTGGTAGTGGCCGGCGGCCGTGTCGCGGCCGGGCAGGCCGGTGGAGGTGAGGAACTCGTAGATGAGGGTATCGCCCTCCCAGGCGTAAAAGCGTTGCGTCGAGATGTTGATCTCGATCCTCTTGGGCGGAAAGAGGATGTACATCACCCGGTCCAGGTGTTCCTGGGCTTGCGCGTCGTCGGGGCGCAGGGCCAGGGCGGCCTCCAGGTCCGTGCGGGCACTCTCCAGGTCGCCCTGCTCGTGCAGGGCGATGCCCCGCTCGCGGTAGGCGTCGGCCAGGAGATCGACCACCTGCCGGTCGTCGGGCGAGCGGCGATTCGCCTCCGAAAGCGCGTCGATGGCGCTCGTCCAGTCGTCGCTCCCGGCGGCCGCCGTGCCCAGCTTGCGGTAGGCCTCGGTCACGGCGGCCTCCAGGCCGGGATAGTCGGGCATGCGGTCGTGGGCCTCGGCCAGGGTCCCGGCAGCGGCCGCCCAGTCGCCGGCGGCCAGGGCGGCGGTGCCATCCAGGTACGACCGCGTGACCTCGCGCCAGCGGAGGGCCTCGGCGTTGCCGGGAAAGAGGACCAGGGCTTCCTCGAAATGGCCCAGCGCCTCGCCTGCCTGCCCGGAAGAAACGAGGGACCGGCCGACCTGCATGTGGGTGTCGCGGGCCCGGGCGCGCACCTCGTCGTTGGTGGGATCGAGGCCCTGGACGATGGCGACGATCTCCAGGGCGCGGCCCCAGTTTTCGGCAGCCAGGGCGGCGTCCAACTGGGGGTAGAACTGGGCGGCGACCTCGCCGGGCGTCCGGGTGGGCGTGGGCGTGGGGGCCGGCGTGGCCGTGGGCAGCAGCCGGGCGAGGCTGCTATCGACCGGGCCCCACACCAGGGCGGCGGCCAGGGCGAGGAAGGCGACCAGGACCGCCAGGGCGAGGACCCCGACATGCCAGCGGGGCCTCGCGCGCCGGGGCGCCCGCCGTTCCCCGGCCAGGGAGGGCCCCAGGCGGGCCAGCTCCGACCGGGCCCGGGCGTTGCCGGGCTCCAGGCTCACCACCCGCAGCAGGTACATCTTGCGCTCCACCGGGTCGGTGGCCAGCCGGGCCAGCTCCAGCCAGGCATCGGCGCAGGCCGGGTCGTCCTGGGCGGCGGCGCGCAGCAAGCGGCGTGCCTGCTCCACGTCGCCCTGCCGGGCGAGTACGCGAGCACCCTCCAACTGAACCTGGGCCAGATTTTTGGCATCGTTGCCCGTGCGAAAGCGGTGCAACCCCTCAGCCTGCCTTGACATCCTGCCTGGAAACACCTCCGTGGCGCCTATTATAGCATCTTTCCCCCTGGTTCGCAACGGTATCCCGGCACCTGACGTGCCCTAGTCGCCCGCGCATACGCCTTTGCGATGGGGCTGAAAGTAGGGTATAATGCTTCCCGATGGCAGGGCCGAGCCGGCTCACCTGAACAGTCCGAACCGGGCAAGGCGGCCGGTTCGGACGAGTAGCTACTGGAGGTCGCCCTTGAAAGCACTGATCACCGGCATCTCGGGCTTTGTCGGCAGCCACCTGGCCGAGTACCTGCTGGACAATACAGACTGGGAGGTGGCCGGCACCGTCTTTGGACCGTACGGCAACATTGCCGACCTCTGTGGCACCCTGGAGCTGTACCCGGCCGAGCTGTCGCGCACCGACGTCGTGCGCTTTGTGCTGGACCAGTCGCAGCCGGACGTCATCTTTCACCTGGCCGCCCAACCCCTCGTCTCGGTCTCGCGGCACGATCCGTGGGGCACGCTGGAGACCAACATCCGCATGCAGCTCAACATCCTGGAGGTGGTCGCCCAGGACAGGCCCGATTGCCGGGTCCTGGTCGTCGGTTCGTCGGAAGAATACGGCATGACCCGGCCCGACGAGCTGCCCATCGACGAGGACACGCCGCTGCGCCCCCTGAGCCCCTACGCCGTGAGCAAGGTGGCCCAGGACCTGTTGGGCCTCCAGTATCACCTGACCCATCACCTGCACGTGGTGCGGGCGCGGCCCTTTAACCACGTGGGGCCCCGCCAGGGCCTGGGCTTTGTGGCGCCCGACTTTGCCAGCCAGATCGCGGCCATCGAGGCGGGAAAGCAGGAACCGGTGTTGCGGGTGGGCAACCTCGACGCCCGGCGCGACTTTTGCGACGTTCGCGACGTGGTGCGCGCCTACGTGTTGCTGATCACATCAGGCAAGCCCGGCGAGGTGTATAATATCGGCTCCGGTGAATCCCATGCCATCAAGGAAATCCTGGATACACTGCTGTCCCTTAGCCGGGTAGAGGTCGCCGTCCACCAGGACCCGGAGCGAATGCGGCCATCGGAAGTGCCGGAAGTGATCTGCGACGCGACTCGCCTCCGGGCGGAAACGGGCTGGGAAACGACCATCCCCTTCCGCCAGAGCATGGAGGACATCATGGAGTATTGGCGCGAGAGAGTCGGGCAGAAATCGAGTGACGAGGGTTAAGGTCGATGACCAGAAGAGCGTTGGTGACAGGGATCACCGGGCAGGACGGATCCTACCTGGCCGAGTTTCTCCTCGAGAAGGGCTACGAGGTGATCGGCATGGTGCGGCGGACGAGCACCGTAAATTTCGAGCGGATCGACCACATCCAGGATCGCGTCACCCTCGTCCCGGGTGACCTGCTGGATCAGACGTCCATGATCGACATCATGAAAGAGTACAAGCCGGACGAGATCTATAACCTCGCCGCCCAGAGTTTTGTGCCCACCTCGTGGAAACAGCCGGTGTTTACCGGCAACTGCACGGCCATGGGCGTGACGCGCGTCCTGGAGGCCATGCGCAACGCCGTGCCCGAGGCGCGGTTCTACCAGGCCTCCAGCAGCGAGATGTTTGGCAAGGTCCACGAGGTGCCCCAGCGAGAGACGACGCCGTTCTATCCCCGCAGCCCCTACGGCGTGGCCAAGGTCTACGGCCACTGGATCACGGTCAACTATCGCGAGAGCTATGACCTGTACGCCTGCTCCGGCATCCTATTTAACCACGAGAGCCCGCGGCGCGGCCTGGAGTTTGTCACGCGCAAGGTGAGCCACGGCGTGGCCCGCATCAAGCTGGGGCTGGCCAGCGAGCTGCGCCTGGGCAACCTGGAGGCCCGGCGCGACTGGGGCTTTGCCGGCGATTACGTCCAGGCCATGTGGCTCATGCTCCAGCAGGACAGGCCCGACGATTACGTGGTGGGCACCGGGCAGACGCACTCGGTCCGCGAGCTGTGCCAGGTCGCCTTTGACCACGTGGGCCTTGACTGGGAAAAGCACGTCGTCGCCGACCGCCAGTTCTATCGCCCCGCCGAGGTCGACCTGCTGGTCAGCGACCCGAGCAAGGCACGCCAGGACCTGGGCTGGGAGCCCCAGGTCTCTTTTGAAGGGCTCGTCCACATGATGGTAGACGCCGACTTGAAACAACTCCAGGCCACAGCTTGTTGAACAGGAGCGAGACGATGAGCGAGATCGAATTTGGCACCGACGGCTGGCGAGGCCGTATCGCCGAGGATTACACCTTTGACAACGTGCGCCGCTGCGCGCAGGGCTTTGCCTTCTACCTGCAACAGCAGGGCAAGGTTGGCTCCAAGGTCGTGGTGGGCCACGACCGCAGATTTGGCGGCGAGCACTTTGCCGTGGCCACGGCCAAAGTCCTGGCAGCCAACGGCTTCCAGGTGCTGCTGACCGACGGTCCGGCGCCGACGCCGGTCATCTCTTACGCGGTAGTGGCCCAGGGAGCCTCGGCGGCCGTCAACATCACGGCCAGCCACAACCCACCCACCGACAACGGCTTCAAGGTGCGCGACGAGCACGGCGGAGCCATCGCCCCCGAGGGGCTGCGCGAGATCGAGGAGCGCATCCCTGCCGTGTCGGGCGTGAGGCGCGTGGCGCTGAGCGACGCGCTGGAGCAGGGCACCATCCGTTACTTTGACCCGGCGCCGGCCTACCTGGAACAGCTCGCCCGGATGATCGACGTGACGCCCATCAAAGAGGCGGGCCTCACCGTGGTGGTCGACGCCATGTGGGGCAACGGCGCCGGCTGGTTTCCGCGTATCCTGGACGGCGGCAAGACCCGCGTCGTGGAGATCCACTCGGCCCGCAACCCGCTCTTCCCCGACATGGTGCGTCCCGAGCCCATCCCGCCCAACGTCGACGCCGGCCTGGCCAAGATCGTCGAGGTGGGCGCCGACGTGGGCATCATCAACGACGGTGACGCCGACCGCGTGGGCATCGGCGACGAGCACGGCCAGTTCGTCAACCAGCTCCAGGTGTACGCCCTGCTGGCGATGTACTTTTTGGAGGTGCGGGGCGAGCGCGGCCCCATCGTCAAGACCCTGTCCACCACGTCGATGCTGGAAAAGCTGGGCAGGCTCTACAACGTGCCCGTGCACCAGACGGGGGTGGGCTTCAAGTACGTGGCGCCCAAGATGATCGAGACCGACGCCCTCATGGGCGGCGAGGAGAGTGGGGGCTATGCCTTCCGCAACCACGTGCCCGAGAGGGACGGCATCCTGGCGGGGCTCTATTTCCTGGACCTGATGGTGCGCATGGACAAGACCCCGTCGCAGCTCATCGAGCACCTCTACAGCCAGGTGGGTCCCCACCATTACGACCGCATCGATCGCCGCTTTCCCGAGGAGCTGCGCGAGGCCACCCGGCAGCGCATCGTCGATGCCGAGCCGGCGACCATCGGCGGGCTGCCGGTGACCGGGCTGGACACCACGGACGGCTTTAAATTCCTCCTGGGCGACGACGGCTGGCTGCTCATTCGATTCTCGGGCACCGAGCCGGTGATCCGCGTCTATACCGAGACGACCAGGGAGGACCGCGTGCAGGACATCCTGCAAGACGGCCTGCGCATCGCCGGGCTGGAGCCCTAGCAGCGGAGCGCCATCGTGCTGATCGACACACACGCCCACCTCGACCTGGCGCAGTTCGACGCCGATCGCCAGGCGGTTCTGGCCAGGGCCAGCGCCGCGGGGGTGGCGACCATGGTCACCGTCGGCGTCGACCTGGCCAGCAGCCGGCGCGCGGTGGCGCTGGCCGCCGAGAACGAGGCCATCGTCGCCGCGGTGGGCGTGCATCCCCACGACGCCTCGACGCTGACGGGCGACACGCTGGCCGCCCTGCGCCGGCTGAGCGAGGAGCCCCGGGTGGTGGCCGTGGGCGAGGTGGGCCTCGACTATTACCGGGATCGCTCGCCCCGGGACGTGCAGCGGCGCGCCTTCCAGGCCCAGCTCGCCTGGGCGGCCCGCCTCGGCAAGCCGGTCATCATCCACGACCGTGACGCCCACGACGACGTCCTGGGCATGTTGCAGGACTGGGCCGGGGGCCTGGCCGGGGGAGCCCTCGCCGGCCGGCCGGGCGTGCTCCACACCTTCTCGGGCGACCTGGCCATGGCCGAAAAGGCCATCAGCCTGGGCTTTTACCTCGGCTTCTCGGGACCCGTGACGTATCAGAACGCGCGCCAGTTGCCGCGCATCGTGCAGGCCGTGCCCCTGGACCGCATCGTGGTCGAGACGGATTGCCCCTTCCTGCCGCCCCATCCCCATCGCGGCAAGCGGAACGAACCGAGCTACGTCCGGCTCGTGGCCGAGCGCGTGGCCGAGCTCAAGGGCATTGCCTTCGACGAGCTGGCGGCGGCAACGACGGCCAACGCCAGGCGGCTATTTCAGCTCGACGATGGAACGCCGAATGGCAAGACTGAACTGGAGAGTAGGTAGATTGAAGACGATCCCTCTCTTGGAGCCGCTTGCGAGCGACATGGAACGGGTAGAGAGCAAACTGCGCGAGCCCGTGCATCTCTACCCACAGTTAACGCCGATCCTGCACAGCCTTCTGGACAGCGGGGGCAAGCGACTGCGGCCGGCCCTGGCCCTGCTGGCCGGCAGTATCTTTGACGCCGACCAGGACAAGCTGGTGGCTCTGGCCGCCGCCGTGGAGATGCTCCACACGGCGACCCTCGTCCACGACGATCTGGTGGACGGCGCCCTCGTGCGTCGCGGGAGCGAGACCCTCAACGCCCGCTGGAGCACGGGCGCCACCGTCCTGGCCGGCGACTATCTCTTTGCCCGGGCCGCGGCGCTGGCGGCCGAGACGCGCCACGTCCGGGTCATGACCATTTTCGCCCAGACGCTGATGGTCATCTGCAGCGGCGAGCTGCGGCAGATCTTTGACCGGCATTACCTGCCGCCTCTGGATAGCGACGAAGCCTGGGAACAGGCCCTGGCGCGCTACGACGAGCGCATCTATGCCAAGACGGCTTCGCTCTTCTCGGCGGCCACCGAGGCGGCGGCCGTCCTGGGCAGTGCCGACGAGGATCAGATTCGCGCCCTGCGGGATTATGGCCAACTGCTGGGCACGGGCTTCCAGATCATCGACGACCTCCTCGATTTTCAGGGCGACGAGGCGACCATGGGCAAGCCGGTGGGCAGCGACCTGCGGGAGGGGATCGTGACCCTGCCGGTGCTCTACTACCTGCGCGAGAACCCCGACGACCAGCGCGTTGCCACGGTGGTGGGCAAGGGGGGAGACGACGCCCTGGTGGCCGAGGTGGTGGCCGCCATCCGCGGCTCCGAAGCGCTCACCCGGGCCAGGGAACGGGCCGACGGCTTTGTGCGGCGCAGCCAGGAAGCCCTGGCCGCCCTGCCCGAGGGCGAGCCTCGCAACCGCATGGTGGCCCTGGCCGAGTTTGCCGTTTCGCGCCGCAAATAAGACAGCCCCGGAGATCCGCGATGGATCTGAGCGTCATCGTCGTGAGCTGGAACGTCAGCGACCTGCTGCGCCGCTGCCTCCAGTCAATCCTGAACGCGGGCGACCGCAGCGCGCATCCTCGCAGCCTGGAGATCCTGGTGGTAGACAATGCCAGCGCCGACGGGAGCGCCGCCATGGTCCAGGCCGAGTTCCCCACGGTGCGCCTCATCGCCAACGACCGGAACCGGGGCTTCACGGCGGCCAACAACCAGGGGCTGGCGGCCAGCCAGGGGCGCTACCTGTTGTTGCTCAACCCCGACGCCGAGCTGCTGGACGGCGCCCTGGCCGAGATGGTGGGCTGCATGGAGGCCCACCCGGAGGCCGGCGTCCTCGGCCCCCAGCTCCTCTACCCCGACGGCAGCGTCCAGTCGTCTCGCCGCCGCTTCCCGACCGTGGCCACCGCCCTCGTGGAGAGCACCGTCGTCCAGGAGTGGTGGCGCGACAACCGCGTCCTGCGCCGCTACTACATGCTCGACACGCCCCCAGCCCCCGGCGAGCCCCAGCCAGTGGACTGGCTGGTGGGCGCCTGCCTGCTGGTGCGCCGCGCCGCCTACGAGCAGGTGGGCGGGCTCGACGAGGGCTTTTTCATGTACTCCGAAGAGCTGGACTGGTGCCGGCGCATCAAGGGCGCCGGCTGGCAGGTGATCTACCTGCCCACCGCCCGGGTGATCCACCACGAGGGCAAGAGCAGCGAGCAGGTGGTGCCGGCGCGGCACATCCACTTCCAGAGCAGCAAGGTGCGCTATTTCCGCAAACACCACGGCCGGCTGACGGCCGAGCTGTTGCGGGGCTTTTTGCTGGCGACCTACCTCTACCAGGCCGCGCGCGAGGGGCTCAAGTGGCTGGTGGGGCACAAGCGCCCCCTGCGGGCCGAGCGGCTGCGGGCCTACAGGCAGGTGCTCCGCTCCGGCCTGCGAGGCGACCGGGCGTGAAGGTCCTGTTCGTCAGCGGCGAGTTCCCACCCATGCAGGGCGGCGTGGGCGACTACACCCGCGAGCTGGCCCTGGCCCTGGCAGAGCAGGGCTGCACGGTGCAGGTCGTCACGTCGGCGGCGGCGGGCCACGTGGAGGGCCTGGCCGTCTACCCCGTCGTGGAGAGCTGGGGCTGGGGCTCGTGGCGCCAGCTCCTGGAAGCCATCCGCCGCGAGGCGCCCGACGTGGTCCACGTCCAGTACCAGGCGGCGGCCTATGCCATGCACCCGGCCATCAACTTTTTTCCGCGGCGGCTGCGGCTGCTGGGCGCGGGGCGGCCGCGCCTGGCCGTCACCTTTCACGACCTGAAGGTGCCCTACCTCTTTCCCAAGGCGGGCCCCCTGCGCCGCCGGGTGGTGGAAGCGCTGGCGAGGGACAGCGATGCCGCCATCACGACCAACCGCGAGGACCACGAGAGGTTGAGCGTCGCCCTGGCCCGATCCGGCCCGGCCGTGTCGCTCATCCCCATCGGCTCGAACCTGGCTCCCCGCCTGCCTGCCGGCTACCAGCGCGAGGCGTGGCGCGCCCGCTGGGGCGCCGCGCCCGGCGACCTGCACCTGTGCTTCTTTGGTTTTGTCAACGACCGCAAGGGGGTCGATACGCTGCTCCATGCCCTGCGCCTGTTGGCCGAGGCGGACGGGGGCGCCTGGAACCCGCGCCTGCTGATGATCGGCGGCCAGACGGGGGCCAGCGACCCGACCAACGTGGCCTACCTGGCCATGATCCAGGCCCTCGTCGCCGACCTGGGCCTGGCGGATCGCGTGCGCTGGACCGGCTACCTGCCGGGGGAAGAGGTGTCGGCCTGCTTTGACTGTGCCGACCTGTGCGTCCTGCCCTTTCGCGACGGGGCGTCGCTGCTCCACGGCACGCTGCACGCGGCCCTGGCCCACGGCGCGGCCATCGTGACCACCAGGCCGCGGGTGCCGCTGCCCGAGCTGGAAGAGGGCGAGAACGTCCGCACGGTGCCGCCGGAGGAGCCCGAGGCCCTGGCGCGGGCCATCCTGGACCTGGCGGCCGATCCGGCCGCGCGGCAAAGGCTGGGGGAGGGGGCCCGGCGGCTGGCGCAACAGTTCACCTGGGAGTCCATCGCCGCGTCGACGCTGGCGCTGTACCGCTCGATGGTGGGCGGGTAG
>JAAYZQ010000431.1 GCA_012514775.1 Anaerolineaceae bacterium
CTAGAAGGTACCTGGCTAGAAGGTACCTGGCTAGAAGGTACCTGGCTAGAGGGGACCTGGATACCCTGGTGCCTTCCGGGACGGGTCTTGCTAAAAGGCCCGATTTGAGGTAAAATATCTCGCCTGAAAAGCGGGCGAGCGGCCAGGGGTTTGCCCTGGTTTTGTGCTCGCGGCAATCTGTGCTAGAATGGATCTGTCAAACCGTCAAACAGGCGCATATAGATCAGGTCCCGCCGAGACAAGCCCGGCGGGGCTGGAATTGGATGGACGAGTCACCCTCTGAGGGAACCGACCCTCACCCACAAAAAGAGAGTGCTGTGAATAGGCGACCAGGATTGAGCTAACGCCGGGAGGGCGTGGGCTCTCTTGGTCGTTTTGCACGTAGCCCAAGGAGCGAACCCTTGAATCTGACAATTATCGTACTGGCGGCGGGTGCCGGCACCCGCATGAAATCGCCGTTGCCGAAAGTCCTCCATCCCCTGGCCGGCCGGCCCATGGTGGCCCACGTCCTCGACGTGGCCCGCGCCCTGGAGCCGGCCCGGTTGGTGGTGGTCACGGGATACGGCGGCGATCAGGTCCGCCAGGCATTGGGCGAAGGCCCGGTGTATGCCACGCAGGAGCAGCGGTTGGGCACCGGCGACGCCGTGCGGCAAGCTGCCGGCGGAGCGGCGGGCCGCGCGGGCACGGTGCTGGTCGTCTATGGCGACACGCCGCTGATCCGGCCCGAGACGCTGCGCCGCATGATCGAGCACCACGAGGGCGCCGGCGCCGCCGTCACCATCCTCACCTTCCGGCCCGAAAACCCTGCCGGTTACGGGCGCATCGTGCGCCAGGCAGGCACGGGACGCGTGCTGGCCATCGTCGAAGACGCCGCCGCCACGGCCGAAGAGCGGGCCATTGGCGAGGTAAACAGCGGCATCCTCTGCTTCCGCGATGGCTGGCTGTGGCCCAACCTGGCGGCCCTCGAGCCCAGCGCCGCGGGCGAGTTCTATCTCACCGACCTCGTGGCCGGGGCGGTACGCCAGGGCGAAACGGTGGCAGCCCTGGAGGTGGCCGATCCCCTGGAGGTCATGGGCGTCGATCACCGCGCCAAGCTGGCCCGTGCCGAGGCCGAGATGCGGCGGCGTATCAACGAGGGTTGGATGCTGGCGGGAGTGACCCTCATCCACCCCGAAGCGACCTACATCGAGGCCGGCGTGGAGATCGGGCCCGACACGGTCATCTGGCCCAACACGCTGCTTCAGGGGCGAACGCGCATCGGCGAGGGCTGCACCATCGGCCCCGGCTCGGTGATCCGCAACTCGGATATCGGCAATGGCTGCCGCGTGGAGATGTCGGTCGTCGAGGATGCTGCCATGGAGGACGGCAGCGACGTGGGCCCCTTTGGCCACCTGCGCAAGGGCGGCCGCCTGGGGCGCGGCGCGCACATGGGCAATTTTGGCGAGCTCAAGAACGCTACCCTGGGTCCGGGGGCCAAGATGGGACACGTCAGCTACCTCGGCGATGCCAGCGTGGGCGCCGGGGCCAACATCGGCGCGGGAACCATCACCTGCAACTATGATGGCGCGCGCAAACACCGCACCGAGATCGGTGCGGGAGCCTTTATCGGCAGCGACACCATGCTGGTGGCGCCGGTGACCATCGGAGAGGGCGCCATCACGGGCGCCGGCTCGGTCGTCACCCACGACGTGCCGCCCGGGGGCCTCGTCTATGGCGTGCCGGCGCGCCCTCCCCAACCGCCACAGGCGGCGACCGGCGAGTCGGCCGAGTCCCGGAGCGCAGCGGAGTGGGAGGTGAAATAAGGTGACCCTCTGGGAGGTGCTTTTGCTGGTGGGTCTCATCACGGTCAATGCCATCCTGAGCATGGCCCGTGTGGCCCTCATAAACGTGCGCAAACCGCGGCTGCGCCAGCTCGCCGAAGAGGGCGTCGCCTCGGCACGCATTGCCGAGAGGCTGGCCGACGACGCGAGCCGGCTCCTGGCGACGACCCAACTGGGCCTGGTGCTCACCAGCTCTTTTGCCAGCGCGGTGGTGGCCATAACCACGGTACAGCCCCTGGCGACGCTCGTCGAACCCTGGCTGGGCGCGGCCAGCTACCCCGTGGTCTTCTTTCTTATCGTGTTCCTGGCTGCCCTGGCAATGCTGATCCTGGCCCAGCTCGTGCCCGAAGCCCTGGGCGTGCACCACAGCGAGAGGCTGACCCTGGCCCTGGCCCGCCCGCTGAACCTGCTCGCCACCCTGTTCATGCCCGTGGTGCGCCTGGTGGTCTGGATCAGCAACGGCATCGCCCGGATCTTTGGCGCCGGCACGCGCAGCGAAATGCCCTTCGTGACAGAAGAAGAGATCAGGACCCTGGTCGACGCCGGCGAAGAAGAAGGCGTCCTCGAAGAAGAAGAGAAGGAGATGATCTACTCCATCTTTGACCTGGGCGACACCATGACCCGCGAGGTGATGGTGCCGCGCATCGACGTCGTGGCCCTGGAGGTGACGACGCCCCTTCTCGAGGCGCTGGAGACCATCATGCAGGCCGGCCATTCGCGCATCCCCGTCTTTCACGAGACCATCGACAACATCGAAGGGCTGCTCTATGCCAAGGATCTGCTGCCCTACCTGCGCGATGGCCGCATCGACGTGCCCCTCAAGGGCCTGTTGCGCGAGGCGTATTTCGTCCCCGAGACCAAGAGGGCGAGCGAGCTGCTACCCGACCTGCAGCAGAGGCGGGTGCACATGGCCATCGTCGTCGACGAGTACGGCGGCGTGGCCGGCCTGGTCACCATCGAGGACCTGCTGGAAGAGATCGTGGGCGAGATCCAGGACGAGTATGACACCGAGGAGCCCTTTGTGGAGTTCGTGGACGAGAACGAGTACGTGTTCGATGCCCGGGTAGACCTGGACGATCTGAACCGCCTGATGGATGTTTCCTTGCCCACGGAAGACAACGACACCCTGGGCGGCTTTATCTACACCGAGCTGGGCAAGGTCCCGGCGCCCGGCGACCAGGTGGCCTACGACGACCTGGAGTTTGTTGTCGAATCGGTGGCCGGCCGGCGCATTCGCAAGGTGCGTGTCCGGCGGTACCTGCCCCCTTCCATCCAGCCCGAGGGGGAGCCGGAGACGCCGGACCCCGCGGGGAAGCAGGCCAACGGAAACGGCAACGGAAAGAGACGGTGGACGCCATGATCCAGAAGACGAGCGAGACAACGAGCGACCGCGAGTTGGTGGCCCTGGCGGCCGAGGCCCGCGAAAAGGCCTACGCGCCCTATTCTGGATTTCCAGTCGGAGCGGCCTTGCTGGGGCGCTCCGGCCGCGTCTACACGGGATGCAACGTCGAAAACGCGTCCTATCCCCTGACCACCTGCGCCGAGCGCACGGCCCTGACCAAGGCCGTCTCGGAGGGCGAGCGGAGCTTTGAGGCCATCGCCGTCGTCACCGAGACGGGGGCCACACCCTGCGGCGCTTGCCGGCAGATCCTGCGCGAGTTCGGGGGCCCCGAGGGCGATCTGCGCGTCCTGGTGGCCGACACCAAGGGCGACGTGCGCTCCTTCACCATTGCCGAGCTGCTGCCCGCCGGTTTCACCCCCGATCAGCTCGGCTAGGCCGGGCGGGCATCGCCGAACGCGCTATCATAGCGACCAGATGAATCGAGCGCGCCAACCCCGGGCGCGCTCATCTTTCACCTCTGGCTGCCGGCCGCGATGATTCTCTCGCCGGCCGCCGCACCCCCACCCTGAGGGGAGAGTGGGGGGCGGCCGGCGTTGTAGGTTCCGCCTACTGCTCGCCGATGGGCGGGAACCTCATCACGCGGTGGCCATCGGTGTCGGCCACATAGATGTTGCCCTCGTCGTCGACGTCAATGCCTGACGGCAGGCTAAAGGACAGGTTGTCAAAGCCGTAGAGGCCAAAGGTGGCCACCACCTCTCCCTCCGGGCCAAAGACGGCCACGCGATAGCCCTCGGGATCGGTAATGTACACGCGCCGCTGCCCGTCCACGGCCAGGAATGGCTTGTTGACCACCGACTGGCCGTACCAGGCGTCCACCGGCCACTCTCGCAGGAAGTCCAGGTTCGCGTCGAACACCTGCACCCGCTGGTTCCAGGTGTCGGCGACATAGATGTTGCCCTCGTCGTCGACGTCGAGGCCCACCGGCTCGGCAAAGGCCCCGGGCAGGGGCCCTTCCTCGCCCCACTGGTCGAGCAAGTTCCCATCGGCATCGAACACGACGACGCGCTTGTTGCCCGTATCGGTGACGAACACCCGCCCCTGGGCGTCGACGGCAATGTCGCGCGGCCCGTAAAAGTAGCGGGCGTCGGTTGCCGTCTGCCCGTAAAAGCCCCACTTGGTGAGAAAGGTGCCGCCGGCGTCAAAGACCTGCACCCGGTGGTTCCAGGTGTCTGCCACGTAGACCCGTCCCTCGGCGCTCACGGCGATGCCCCACGGCTCCTGGAACTGCCCGTCGCCCAGGGCCAGGGGCCCGCTGCCATCGGGGTCCTCGCAGCCGAGTTGGGTGTCCAGGTTGCAGTTGCTGCCCCACTGTCCCAGCAGGTTGCCGCTGGGATCGAACGCCTGCACGCGATGGTTGTCCGAGTCGACGACGTATAGGTTGCCCTGGGGCCCGACGGCCACGCCCCGGGGATGGTTGAACTGGCCGGGCTCGGTGCCCACCTGCCCGCCCCAGATCTGCGCGGCCTCCAGATCGACGTGCCTGTCCAGGTAGGGGTCGGGCGGCAGCTCCACGGCCTCGGCCGGCCGGGCCCCATAGTCCCAGATCTGGGCGGCCACGTCCTTGCGGATGTACAGGTAAAAGTTATGGACGTGATACCAGTCGTCGGGCGTGCGCGGATATTTGCGGTAGTAGAGAATATCCCACAGGATCTCGCGCTGCTCCGGCGTGGTGAGGATCTCGCGGATGCGGTCCAGCGTCAGGTCCATGTATTGCTGGTTGGGCCACCACACCAGGCGCCGCTTGAAGCGGTGATAGCGGTCGCCCATGAAGGGCTGTACCTTGCCGTCGTTCTTGTCGCCGGCCAGGACGATGGGCACGTCCATCGCTTCCCGGGTCGGCGTCTCGCCGTAGAACTTGCGATTGGGGTACTCGCGCATGTACCATTCCAGGGGCCACGACACGTCGCTGTCGTAGGCCACCTCGATCATCTTGTCGCCCACCGTCCGCCGCGAGATCTCGGCGATCTCGGCCAGGGTGGGCTTGACGTCGGCGCCGCCGTGGGCATAGACCAGCAGCTCGGTGGCATAGTCATAGTTGATAAAGGCCGCCATCCAGGCAAAGCGCACGGTAAAGAACGACAAAAAGACCGCCGTCGTGGCCAGGGCCACCAGGAGGACGCGGCGCCCTCCCAGGCGGCGCATGGCCGCCAGCGTCAGGAGCACCAGGAGCAGCGTCACTAGCAAGGCGGTGATCCAGTTCCCCGTCTCCTGGAGGTTGGACAGGGAAAGGCCCTGGAAGGGCTGCAGGCGCAGCAGCATAAAGAGCCCAAAGGCCGTCACGGGCAGCAGCAGGGCCAGGATGGCCCCGCCCCTGTCCCAGATCTCGCGCCAGTTCACCGGGCCCAGGATGTCGCCCAGGAACTTGGCGCTGAGGATGATCATGGGCAGGGCCGGATGGACCACCAGCCAGGGCATCTTTTCGCCGGCCCAGCTATAGGTGAACAGGGTGGTCACGTTCCAGAAGATCAGGAAGGCCACGAACCGCGAGTTCGAGTCGGCGGCGGCGCGGTCCTCTGCTTCCGCCTCCGGCGAGGCGGCGATGCGCCGGCCCCCTGCGCCGCGGATCAGGTAGTAGATGGTCGCCACAAAGCTAAAGAGCAGCGGCACGAACTCGTACATGGGCAGCACCAGGAGGTAGTAGAACCACGGCTGCCCGCCGCGCTCCACTTCTTGCTGCGCCAGCCAATAGCCGATGGAGCCAGCGACGCCCGTGCCCAGTCCCAGGGGATTGGTGAAAAAGGTCGTAAAGAGCAGGGCATAGATCAGGAACATGACGATGATGGCCATCAGCCAGTTCTGCCACGACAGGCTGCGAGCCGCCTCGGTGATGCTGCTGGGCTCGGGGTGGCGCGAGCGCAGCAGGCTGGCGCTGACGAGGGCCGCCGGCAGGGTCCCGCCCAGCACGATGACCAGCGCCTGCACCAGCTTGGCGACCCCGGTCACCCCGGCGGCCTCCTCGCCGGCAGCCGCTGCCGGCGGTCCTCCCAGCAGGCTGGCAATGGCCAGGAGCGCGATGCTCGCCACGGCAACGCCCACGTAGAGCCACAACTGCATCGCAGGCCGCGCCCGCTCCCAGACGAGCAGCTCCAGGATAAAGATCAGCCCGATAAAGCCAAAGATGTAGGCGTTCTCCTTGGTGGCCAGCGACAGCATCAGCACCGCCGCGCCCAGGTAGAACCAGCGCGGGTCCCGGCTGCGGATAAAGTGAAACAGGGCGGCAATGAGCAGCATCGTCCAGACGGTGATATAGATGTCGTTCCGGATGTAGCGCGAGTAGTAGAGGAACGACGGCGAGATGAGGAGCATGATCGAGGCGACGATGGCCCCGCCGCGGCCCAACCAGCGCCGCAGCAGGAGCGGGCTCATGACCATAAAGATGCCGAACAGGGCCGGGACGATGCGCGCCGTGTAGTCGTTGTCGCCGAACAGGAAGTAGATGAGGGCGTTGGCGTGGAACAGGAACGGCCCGTGCATCATGGGGTTGTGGATATATCCCGAGCCGCTGTACAGGTAATAGGAGTAGAGGGCGTGCAGGCTCTCGTCATGGCTCATGGCCCGCGCCCCCAGGTCCCAGAAGCGGCTGACGACCGCCAGGACAAAGATGAGAACATAGATTGCTTTTTCCCGGTTCGGCCTCAGAATCTCGGCCAGCGGCCGGTCGAACCAGGCCTTTTCGTGCTCTATTTCCATTCTAGACCTCGCACTGTAAGTCGGTAATCCGTCGAATGATGTGCCTCAGCTGCCCGTGTCGGCCACCCACAGGACCACCTCCCGGTCGACGATGGGCTCGGCGCCCTCGCCGAACATCAGCCAGCGGAGCAGATCCTGGCCCCACAGGCCCCAGGGCAGCCAGTGGCTCCTCAGGGGAAAGCCCTGCCCGGCAAAGGTCTCGCCGATGGCCGGGTCGCATTCGCCCGGCTCGGCGCAAGCGTGGGCCAGCGTGACGGCGGCCATCGTCTCGGGCGGCGAAGACAGGGACTCCACGCTCGTCACCGGCCAGTCGCGCAGGTACCAGGCCACGACGGGGCCGGTGCCGGCGTCGACGGTGACCGGTAGGGTGTGGGCGTCGCCCCGCAGCTCCAGCGACAGCTCTTCCAGCTCGCTGACCAGCAGCCGCACCTGGGGCGAGGTGGCCCGCTCGGGCACGACGAGCAGCTCTCGCGGGTCGCTGGCGCGGCCAAAGCTCGGCCCCCACATGGCCCTGACGGTGATCAGGCCCAGGATGGTGACCGCCGCCAGCGAGACACCGGCGGCCAGCAGCTCCCTGCCGCGCCAGAAGTAGGCCACGGCAGCCAGAGCCACCAGGAGCACCACGGCCACGGCAGCCAGGATGAGGTAGGTGGTCGTGGCATACATGGTCACGCCCGCCACCGAGACCGTTGCTCCGCTGCTGCTGCGGGCGACAAAGGCCAGTTGCAGGTACA
>JAAYZQ010000432.1 GCA_012514775.1 Anaerolineaceae bacterium
ATCACGGTGGGCGAGCCTCAGCTCGCCGGTCAGGCCCTGGTGATAGGCGACGTGGACCCGGCCGGTTGCATCCAGCGCCAGGCTGGTTGGGAATCCAAATGTCGCGGGCTCGATGCTCTCAAAATGCCAGCCCATGGGGTCCAGGTAGGCGTACTCGATCATGCCCTGGGTCCAGTTGTAGTAACTGGCGTGGGGAAAGCCGTTCGCGTCCAACGCCATGGAGATGCCATAGCCCACCTGTCCTTCGGTCTTTGGGAATACGACGTGCCAGCCGGCAGAGTCCTTGTAGGCATAGCCAAAGTCGTCCTCATACTCGCCGACGCGAAAGGCAATGCGCGGATAGCCATCCGGGTGCAGGCTGAGAGCCGTGCCCTTGCCCATAATCTTGTCGCTCGTCCAGATTACCACCTCGTTGTGCCAGCCATCGGCGTCCTGGTAAGCATACGACAGCGCTTCCATGTCGGCCCGGTGGTAGCTGATGTGGCCATAGCCGTCCTTGTCCAGCGCCAGCGAAGTGTAGCCTCCTTCGCGGTAACCGTGCGAGCCGTCGACTGCCACCAGCTCGCTTTGCCAATGCCCGGCGTCCTTGAAAGCGTACCGCAACTCCCCCCCTATATAGTAGCTGATGTAGGGGTTGCCGTCCTCGTCCAGTGCCAGGGAGCTGTGTCCAGCGTCGATACTGCTCGAGTCGATGCACTCGATGAGCCAACCGGAGGGGTCCCGCCGGGCGTACATCAGGGCGATGCTGGTCCACTCGTCCTGTTGGACGTACGATACGTGCAGCGTGCCGCCGGCGTCCATGGCGGCGGAGCTGTTCATGCCCACCACCGCCGCATGGTCGACCAACTGGCTCTCCCACGATCCGGCCACCAGGCGGACGACGTTCAGCGTCTGGCCTGTCCACTCCAGATGGCTGATCCAGGGCGCGCCCTCCTCGTCCAGGGCGATGGACGTAAAGAGCCCGGCGTCGCCCTCGGCAGCCACGACCTCCAGGTGCCAGCCGCCGAGATCCTTGTGGGCATACTTCAGGTCGCCGTCTCCCTCGTAGCTAATGTGGGGCCGGTCGTCGGCGTCAAGGGCCAGGGACGAGTACCGGCCCGCCCAGCCTTCCTCACCATCCACGATCTCGGGGTGCCAACCCAGATGGTCCTTGTAAGCGTACATCAGGTCGTAGCCGGCAGCAAAGTAGTAGCTGACGTGCGGCCGGCCGTTCGAGTCGAGGGCGAGGGAAAGATTCTCGCTGTAGCGGGCATCGACGACCTCCGTGTGCCAGCCCAGATGGTCCTTGTAGGCGCATTTGACCGTAGCCTCTTCCGCGTAGGCAACGTGCGGGCGATCAGTCGCGTCGAGCCGCAGGGAGCCGGCCGAACCGAGGGCAGCCAGGTCCTCGGGCTCGTGCCAGCCAGCCGCGTCTTGATAGACGTATCGCAGCCCGACCTCGGCCAGGTAATAGGTGAGGTGGGGATAGTCGTTCGAGTCCAGGGCCAGAGAAATGTGCCGTGTCGAGATGTCGGACCCCGGGTCGACGGTCGCCGTGTGCCAGCCCAGGGCATCGCGGTAGGCATACTTCACGGCCTTGTTCGCCGCGTCCAGGTACGCGATGTGGGGATTGCCCTGTTTCCCGAGGGCCAGCGACGCATCGCGGCCCACGCCTGGCGTGGGGTCGGCCGTCTCGTAATGCCAGGCGATGCCGTCGTGCCAGGCATAATACAGGTTGTCGCCGCCGTAGGCGACGTGCGGCCGTCCGTCGCCATCCAACGCCAGGCTACGGTCGGTCATGTCCGCGAAACTGCGGGGACAGTCCACGCACTCGGTCACCCATCCCTCTGCGCGAACGGATGAGAGGGCAAAGGTCTGCAGGCCCAGGGCCAGCAAGAGAAACGCTGCAATCTTGTGCCGGATGGACATCGATGACCTCCTTGCGTTGTTTGGCCCATTTCGGGCACGGGCGGTTGCTCTCACCTGGAGAGAAGCGGCAGATGGCGCCTCCAGGACACGCGGACGAGCCCCTGCGCGGCATTGTTCTCCAGCTCCAGCTCCGGGGACCCGGTGGTGATGGCGCTCGTCCACGTAAGTGGGACCAGCGAGGCCGGGCCGGACGCGGCAGCGACGGTCACGTCCACGGTCTGCGCATCGCCGGCATCTACAGAGCCCAGCTCCCAGGACAGAGACGGGCTCGTGGAGGCGGGCGGCAGGCTGGCCGACACAAAGGTCAGCTCCGGGGGCAGGGTGATGGACAGGCCCACGTCTCCGGCCGGCGCCGCGCCGCGGTTGCCGTAGCGGAGGGTCAGGGTGGCCTCGCCGCCGGGCTCGGCGGCCGCGCTGCCGGCCGCTACCCAGAGGTCAGGATGGCTGGAGCCCACGGTCACCTCGTCAATCTCGGCCCAGGCAAAGGGCCGTCCGGCGGTCTGCTCGACGGCCAGGGTCAGCCGTACTTCCTGCCCGGCCCACGGGCTCAGATCGGCCCAGGCGTGGGTCCAGTCGGGGTGAGCGGTGTTGACCGACAGCAGGTTTGTCGTCGCCTGTCCATCGTTCAGGTCTACGCGAAGGCCCGTGCCGGCCTCGGGCGAAGCGCCGTGCAGCCGGTAGAGAAACGAAAGGGTTTGAACCGAGTCCGAGCCGGGCACCGTAATGCTCTGAGAGATGGAGGATCTGCCCTCCGATCCGGCCCTTTCAGGACCCCGATAAACAAATCGCGGCATATAGTTCGCTCCGCTCTCGAGCCAGAGGACGTGCGGATCTCCCTCGATGTCGAGGGCCAATCGCTGCTCCCACGTTCCGTAGGGCAAGGTGGACAGAGAATCAGGTGCGGACCACACGCCGTCCCTCGGCCGCGAGACGATCAGGGTCTCGGCCAGGCCCGAGTTTTCATAGTTCCAGACGACGGTCGCAGTTCCCTCGTCGTCGACCGCCAGAGAATGCCAGCGGGCGTCGCCGCCCGGGGGGCCCAGCCGTTGAGGGGCCGACCAGGTTC
>JAAYZQ010000433.1 GCA_012514775.1 Anaerolineaceae bacterium
AATGGCACGCCCAGCGGCACGCCGACGGACTATCGGTTCACGGGCCAGCGTCAGGACAGCGGCCTGGGACTTTACCATATGGGGGCACGGTGGTATGACCCTTATCTTGGCCGGTGGCTTAGTCCAGACTCGATTGTGCCGGATCCGGCCAATCCACAGTCGCTCAACAGATACTCCTACACCAGGAATAATCCGGTCAAGTACCGCGACCCAACGGGGCATTACTCAGAAGACGAGATCATGACAGCTTTCGAAGCTTCTACCTGGGACGAAGTCTTAGACTTGTTCCGGCCAGATGGGGCATTGGAGGGGTTGTGGGGGTGGTTGGAGATGTTGCGCAAGGCAAGCGACGGCGATTTGGCGATGTTTGGCGCTTTGGAAGGGAGCGGGATCAACGAGGTTTCGCTTGGAGCTTTGCCAGGAAATATGGGACGCTTTAGCAGGGATAATTTGGGACACATCTTGGTTGGAGGTAAGGCAGCTAACGAGTTCGCTGAGGCAGGTAGGGGTTACATCTACTCCCTGTTGAAAGAGAAAACAACAGGTGTTTACTCACTGGGCTACCGGACTTTGCCGACACAGTTGCACTTTCATGGACGCGTGGTAAAGGGTGAAGGTGATTGGTCAGCGGTCTGGAACGACGCGATTGGCATCACCATTGATGCAGTTGGCCTCTTTGCCATTGCAAACGTGGAGATAGCGCCAGCAAGTACAGCCATCGGTGGCGCTCTTCTCGGACGTTGTTCGTTGTCGCACCATTACTGGCCGCCGGCTGGTGGCTGTTCAAGCGAGCAGTGATAAGGTCACGACATCTGATCGGTATGGTTCTCCCAGCTTTGCTTTTTTTGGCGAATCTGGTTCTGTCAGTCACTGGCGCGCAATAGCGACTGCCTTTCCGCGCCCCAGCCGCGGCTCCAGGCGCCTTCCCGCTCGAATCACCGAGTCGCTGAAGGAGTGAGACCACTGATGGTCACGAGCCATCAGTGCCCTCACCCTTTTCATCCCTTCAGTGATTCAGTCATTCAATGATTCAGCAGCGCTTGTCCCTACTCCGCGATGGGCAGCATCAGGTCCAGCACCAGCCAGTCATCGCTGATGGATATGTGCTTTTCCAGCCACTGGTGCGAGGCGAGACGATAGCGACTGTTCTCGCCCCACATCAGCAGCCGCTGCCACACGGACGGCATCTCTTCGCCGCGCCCTTCGAAGCGCGTCACAGCGTACAGGCCGCCCTCCACGTCCTTGACCGTGGCCTCGCCGTCCGCACCCAGCGGCGTGCTGGCGTCGACGTCTGTCCAGAACTCGTAGCCATAGTTCGGGCTTCCGGGCGCAGGGTCCGGGTTGTTAAAGCCATAGGTCCGGAGATGCTCCGCGTCGCCCTCCAGCCCACGCGCTTTGGCCCAGGCCAACAGCTTTTCCCAGGCGATCATTTCGGGCTGCGGCCCGAACGCGTGCGCGCTGGCTACCCGCCGTGCCGGCAGCCGCTCGATCCGCACTTCCAACTCGTCCATCGCTCACCTCCTCCGTGGATTTGCCTCATTGTAACCCACAATACCTGACATCTTTTGTCAGGTATTTTCATTATAATGGAGAAACTGGAGGTGGTAGCATGCGGGCCGATCGCTTGTTGTCCACGCTGATGATCCTGCAAGCCCGCGGCCGGGTGACGGCCGAGGCGCTGGCGGAAGAGCTGGAGGTGTCGGTGCGCACCATCTACCGGGACCTGGACGCTCTGAGCGCGGCCGGCGTGCCGGTCTATGCCGAACGGGGCCCCGGAGGCGGCTGCGCGCTGCTCGACAGTTATCGCACGACGCTCACCGGCCTGACCGATGCGGAGGTGCAGGCTCTGTTTGTGATGAGCCTCCCGGCGGCGTTGGTCCAGCTTGGCTTGGGCCCCGAGATCAAGGCTGCCATGCTCAAGCTGAACGCCGCGCTGCCCGCCGAGCGCCGGCAGGACGAGGACTGGGTCCGCCAGCGCATCCACCTCGACTGGTCGGGCGACGCCCGGCGCCACGAGCCGGTGCCGCACTTGCCCGTGCTCAAGCAGGCGGTGTGGGAAGATCGCCGGGTGCGCCTCGTGCACCGGCTGCCGTCCGGCCCGGGAATGGTGTCCCTCGAGCGGCTGGTCGATCCCCTGGGCCTGGTCACCCTGGCGGGCGACTGGCACCTGGTGTGCCGCGCCGGGGGCCGGCTGCGGGTCTATCGCGTGGCCAGCCTCGTGGACGCGACGATGACCGCTGAGATGTTCGAGCGGCCCGCCGGCTTTGACCTGGCCGCCTTCTGGGCAGAGTGGCGCGCGGAGCGCCGGGTCAGCCGCGGGCGCTATGCGGCCAACGTGCGGGTCTTGCCCCACGCCGTTCCCTGGCTGCCCCTGATGCTCGGCGCTGCCGTCCAGGAGCAGCTCGAAACCCCCGCCGACGATGCCCAGGCCGGCGATGGCGGCATCGTCCTCACCCTGTCGTACGACAGCCTGGAGTCGGCTCGCGGCCACCTCCTCAGCCTCGGCGCCGCCGTGGAGGTCCTGGAGCCCCTGCCGCTGCGGCTCAGCCTGGCCGATTACGCGGCCCAGGTGGCGGCCCTGTACGGCGCCGCCCCGGACGGCCAGGCCGCGCCATCTCTCCCCCGGCCGGCCTGACCGCGGCAGGCCCGGTTACCATACCGAGAACCGCCAGGGCCCCTGCCGCGATTTTGACAATTTTCGGCTTCTGTGCTATCATGCCCGGCACGTGTGAGAGGAGAGGACCGTGCCCGGCAAGCAGGAATGCCATCATCCACATAGCGCACGATCGACCGGTGCCCCTGGCCCCGGCCTCTCTCCTGCCCGCGCGCCGTTTGCCTTCGAGTATTTTGGTTACTTTTATCCCCGGTCGGGGGTGGTGGCATGACGCGCGGGAGGGATCTACCCGGGTAGATCGAGCAGATCGAGACAAGCCAAACGAGCGTGGAGCCACCGGCCCACGCTCGTTTCATTTTGCCCGGCCCCGGCGGCAGAGGCCGGGCGCAGAAAGGGAGGGAAGCATGGCCTGTCGAGGAATACGCGGCGCGACGACGGTCGAGGCCAACACGGCCGAGGCCATCCTGGACGCCACCGGCGAGCTGCTGGCCGCCATGGCCGAGGCCAACGGACTTGCGGCCGAGGACATTGCCAGCGCCGTGTTCACCGTCACGGCCGACCTGGACGCCGCCTTTCCGGCGCAGGCCGCCAGGCAGCTCGGCTGGCACCAGGTGCCCCTCCTCGACGCGCTCGAGATCCCCGTGCCGGGCAGCCTGCCCCGCTGCGTGCGGGTGCTGCTCCACTGGAATACGAGCAGGAGCCAGGCCGAGATACGGCACGTCTACCTGCGCGGCGCGGCGGGCCTGCGCCCGGACCTGAATGGCCGGGACGGGCCCGCCGTCTCATAGAATCACGCACTGCCGGAGGAGAAGGTGAAGAGGATCGCGTTTCAGGGCGAAAAGGGAGCCTATTCCGAGGAGGCCATCCACCAGACGATGGGGCCAGACGCGGAGACGATGCCTTGCCGGGATCTGGAGGGCATATTTGAAGCTGTGGAAACCGGGCAGGCCGAGAGCGGTGTGCTGCCCGTGGAGAACTCGACGGCCGGGTCCATCTACCAGGCCTACGACCTGCTCCTCAACCACGATCTGCGGGTGTGCGGCGAGATCATCTTTCGCGTCCGCCACGCCCTCCTGGCCGTGCCCGGGACGTCGCCCGAGGCCATCCGCCGCGTGCGCTCCCATCCCCAGGCCCTGGCCCAGTCGGAGCGCTACCTGGCCGACCGGGGCTGGCTGGCCGAGTCGGCCTACGACACGGCGGGCAGCGCCCGCGACCTGGCGGCCGATCCCCGGCCCGAGGTGGCGGTGATCGCCAGCCGCCTGGCCGGCCAGCTCTACGGCCTGGAGGAGCTGGACTATGGCATCGAGGATTCGAGACAGAACTACACGCGGTTTTTCATCCTGAGCCTGGAGGAGCCGCCGCGCGCCCAGCGCAACAAGACGTCCCTGGTCTTTTGCACGCGCCATCATCCCGGGGCGCTGTACGAGTGCATGGGCGAGTTTGCCCAGCGGGGCATCAACCTGTGCAAGATCGAGTCGCGCCCCCGGCTGAACCTGCCCTGGCAGTACATCTTTTACCTCGACTTTGAGGGACACTGCCGCGACCCGCTGTGCGAGGCGGCCCTCATGGGCCTGCTGCGGCGTGCCTCCTTTGTCAAGCTCCTCGGCTCCTACCCTGCAGCGACCACGCCACTGCCCGGTGCCCGGGCCGGGGAAGAGTAGAATCGAAAGCGATGGGAGGTGAACCCATGATCGTCGTCATGAAAGTGAATGCAACGCGCGGCCAGATCGTGAACGTGACGGCCCGCATCGAAGGGATGGGCTGCCAGGCCCACATCTCCGAGGGCCAGGAGCGAACCATCATCGGCATCATCGGCAACGGGCGGCCCCTGGACCGCGAGCAGCTCGAGCGACTGGATGGCGTCGACCGGGCGGTGCCCGTGCTCCGGCCCTTCAAACTGTCCAGCCGCGACTTTCATCCCCAGGACACGGTGGTGCCCATCAACGGCGTCGCCGTCGGCGGCAAGAAGCTGATGATCATGGCCGGCCCCTGCGCCGTGGAGGACGAGGCGCAGATCCTGGCGGCGGCCCGGGCCGTGCGCGAGGCGGGGGCCCACATGCTCCGCGGCGGCGCCTTCAAGCCCCGCAGCTCGCCCTACAGCTTCCAGGGCCTGGGCGAGGAGGGACTCAAGCTCCTGGCCCTCGCCCGCGAGGAGACGGGCCTGCCCGTCGTCACGGAGGTCATTGCCCCCGAACAGGTGTCCCTCGTCGCGGCCTATGCCGACGTGCTGCAGATCGGCGCCCGCAACATGCAGAACTATGCGCTGCTCCACGCTGTGGGCGAATCGCAGCGGCCGGTGCTGTTAAAGCGGGGCATGATGTCCACCGTGGAAGAGTTGCTCATGTCGGCCGAGTACATCCTGTCCCACGGCAACGACCGCATTATCCTCTGCGAGCGGGGCATTCGCACGTTCGAGAAGTACACGCGCAACACGCTGGACATCAATGCCGTGCCGCTGCTCAAGCAGCTCACCCACCTGCCCGTCGTCGTCGACCCCAGCCACGCCACGGGCAAGTGGGAGCTGGTGGCCGCCACGTCCAGGGCGGCCGTCGCCGCCGGCGCCGACGGCCTGATCGTCGAGGTCCATCCCCATCCGGAACAGGCCCTGTCCGACGGCGCCCAGTCGCTAAAGCCGGAGGTCTTTCAGCGCCTGATGGAGCAGGTGCGCGCCGTGGCCGGGGCCGTGGGCCGGGAGCTGTGAGGTGAAACGCGACCTGCGAGACTGCCAGGTGACCGTCGTCGGCCTGGGCCTCATGGGCAGCTCCCTGGCCGGCGCCCTGCGCGGCCGGTGCCGGTCGGTGGTCGGCGTCGCCCGCCGCCCCGAGGCGCTGGAGGCGGCCCGCGAGCGGGGCCTCGTCGACCGGGCCACGAGCGACCTGGCCGAGGGCCTGCACGGCGCCGACGTCGCCGTCCTGGCCACGCCGGTGCGGGCCATCCTGCAGCAACTGCCGGCCATCGGGCCGCTCCTGGCGCCGGGGTGCCTGCTCATGGACCTGGGGAGCACCAAGGCCGAGATCGTGGCCGCCATGGCGGCCCTGCCCGACGGCATCCAACCCCTGGGTGGCCATCCCATGTGCGGCAAAGAGATCTCGGGGCTGGAGGCCGCCGACCCGGGGCTGTATCGCGGCTGCACCTTTATCCTCAGCCCGCTGCCCCGCACGTCGGCGGACGCCGTGGCGCTGGGGTCGGCCCTGGCGCGGGCCGCCGGCGCCGAGCCGCTGATCCTGGCTCCCGAACGCCAGGATTTTCTGGTGGCCACCATGAGCCACCTGCCCTACCTCCTCGCCTGTTCGCTGGTGGCCACGGCCGACGCCACCACCTCGCCCGATCCGGCGGCCTGGCAGATCGTGGCCGGCGGCTTTCGCGACACCTCGCGGGTGGCGGGCAGCGACGTGACCATGATGCTCGACATCCTGTTCACCAATCGCGAGGAGGTGCTGCGGGCGGTGGACGCCTTTGGCAGCCAATTGAGCCGGCTGGCGGGCCTGCTGGCCGCCGGCGACGAAGACGGACTGCGCCAGGCGCTAGAGACCACGCGTCAGAAGCGAAGGGAGATGTTCCCATGAGCCACATCCGCGCCCGCGGAGCGGGCGGCCCGCCGCTGCGCGGCCGTGCAGCCCTCCCGGGCGACAAGTCCATCTCGCACCGGGCGATTCTCCTGAACATGCTGGCCGGGGGCGCCGCCCGCGTGACCAACTTTTTGCCGGCCGGCGATTGCCGGGCCAGCCTGCGGGTGGCGGGCGCATTGGGGGCCGAGGTCGAGGTCCTGTCGCCCACGGAGCTGCGGGTCCACGGCCGCGGCATGGTCCTGCACGAGCCCGGCGACGTCCTCGACTGCGGCCGCTCGGGGACCACCATGCGACTCCTGGCCGGCATTCTCGCCGGCCAGCCCTTTGCCGCCGTCCTGAGCGGCGACGCGCAGCTCCGCCGCCGGCCCATGGCCCGCGTGGCCGAGCCCCTGCGCCTCATGGGCGCCACGGTCCTGGGCCGCGACGGCGGCCGGCTGCCGCCCCTGGCGGTTCAGGGGGGCGCCCTGCGGGGCATCGAATACCACCTGCCCGTGGCCAGCGCCCAGGTCAAGAGCGCGCTGCTCCTGGCCGGCCTGTACGCCGATGGTTCCACGACGCTGCACGTGCCCGGCCCCGCCCGCGACCACACCGAGCGGATGCTGAGCGCCATGGGCGCCCAAGTCACGACGCGAGCCGGCGATGGAGGGCACACGCTGCACGCCGGCCCCGCGGCGGCCCTGGCGCCCGTGGACCTGGCCGTTCCGGGCGACTTTTCCTCGGCCGCCTTCTTGCTGGTGGCGGCCACGTTGGTCCCCGGCTCGGAGGTGGTCCTGGAGGGAGTGGGCATCAACCCCACCCGGACGGGGCTGCTGGACGTGCTGCGAGCCATGGGGGCCGAAATCGAAATCCTGGACGAGGGCAGCGCCGGGGGCGAGCCGGTGGCCGACCTGGCGGTCCGCAGCACCGGGCTGCGGGCCGTCGAGGTGGGGGGCGACCTGGTGGTGCGGGCCATCGACGAGCTGCCCATCCTGGCCGTGGCCGCCACGCAAGCCCGGGGAGAGACGCTGGTGCGCGACGCCGCCGAGCTGCGCGTCAAGGAGACCGACCGGGTGGCGACGACCGTGGCAGAGCTGCGCCGCCTGGGCGCGGCCATCGAAGGCCGGCCCGATGGCTTCCTGGTGCACGGGCCCACCCGGCTGCGAGGCGCGCCCGTCGACAGCCACGGCGACCACCGCCTGGCCATGGCCCTCGTCGTCGCCGGCCTCGTGGCCGAGGGCGAGACGGTGGTCCACGACTGCGGCTGCATCCCCGACTCTTTCCCCGGGTTCGAGGCCCTGCTGGCCGGCCTGGGAGGGCGAATCGCGCCATGAGCGGGGAGGAGACGCGCGCCGGCCTCATCGGCTGGCCGGTGGAGCACAGCATCTCGCCGGCCATGCAGAATGCAGCCTTCCAGGCTCTGGGGCTCGACTGGCACTATGACCTGCTGCCCGCGCCCCCGGGCGAGGTTGGTAGCTTGCTGGCGGGGCTCGCCGCCCGGGGTTACCGGGGGGCCAACGTCACCGTACCCCACAAAGGGGCGGTGCTGCCCTTTCTGGGCCGGGTGGCAGGCGAGGCGCGGGCCATCGGCGCCGCCAACACCCTGGTGCTGCAGGACGAGGGCTGGACCGGCCACAACACCGACGCCGCCGGCTTTATGGGCGCCCTGCGCGAGGGGGGTTTTGAGCCGGAGGGCGCGACGGCCCTGGTGCTGGGCGCCGGGGGAGCGGCCCGGGCCGTGGTCCACGCCCTGTTGTCCGCCGGCTGCCGCGTCGCCATCCACAACCGGACGGCCGAGACGGCCCGGCGCCTGGCCGCCGAGCTGGGCCCGGCAGGCGGGCCGCGCGCCCGGGTCATCCCTTCCCCGGACGCCCTCGAGCCCGACGCTGTAGACCTGCTGGTCAATGCTACGCCGCTGGGCATGGGGGCAGCGGCCGGGGCTTCTCCCTGGCCCGAGCCGCTGCCTCTGCCCGCCCATTGGACGGTGTACGACCTGGTCTACAGTCCGGCCGAGACACGATTGCTGGCCCGGGCCCGCGCCGCAGGCGCGGCAGCGGAGGGCGGCCTGGGCATGTTGGTACACCAGGGCGCCCTGTCCTTCGAGCTGTGGACCGGGCAGCCCGCGCCCCTGGAGGTGATGTGGCAGGCGGCCCGGCAGGCACTGGGCGCTGCGCCCTCAATAGTTATGTAAAGATGATCACACTTGTAGGCAGGCCCGCTGTCCCGGCTCCGGCCGGGAGATCTGAGGAGGTAGGACGATGACCATAAAGCTGGATGAACAGGTGGCCCTGCTGATGCAGGGCACCGAGTTCGGAGACCCACA
>JAAYZQ010000051.1 GCA_012514775.1 Anaerolineaceae bacterium
GAGCAGGCCACTTCCGACCACGTGCCGGTGACCATCTCTCGGCTGATTGCCGAGGTGCGCGGCTTTCTGGACCGGGATGCCATCGTCGTCACGTCTTCCGGGAACCTGCAGGCCCAGTGGTTCCAGGAGGCGCCCGTCTACGAGCCGGGCACGAACCTGACGGCCGGTGGTTTCTCCACGATGGGCTGGACGGTGCCGGCGGCGCTGGGGGCCAGGCTGGCCGCGCCGGGCCGGCAGGTGGTGGGCCTGGTGGGCGACGGCGACTTTTTGATGACGGTTCAGGAGCTGGCGACGGCGGTGCAATACAACCTGCCGGTGGTCTATGTCGTGGCCAACAACGCCGGCTGGATCGCCATTCGCGACCTGCAGGCGGCTGCTTACGGGCCCGACCGGGCGCAGGGTGCCGAATTCCTGCGCCAGGGCGAGCCGCTCTCGCCCGACCTGGCGGCCGTGGCGCGTGGCTTTGGCTGCCACGCCGAGCGCGTCGCCCGCCCCGACGAGGTCCGGCCGGCCCTGGAGCGGGCCTTTGCCAGCGGGCGTCCGGCCGTCGTCGAAGTGCTGGTGGAGCGGACCTATCCCCTGTCCGGCAGCCCGGCCACCGGTTGGTGGGACGTGCCGGTGCCGGCCTATCTTGAGGAGCAGCGGAGCCGGTACGAGCAGGAGCGGCTCGAGGAACAATAGGGGCCGTGGCGGCCCGAGAGAGGGCTGAAGCCAGAGGAGGATGACCGTGAGACCGATCCGAGTGGGCGTCGTGGGCTGCGGCCGCATTTCCGATCTCCACGCCCTCGGCTATCGCGGCCGGGACGATGCGCGCATCCGGGCCGTGTGCGATGCCAGGAAGGGCCGCGCCCGCGCCAGGGCCAAAGCGTGGGGCGTCGATGCGGACAGAGTCTATGCCGACTATGACCAGCTGTTGGCCGACCCGGAGATCGACCTGGTGGAGCTGTTGGTGCCCCACTACCTGCACGCGGAGATGACCGTGGCCGCCTGCCGGCACGGCAAGCACGTCTCGGTCCAGAAACCGATGGCCCTCACGGCGGCCGAAGCGGAGAGCATGGTCCGGGCCGCCGAGGAGGCGGGGGTCACTCTCCGGGTGTTCGAGAATTTCGTGTTTTACGCGCCGCACGTCCGGGCCAAAGCCATGATCGACGCCGGCGAGATTGGCGAGCCGCAGATGATCCGCCTGCACGTGGGCACCGGCCAGAGCGAGACGGGATGGAAGGTGCCCCTGAGCGCCTGGCTGTGGCGCTTTGACGAGAAAAAGTGCGGCGGCGGCCCGCTGGTGTTCGACCACGGCTACCACCTGTTTTCGCTGGCCCGCTACCTCATGGGCCCGGTCGAGCGCGTCTATGCCTGGCTGGACACCAGCCCGGTGGGGGGCGGGGTTCCCCGCCAGGTGGCCGAGATCGACGCCCCGGCGACCATCATGTTCCAGTTCAAGGCGCCCCGGCGCTACGGAGTGCTCGACTTTACTCACACGCCCCAGATGGCCATGGACTCGATCTACTACTCGGACGACGACCGGGTGGAGGTCATCGGCGACCGGGGCATTCTATTCGTCAACCGCTGCACGGCGCGCACGGTGGATCTGCCGGAGCTGATGCTCTTTCGCGACGGCAAGACGACGGCCATCCCGGTGGAAGGGGTAGAATGGCACGACAGCTTTGTCGCCTGCACCCACCACCTCATCGACGCTCTGCACGCCGGCGCCCCGCCGGTCCTCGACGGCCCGACGGGCAAGGCTGTGCTGCAGTTCGCGCTGGCGACCCAGATCTCGGCGTGCGAGGGGCGGGAGGTGCGGCCGGACGAGGTGGAGTAACCCTCAAGCTAGCTACAGTATTATGGCAGGACCGAAGCCTGCCGACGTTGCCCGTCCAACTCGAGCGTAACGATCAATTCAGCGCCGAGAGCATCGGCCACCTTTTGCAGCATATCCACCGAAGGATTGAGTTGCCCATTCTCCAGGCGTGAGATATTTGCCTGCTTGGTGCCTATTCGTTGGGCCAGTTCTTTCTGTGTCCAGCCGTGGGCCAGGCGCAGATCCAGGATCTGCCGGCCCATGTCCAACTTGGGTTGCAGCCGCTGCTGGGCTTCTGCCACCTTGGGATCCTGCATCAAATGCCGGCGAATATCTTTCAGCTCCACTGTTACATCTCCACGCCAAAATAGGACAGCCGCTCCCAGGCTACCTTCTTGACCCTGGCATCGATCCGGTTTCGTTTTCTCAGAGCCACCACGATACAGAACTTCCGATCTGGAACAAGGAAATAGAGAAAACGCCAGGTACCCTGCGTAACTCCTACCCTATGCCGTTGTAGCATCCTCCTGACACAGCGCCGCGTGCGCCTTCTTCAGCCACTCCGGGATGTCGATGCCCTGCGGGCACTTTTCCAGGCACTCGCCGCACTCGATGCAGTTGTTGGCCCGCTGCGCCTCGTCGAGCGTCGAATAGAACCACCTGGCCCGTCCCTCGTCACCGTACATGACGAGCTCGTTATACACCTCAAAGATGGTCGGGATCTTGACCCCGTTGGGGCAGGGCAGGCAATACTCGCACTTGGTGCAGGGAATGGCGCTCAACGCCCGATACTGCTCGCGCACCCGGCCGATCAATGCCAGCTCGTCCTCACCGAGTGTCCCCACGCCCGAGCGCCCCGCGCTCTCGACGTTCTGGACCACCTGCTCGAAGGTGCTCATGCCGCTGAGCACCACGCTCACCTCGGGCTGGTTCCAGACCCACTGCAAGGCCCAATCGGCGGGGGTGCGCTGCACGGGCGCCGAATCCCACAGAGCCTGCACGCTGGGGGGAACCTTGCCGGCCAACTGGCCGCCGCGGATGGGCTCCATGATGACCACCGCCAGGCCCTTGCCGGCGGCGTATTGCAGCCCCTTTGTGCCGGCCTGCTCCTCGACGTCCATGTAGTTGTACTGGATCTGGCAAAAGGTCCACAGGTCGCTGGCATCGACGATCTCCTGGAAGACCTCCAGGCTGTCGTGGAACGAAAAGCCCAGGTGGCCGATGCGGCCGCTGGCCAATGCCCCCTCGGCCCAGGACAGGACGCCCAGGTCCCGCACCTTGGCCCAGCTACTGGCATTCAGGGAGTGGAGCAGGTAAAAGTCGACGAACTCGGTCTGCAGGCGCTCCAACTGCTCGTCGAGAAAACGGTCAAAATCCTCGCTCGACTCGGCCTTCCAGCACGGCATCTTGGTCGCCAGGCGCACCCGCTCCCGGTAGCCGCCCTGCAGCGCCCTTCCCAGGAAACGTTCGCTCGTCTCGCGGTGGTAGGGGTAGGCCGTGTCCACGTAATTGACGCCGTGGTCGATGGCATAGTGAATCATGCGGGTCGCTTCGGGCTCGTCGATGCGAGCTGAATCGCCGTCGAGGATGGGCAGGCGCATGGCCCCAAAGCCGAGGGCCGATGGCTTCCAGTCCAACCTGCCAAAAGTGCGATATTGCATAGCCAAAACTCCTCTGTTTCCAAAAGGTATCCGATGTGGTCGAGCGGCATTTTAGCACAGGAGCGCCAAAAGGGCAAGCGTCGCATGATGGGGGCGAAACTACCGCTGGCTCGTGACCATCGGCGGCCTCACCTGCTTCGAGAGGGCAGGGGTTCGATCCCTGCCACAGTTGCCAAAAAACAAGGGCTGCCGGTTGGCCCGGTAGCCCTTCGAGTTGCGTCTCGCGGCGCGGCCCTGCCGGGGCACCGCGAGATTGCTTGGCGTTGGCGCGCCTGGCAGGACTCGAACCTGCAACCTACTGATTCGAAGTCAGGCGCTCTGTCCTTTGAGCTACAGGCGCACGCGTCCGCCAACAGTATAGCACAGATCCGGCAGAAGGACAAATGGGCCGGGCTTTCAGCAGTCCGCCGCCCCTTGATCGCGGGTCTCTTTTCGGGTAGAATGTTCACGTGTTATTTCACCATGTAGGGGCGACCCTGGCGGTCGCCCGGGGCGAGCTTGGGCAGGGGCGAGCCCTGCCCCTGCCAGATGATGTGTGGGTGTTAGGGAAGAGGTGAGGACGGTTCTGGTGGCCGACAGGAACTGTACGAGGACCGTGGAGGGCCTGGCCCGGGAGGCGGGTCTGGACCTGGTGGGCATCGTGCCCGCGCAGCCGGCCCGCACCTTTGACCGCTACGAAGAGTGGCTGGCCGCCGGCTACCAAGGCGAGATGGCCTACCTGGCCCGCGCCGACGCCGTGGAAAAGCGGCGGGACCCGGCCCGCATTCTGCCGGAGGCGCGCACGGTGGTGGCCGTGGGCCTGAACTATCATACCGTGCCCCTGCCGCCGGTGCTCCGCGACGATCCCTCGCGGGGCATCGTGGCCAGCTATGCCTGGGGGCCCGACTATCACGACGTGATGCTGCCGCGGCTCCACGGGCTGGCGGAGGCCATCGCCCGGGCGACGGGGCGGCCGGTACCCTACCGCGCCTACGTCGACACCGGGCCCGTCCTGGAGCGCGACGTGGCCGCCCGGGCCGGCCTGGGCTTTGTGGGCAAAAACACCAACCTGATCCGGCCTCGCCTCGGCTCCTGGTTCTTTCTCGGAGAGCTGCTCCTGGGCATGGAGCTGGAGCCGCTGCAGGAGCCGGCGCCGGCCGCGGGCACCTGCGGCCGCTGCACGCGCTGCCTCGACGCCTGCCCCACCGGCGCCCTGGTGGCGCCCTACACCCTCGACGCCCGGCGCTGCATCTCTTACCTGACCATCGAGCTGAAGGGCCCCATCCCCCGCGGGCTGCGGCCTCTCATGGGCAACCGCATCTTTGGTTGCGACATCTGCCAGGAGGTGTGTCCCTGGAACCGCCGCTTTGCCCGGCCCACGCGAGAGGCAGCCTTTCGACCCGATCGCGAGGTGGTGGCGCCCCGCCTGTTGGACCTGCTGGCCCTGGACGACGAGGGCTTTCGCCGTCGCTTTGCCGGCAGCCCGGTCAAGCGGGCCAAGCGCCGCGGCCTGCTGCGCAACGCCGCCGTCGCCGCCGGCAACTGGGGCGACCCGTCGGCCGTGCCCATCCTCGCCGCTCTCCTGGGCGACCACGAGGCGCTGATCCGCGGCCACGCGGCGTGGGCGCTGGGCCGGATTGCGACGCCCGCCGCCCGCCGCGCCCTGGAGCAGCGCCGACCCGGGGAGGCGGAGGACTGGGTGCGTGCCGAGATCGAGATTGCCCTGCACGCGGGCTAGAGCGCCCCGCAAGGCGCCTGCAAAGCGCCTGTTCAATCTTTCACAACGTGGCGGCCTGTGGTATAATCCCCCCCGAGTTTTCTACATTACAGATCGATCGTCGGGAGATGGTTTCATGGTGACTGTGGAGTTGTTGGGCCGGTGGGAAGTTTTCGACAGCCTCCCCGAAAGGTTCAAACAAGAGTTCCTGGAGCGGGCCGAGATCGCGCCCTTTGCCCCGGGCGAGGTCATCGTCACGTCCGGGCAGCCCTTTACATTCTTTGGCGTCCTTCTGGAAGGCGAGGCGCGCGCCTATTTGCCCACCGACGAGGGGGAGCCCCGCGCCATCGACACGATGGAGCCCGGCCGCTTTTTCGGCGAGATGTCGCTTCTCACCGGCCTGCCGTCGCCCATCGACCTCGTCGCCACCACGCCCTGCCGCGTCCTTATGATCCCGGGCAACCTTTTCCAGCGCTGGGTGCAGCTCGATCCCATCGCCCTGCGCCGGTTCAGCAAGTCCATCGCCCGCCGAAGCACCATTATCGAGCACGCGCAGCAAGAGATCAGGATGGAGAGGGCCCAGCAGGAAGCGAACGAGGACCCCTATGGCCTGGGCCTCACCCTTGGCGACCCACAGAAGATCCTGGTCTTGAACCTGCGCACCGGCTCGCTCAAGTATCGCTTCTTTGACACAGAGGACGAGGCCAACAACGTCGAAGGCCAGGTGGAGTGGATTGACCAGCCCGGCACCCTCCAGACGCACAACACGTCCAGGGGCGAGTTCACCTTCGAGCTCGGCCAGGCCAGCCACAAAGAAGCGCTCCAGGCTGCCCTGGATCGCCTCGTCGATCCCAAGGTCGGCGTGCTGGAAAGCATGGGAGAGATCACGGCCGTGGGACATCGGGTGGTCCATGGCGGCGACCGCTACTCGGACCCGGTCATCATTGACGGGGAGGTGCTGGAGACCATTCGCAGCCTGGCGCACCTGGCGCCGCTGCACAATCCCGTGCACGCCCTGGGCATTGAGTGGATGCAGGAGCTGCTGCCCGACGTGCCCCACGTGGCCGTCTTTGACACCGCCTTCCACCAGACCATGCCGCCCTATGCCTACCGCTACGCCCTGCCCGAATCGCTCTACACGGAGCATGGCATTCGCCGTTACGGATTCCATGGCACGTCGCACCAGTACGTGGCCATGGTGGCCGCCACCCACCTCAAGGAGCGCTTTTCGCGGCTCAAGATCATCAGTTGTCACCTTGGCGAGGGCATTTCGCTGTGCGCCATCGATCACGGCCGCTCCATCGACACCAGCATGGGCATGACGCCCCTGGCGGGCCTGCCCATGGTCACCCGCTCGGGCGACATCGACCCGGCCATCGTCACCTACCTGATGCGCACCGGGATGTCGGCCGACGAGATCGAGCATCTCCTCAACCGTGAGAGCGGCATGAAGGGCCTCTCGGGCCTCTCGGGCGACACCCGAGAGATTCCCGACGCGGCCAACGCCGGCGATCCGAAGGCCATGCTGGCCGCCGAGGTCCTGACCTACCGCCTGCGGACCTACATCGGCGCCTACTCTGCGGCACTGGGCGGGCTGGACGTCCTGATCTTTACCGGTGGTATCGGCGAGAACGCTGCCGGCGTGCGCTCCATGGCCTGCCAGGGGCTGTGGCAGATGGGCGTCCTGCTGGACGCGGTCAAGAACCGGGCCATCCGCGACGCCTCCGCCGGCGTGGAGGACATCTCCCATCCCGATTCCAGGGTCAAGGTCCTGGTGATCCATTCCGACGCCTCGCGCATGATCGCCCGCGAGACCATCCGCGTCCTGGGCTACGAGGCCATCACCAGGCGACTGCAGGCCAGCCAGATCCCCATCCCCATCGGCGTGTCGGCCCACCACGTGCACCTGCACCAGGCCGACGTCGAGCGGCTCTTTGGCGAGGGACACGAGCTCACGGCTCGCTCGCCCCTCTCGCAGCCGGGACAGTACGCCTCCGAAGAACAGGTCCGTCTCATCGGGCCCCGGGGCAGCATCGACCGTGTCCGCGTCCTGGGCCCCGCCCGGGGCGTCACCCAGGTCGAGATCTCGCGCACCGAAGGCTACCGCCTGGGCATCAACGCGCCGGTCCGCATGTCGGGAGACCTGAAAGGCACGCCGGGGCTCTA
>JAAYZQ010000434.1 GCA_012514775.1 Anaerolineaceae bacterium
GACCTGGCCCGGCGCCAGGCGCAGGCGTTCCACCCGATCGACGATCCGCGAATCCAGAACGAGGTACTTGTGACGGCCCATGATATCCTCCTTGCTAGACTGTTCTCTCCACGACTGGGCACAAGCCTGGATATACAGAGCGGGGGTATTGACACAGCGCCCAAGATATGGTATCATAGAGATGGGATATCCCATATCTCCAGACTATTATACCACAATCCCCGCTCCTTTTCAAGGGGCAAAACGAAAGGACCACATGCGAGAATCCCTGGAGCCGCTCAGGCATCGCCCCTCGCTTCACCAGGAAGTGCAGGAAGCGATCAAGAACTATATCCTGAGCAACCATCTGCAGCCGGGGGATAGCCTGCCCTCCGAGGCCGAGTTGGCGAGCCAGCTTGCCGTGGGTCGCAACTCGGTCCGCGAGGCGGCCAAGGCGCTCGAGTCGCTGGATATCATCGAGGTGCGCCACGGCAGCGGGCTCTTTGTCGGCGGGTTCTCCGTGGACGCGCTGCTCGATAACCTCCCCTACGGCCTGCTGATGGACCTGAAGGACCTGAAGGACCTGCTGGACGTGCGCCGCGTGCTGGAATCGGGCATGATCGAGGCCGCGCTGGGCGAGATGTCCGCCGAGCAGATCGCCGACATGGACGAGCTCCTGGCCGAGATGCGCCGCCGGGCCGAGCTGGACGAGTCCATCTCGGAGCAGGACCGGGCGTTTCACCAAAAGCTCTACGAGGGGCTGGGCAACTCGGCCCTGCTCAAGGTCATCGACGCCTTCTGGCTGGCCTATCACAAGACCTCCACCCGCGCCAACATCGAGGACCGCAACCTCATGACCACCTATTGGGACCACATTGCCATCCTGGACGCCGTCAAAACTGGCGACGCGGCCAAGGCCCGCGTCGCGCTGGACCGGCATCACTGGGGCATCATCGAGCGCCTGGAACGCGCACAACAAAGGAGCGCCAACTAATGACGACGAAAACGGAACTATCCACCCTCTCCGGCGTGATCCCGCCGATGCTCACCCCCCTGACCGCGGCGGGCCAGGTCGACGCCGCCGGCATCAAGCGCCTGGTCAATTTCCTGATCGACGGCGGCGTCTCGGGGTTCTTTGTGCTGGGCAGCAGCGGGGAGGGCCCCTCGCTGACGCTCGCCGACCGCAGCAAGGTGATCGCCGAGACGGCGCGCGCCGCCGCCGGGCGGGTGCCCGTGCTGGCGGGCGTGCTGGAGCCCAGCACGGTCCGCACCATCGAGGCGGCCCGGCTGGCCGAGGAGGCCGGGGCGGACTGCCTCGTCGCCACCTCGCCCTACTATTTCAGCACGGGCCTGGAGCACCAGGTGGTCCACTTTATGGCCATCGCCGAGTCCACCGCGCTGCCGGTGCTGCTCTATAACATCCCCCCCAGCACGCACAATCCCATCGGGCTGGAGACGGTGCGGCGGCTTTTGCCGGTGGAAAAGGTCATCGGCATCAAGGACAGCGCCGGCGATTGGGAGCATTTCGAGGCGCTGCTGGCGCTCAAGAAAACGCGGCCGTCCTTCCGCGTCTTCCAGGGCGCGCAGCCCAAGGCCGCCGCCGCGGTGCTCGCCGGGGCCGATGGCCTGGTGCCCGGGCTATCCAACCTGGTCCCGGGGCTGTTCACCCAACTCGTGCGCGCCGGCCAGGCCGGCGATCGAGCGCAGGCGCTCGCGCTGCAGGCGCGCATCGACGAGCTGTCCACGCTGCACACGCATGGCTTTTGGCTGGTGTGCCTCAAATATGCGGCGTCGCTCCTGGGCTTGGACACCGGCGCCGTCTATGGCTGGCCGGCCCCGGATGCGCAAGCCGCCGGGCCCAGCCCCCTGGCGGAACCGGGCCGGGCCGCGATTCGCGAGATCATCCGTCCATATCTCCCGGCTTAGCCAGGGCGCAGCGTGAAGGGAAAGGAGGCGGCACGATAGACATGGGGCCAGGGTGAGCCCTCGCTCAGGGATCCCCAGACTGACTTCTGTTCATCCGAAGGTCAGCGCGACTGTTCCCAGAGTTCCAAAGGAGGAATCACGTGGACAAGCTATCACGCCGGAGTTTCTTGTGCGGGATTGCCGCCGCGGCGGCAGGGGCGGCTGTCATTGCCTGCCAGCCCCAGACGGTTGAAAAGGAAGTCGAAAAGGTCGTCAAGGAGACGGTCGTCGTAGAAAAGGTCGTCAAAGAGACGGTGGTCGTCGAAAAGGCCGTCAAGGAGACGGTGGTGGTCAAAGAGGCCGTCCCGGTCACCTTTACCGGCCAGATCGTGCGGTACAACACCATCGGCGACTATGAGGCGGCCACGGGCATCCAGATCACCGAGTTCAAGCAAGCCCCCATGCTCGATGCCCTGGTGGCCAACAAGACCCTGCCGCCCCTGAAGGAGCGTCTCCCCGATCAGCCCCTGGTCTTGCAGCCCGCCGAGCAGATCGGCGAATTCGGCGGCAGCATGCTCAGCGGCTTCGACGGCGACCCCTATGCGATGGAAGACCTGATGCGCGAGTTCCCGAACATCTATGGCTCGGACATGGTCGGGGTGTTCCCCAACGTCTTTATGGGCTGGGAAGTGAACAACGACGCCACCAGCTTTGTCTTCAAGCTCCGCCCGGGCATGAAATGGTCCGATGGCCAGCCCTTCAGCGCCGACGACTTTGTCTTCTGGTATGAGGCCGTCGCGGCGAACACAGAGTTCAGCCCTCGTGGCATCACCAACCTCAAGGTGAAGGGCCAGATGGGCACGGTCACCAAGGTGAGCCAGGACAGCATCAAGATGGATTTCGCCGGACCCTACGGCGTGCTGCTCGAGCTGCTCAACCGCTGGCGCGAGGTGCCCTATCTCCCCGCCCACTACATGAAGCAGTTCCACCCCAGCTATACCGACAAGGCGACGCTGGATGCCCTGGTCAAGGCGCGGGGCTACACCACCTGGACCGAGCTCTTCTCGTTCGAAAAGTACTGGTACACCAACCCCAACCTCCCCACCATCTTTGCCTGGAAAGCGGTCACCGCAGACACCAGCGCCGCGGTGCTCGAGTACGAGCGCAACCCCTACTACTGGAAGATCGACACCACGGGCAACCAATTGCCCTATGCCGACAAGCAAGTTCTGCAGAACATGGGCGGCACGGAGGGGCTGGTGCTCAAGGCCCTCGCCGGCGAGATCGATTACCAGCACCAGGAGTGGTTCCTGGGGGCCGTCAACTATCCGGTGCTCAAGCAGAACGAGGACCGCGGCGGGTACAAGATCTACCCCATGGGCGGCTGGTGCGATACCATCGGCACCACCTGTTTCAACATGTCCATCGACGACCAGGTGCTGAGGGATCTCTTCCGGAACAAGGACTTTCGCATCGCCCTCTCGCTCGGCTTTGACCGGGAGGCGATCAACGAGACGATCTTTAACGGGACCTTTATTCCCTCCCAGCCCGCGCCGCCCGAGGATACGGTCTACAGAGGCGGCGACCCGGCCTTCAAGCAGTACATCAAGCACGACCCCGACGAGGCCAACAAGATCCTGGATGGCCTGGGGCTCAAGTGGAATGCGGCCCATACGCAGCGCATCTTGTCGGACGGCCGTCCCTTTGAGCTAAGCGCACTGGCGCTCAGCGATGGCGTGTTCCCCGTGGTTCAGGTGGCCGAGCTGATGGTGCAGGGCTGGAAAGAGATCGGGCTGAACGTCATCCTCGTGCCCGCGCCTGGCGACCTGATGGACGAGCGGGTGCTGGCCGGTGACTATGAGCTTACGATCGCGGCGAACAACTTTGGAGGCAAGGCCCCCATCATCGCCGCCCTGCGAGGCGAGCCGATGCCTATCGTCAACAACTGGGAAGTCAACCCGCCCTGGGGACAGTGGCTGATCTCCGACGGCAAAGAGGGCGAGGAGCCGCCGGACGACGTCAAGCGGCTTTACGAGATCTACGCAGAGTTCGTCGGCGAGCCGGATACACAGAAGCGCATCGCGCTCGAAAAAGAGGTCTACGAGATCCACAACCGCAACCTGTGGATCATCGGCGCCGTCAAGGCTCCGGCCGACCTGCCGTCGAGCTGGTACGCCTATTTCTCGAACCGCATGTACAACATCCCTAGCCCGGTGGCGCCCGAGTTCTACTACTCGGTGCCCGCGACCTGGTGCAAGCGAGCCAGCTAACCTGGCCTGAGCAAGCGCACCTTTCGCCGGCCTAACCTC
>JAAYZQ010000435.1 GCA_012514775.1 Anaerolineaceae bacterium
GTGGTTTCCTCGATCGGGCGGAGGACGGCGAAAGGTTTCGCCTGGGGCTTCGAGTGGTGGAGCTCGGCCTGGGCGCGCTGCGCCGTCTAGACGTGCGGCGCGCTGCCTTCCCCTACATGGAGCAACTGGTGGAGCGCTTTCAAGAAACGTGTGACCTGGGCATCTTTGACCGCGGCTCGGTCTTGTACGTCGAGGTGGTGCACAGTCAGCACTCACTGACTATCGCCGCGCGCGTTGGCCGCCGCCTGCCCGCCTACTGCACAGCCAGCGGCCGCGTATTCCTGGCGTTCCTCCCCCCGGAGGTTGTGGAGCCCATCCTGAATGGACCGCTGAACCCCTGCACAGGGGAGACCATCACCTCCCTTGCCCGCCTACGGGAAGAACTGGAGGCCACGCGACGACGAGGGTACGCCCTCGACATGGAGGAGCTCGAGGAAGGCATCAGGGCAGTCTCCGCCCCCATCCGCGACATTGACGGCAATGTGATTGCCGCATTGAGCATGCCAGGGCCGGTCAACCGCATGCCGCCCGAGCGCATTCCCGAGATTGCCGCGGCAGTGGTGGAGGCGGCCGACGCCATCTCTGCCCACGGGCTCCAGCAGTAATCTGCCCTGAGACCAAGTGGTCCGCCGTGTCGCGACGCGCGTCACTGGCCGATGACAGCCGATTGGGCCGTGGGTCAAAAAGTACCCGTTAGCCCTTCGCCCACCTCCGGGATATTGTGAGAGGTCGACGAAACCCCTTCGCGCATCACCTCCTTTAAAAGTAGGCCTCATAGCCAGGGATACCCAGCCCGTCGCGCACGGCCCCCAGATCGCGCCGCAGGTTGCGGTTGAGAGGAACGTCGCGTTCACAGACGAGTTTCCGCCGTTCGTGCTCCTTTTCCCCGGCGACATAGACGTGGTCCTGCCCCGGCGCGCGGCGCGCGTTTTGCAGGTCGCGCATGATCTGGCCCGTAATGGCGGCCGACTGGTCGACGGGCAAAAAGTGGGCGACGTCGATGGCCAGGAAAAAGTGCCCCAACATGTACGGCCGGCGCGAGCCGTCTGGCGCCTTGCCCAGCAGATCCTTCATGTACGCCCCGCCGCACAGCGCGGCACACAGGATCTCGACCATGGTCGCCAGGCCGTAGCCCTTGTAGCCGCCGGTGGTCTCGCCAGCGCCGCCCAGCGGCAAGAGCATGGCGCTGCCGTCCTCCAGGCAGCGCAGGATCTCCCGTGAGTCGGTGAGAGGCTGCCCCGCACTATCCACAACCCAGCCCCCGGGCGCCGGCTCTTCGGCGCGGGCCAGGACCTCGATCTTGCCCCTGGACACCGTGGACGTCGCGGCGTCAAAGGAGAATGGATAGGCGTTGTCGGAGGGTGCGGCAAAGGCAATGGGGTTGGTGCCCAGCATCGGCTCCGCGCCAAAGGTTGGCGGGATGACCGGGCGGGCGTTGGTCATGGCCAGGCCGATCATGCCCTCGGCAGCCGCCATGTTGCTGTAGTAGCCGGCGATGCCAAAGTGGGTGCTGTTGCGCACCGCGACCGCTCCCAGGCCGTATTGCCTGGCCTTGTCCATGGCCAGGCGCATGGAGCGGTAAGCGATGACCGCGCCCATGCCATGGTGGCCGTCCACCAGGGCCGTCGTTTCCGTCTCCTTGATTATCTCGATCTCGGTCTTGACCTGCTGGACGCCGGCCCGGATGCGCTCATAGTAGACCCTGAGCCGGCCCACCCCATGGGACTCGATGCCCTGCAGGTCCGAGGCGACGAGCACCTCTGCGCAGATGCGAGCGTCGTCCGGGGGCGTGCCCAGGGCCACAAAGACCTTCTCCACGAACTCCTGGAGGCACCGGCCGGTATGGTACGGATCTCGTCCGTCTCTGTCTTCAACTCAGCCTCCAAACATGGGCGGA
>JAAYZQ010000436.1 GCA_012514775.1 Anaerolineaceae bacterium
GCTCCGCACCAGATCCAGGGCGCGCGCCGACGCGGCCGCCGCCGGCAGGGGCGACGGGCTGGTTGCGCCGGGTACCGTCGAGTTCCGGGCCAGTTTCTCGATCAGCGCGGCGTCCCCGGCGATAATGCCTCCGTGGCCGGCCAGTGCCTTGCTCAGCGTGTACGTGGTGTAGCGGCCCGGCCCTTGCAGTCCATAGTATTCCAGCGTGCCCTGGCCTTTTTCGCCAATCACGCCTGTCGCGTGCGCATCATCCAGGCACAAGATCGCCCCATCGAATGGCTCCAGGGCCTGCACATAGTCCGGTACCGGCGCAACCTCGCCCGAGATGGGGAAGACACCGTCGCTGATGACCAGCGGTCGTTCTCCCGGCTTGAGTTTTGCCCGGCACCACGCAGCCAGATCCTCGGCATCCCCGTGTCGAAAAGGGGTCAGTGGGGCTGCTGCTGTCCGCGCGCCATCCCAGACGCTAAAGTGAGACACCTCATCCACAAAGATCTGCTCATAGTCCTCCCGCAGCCCTTGGACGAGGATAGAGTTGCCCAGGTAACCGGAGACAAAGTGCATGGCGCGCTCCGATTCAAAAAATCGCGTCGCCGCTTGTTCCACTTGCCTGTAAACCGGGTGTTCTCCGAATCCGCCGCGTGACGTGGCGGTACCCAATCCATATTGCTGTATGGTCTCAATGGCCGCCTGCAAGAGTTCCGGGTGACTCTGCAATCCCAGGTATCCGCACCCGGCAAAATAGTCTCGCCACCGGTAATTGATGAGCGTCCGGGCCCCTGGCGGGCTCTGCATCAGAGTGTCCATCTGCGCCTCCAGATTGTGTTGTTCACGTTCTTTATCGCTCGAGCCGGAAATCCCGCAATCCACTCCCACTTGCGGTGGGGCACACGTCCATTGCAGGGCAGGATTCAAAGAAGCTGCTTGCCTCGCAGCCGGGGGTCCAACGCGTCGCGCAGGCCGTCCCCTACAAAGTTAAAGCCCAGCACTACGGTCAGGATGGCCAGCCCCGGAAAGGTCATCATCCACCACTGGTAGAACTTGGTGCGGCCCATGGAGATCATGGCACCCCACTCCGGGGTGGGCGGCACAGCGCCCAGGCCAATAAAGCTCAGGGCAGCCACAGTCAGGATGGCGCTGCCGGCGTCCAGTGAGGCCTTGACCAGAAGGGGCGTGCCTGCATTGGGAACGATGTGTCGCAACAGGATGTGCGTCGAGGGCACCCCGACCGCCCGGCAAGCCTCCACGTAGTCGTTGTTTTTGACGCTCAAGACCTGGCCTCGCATCAAACGTGCGTATTCGGGCCACCACACCGCCATCATGGCGATGAGCAGATTCTTCAGGCTAGGTCCCAGCGCGGCGGCGATGGCCAATGCCAGCACGATGGAGGGAAAGGCGAGCGTGATATCCGCCAGGCGCATCATCACATCGTCAAACCGGCCGCCGATGAACCCTGCCAGTGCACCGACCGTGCCACCCAGGAACATGGCAAAGACGACCACGATCAGGCCCATTGGCAGCGAGATTCTTGCCCCGTGAAGAATGCGGCTGAATACATCCCGCCCGAGTTCGTCCGTCCCGCACAGATGCTCCATGGACGGAGGCTGCAGGCGATCCCCGATGTTCTGCACCAGTGGATCATAGGGGGCAAGCGTCGGCGCGAAAATTGCCACCAGCGACCACAGCAGAATGACCGCCAGGCCGGCCAGCGCCATCGGGTTGCGCAAGAGAACGCGCAGGCCCTTAACCAGGGGGGACTCCGAGTGCCGATTTCGTTGAAACTTTGCCATGGCCGTCATTCACCTTGTCTGATGCGGGGATCGACGATGCCGTACAGGATATCCACGACCAGGTTGATCATGATATAGACGATGGCGATCAGCAGGGTTGTACCCATCACCGCCGGATAGTCAAGATTGGACGCTGCCTCCACGGCGTAGCGGCCAATGCCCGGCCAGGCAAAAACCGTCTCGGTCATGATCGCCCCGGCCATCAGGCCCGCAAAGGCCAGCCCGATGACGGTCAGCGTGGGAATAGAGGCGTTGCGCAGCGCGTGAACCAAGATCACCCTCCGCTCTGGCAATCCTTTCGACCGTGCGGTGCGGACGTAATCGGTCTGAAGCACCTCCAGCAGAGAGGAGCGGGTGATGCGTGAAACGTGGGCCAGGGTGTAGCTGCCCAGGATGATCGAAGGCAGGATGAGGTGGCGGGCGACGTCCACAAACCCCTCCAGATCGCCCCGCAGCAGGGTGTCGATCAGGTACAGGCCCGTGATGTTCTCCGGCACGACGACGCGTGTGTCGATGCGACCCGGGCCGGGCAGTATCTGGAGCACATAATACAGCAGAAATAGCAGCACCAGGCCTGACCAGAAGGGCGGCGACGAGGCACCCAGCAGTGAGATCAGCCGGGCCGCGTGATCCACCCACTTGCCGGACTTCAGGGCAGCGATGATGCCCAGCGGCAAGCCCACGCCCAGGGCAAACACCAGAGAACAGAAGCCCAACTCGACCGTCGCCGGCAGGTATTGTGCCAGTTCCTGGGCTACCGGGCGCTTGGTCTTGAAAGAAAGGCCCATGTCGCCGTGCAACAGGTTCCAAACATAGATCGCGTACTGCTCATGCACCGGGCGATCCAGACCCCACTTGCGCGTGGCGGCCTCGACGATGTCGGGATGGTCCAGTGCTTTCTCCCCGACGATGACGACCAGGGGATCGCTGGGCACCAGGCGCGACACTCCAAAGGTGACAAGCGTGATCCCAATCAGCATGGGGATCACCAGGATCAACCGGCGAATGATGTGACCGGAAAGGCCCATATTCTTCTCCCAGGCGATTGCGCGGCATGGTGCCTGGGGGCGGGCCAGGCCCTGCCCCCAGGTTCCGTGCCGACTCTGTCTCTATTGGCTCAGCTCAGAGAAGTTGGCAAAGTGGACGGGATGGTAGGCAAAGCCCTTCACATCATTGGACAGAACGGTCAACTGCTGTGACTGGTAGAGCATGATGAACGGCACCTCATCCATCAGCACCTCCACCAGGCTGCGGACCGCCTCCGTCCGCTTCTGGAGATCGAACTCGGTAGCGATGGTCTGGGCCCACGCGGCCGCGTTCGCACTGTCGTACTTGATGCGAAAGGCAATGCCCCGGTCGGGATAGGAGTAGTAATCGCTCCACATGGTGGGGTCCAAATAGTCAGGCGTCCAGCCGCCCAGCGCCATAGGCAGCTTCTGTGCCCGCATTTCGCTGAGATAGACCGACATCTCCAGCGGGTGCAGGTTGACGACCATGCCCGCTTCCTCCAGGTCGGACTTGAGCTTGGCTGCAACCGTCTCCCGCAAAGCGCCCGGCGCTGCTCCATATGACAGATCCAATTCCGGACCGCCGGCCTCGTAGCCGGCCGCGGCCAGCAGTTCCCTGGCCTTGTCCAGGTCCCGGGTGCGCTTCATCGCCGGATCCACGCCCATTACGCCCAGGGGAATGATGGAGGGAGCCCAATCGGCGTACCCATTGAGCAGGGCCATGATGCCCTCATAGTCCACGGCGTAGGAGACGGCCTGGCGCACGTTCTTGTCGGCCAGCGGCCCACCCAATTCGGCGTCAGGGGACATTGCCAGGTAGTTCATGTTCAGCGTCTGGCCGATCACCAGCTCCAGGTTGGCATCGGCCTCCACCTGGTCGGCCAGGTCGGTATCCAGGGTGTGGACGATGTCGGCATCCCCCCGCTGCAGCATCTGCAATTGGGTGGAGGCATCGGCCACGTGCTTGATTATGATCTTGCTGATGCTTGGCGCACCCCGCCAGTAGTCAGGGTTCGCCTCCAGGACGATCTCTGCCTTGGGTGTCCAGGCGGTCTGGATGTACGGGCCGCAACCGGCAGACCTCTGGTCTAACCATTCTTTGGCCTTATCGGTCTGGTCGGCATCCTCGGCATCGGTGCCGCCTTGCTCCTTGACCACCTTGCTGTCCAGGACGCTCATGGCCGGCGTGGCAATCACACCCAGGAATGCAGGCGAAGCTTCGTTCAGCGTGACTTTGAGGGTCAGCTCGTCGACGACCTCCACACTCTCGACCAGGTCCGCGTAGAACGCCGGGTTGCCCTTCAGGTTGATCAGCCGCATCCAAGAAAAGC
>JAAYZQ010000437.1 GCA_012514775.1 Anaerolineaceae bacterium
CAACGGCGTGACCGAGACCTTTGCGCTGGCCATCGACAACGTCCCGGCCGAGCCCGCGCCGTAGCAGGGTGCCTGAGAGGGTTCGTAGTAACGGCTTTAGCCGTGCAAAAACGACTGAAGTCGTTACTACGAGCAAGAATCGCTCTCTTTTCCGGCAGGCTGGTGGAAAGCTTTCAGTGGAACGAGATGGACGAGTTTGAGCCGGGGTACGTGCACCTGGCGCGCAGCGGCGAGCTGGCACGGCGAGCGGCCGATGCGCGGGAGCTGCTGGCCCGCTGCGAGCTGTGCCCCCACCGCTGCGGCGTGAATCGCCTGGCGGGCGAGCGGGGCGCCTGCCGCAGCGGCGACCAGCCCCGCGTCTCGAGCTGGAACCTCCACGCCTGGGAGGAGCCGCCCATCAGCGGCAGCCGGGGCTCGGGCACGATCTTTTTTTCGGGCTGCACCGGCCGCTGCCTCTTCTGCCAGAACTATCCCATCAGCCAGATGGGCCACGGCCGGGACGTGAGCCCCGCCAGCCTGGCGGGCATGATGTTGGAGCTGCAGCGCAAGAGCGCGCACAACATCAACCTCGTAACGCCCACCCACTTCCTGCCGGCCATCCTTGCGGCGCTGCCCCCCGCCGCGCGCGGCGGCCTGCGCCTGCCCCTGCTGTACAACACCAGCGGCTACGAGCGGCCCGAGATGCTGCGCCTGCTGGAGGGCGTGGTCGACCTGTGGCTGCCCGACATGAAATACGCCGACGACGCCGTCGCCCGGCGGCTTTCCGGCTTCAAGGATTATGTAGAGCACAACCGGAGCGCCCTGCTCGAGATCTACCGGCAGGTGGGCGACGAATTGGTCCTGGGCGACGACGGGCTGGCCCGCCGGGGCCTCATCGTGCGCCACATGGTGCTGCCCGGAGGCCAGGCCGGCACCCGCGAGGTGCTGCGCTGGATCGCGGCCGAGCTGTCGCCCCGGGTGCACGTCAGCCTCATGGACCAGTACTTTCCCGCCCACCGCGCCCTGGACGACCCCCTGCTGAACCGCAAGGTGACCCCGGAGGAGTACGAAGAGGCCCTGGAGGCCCTGGACGCCGCCGGGCTGGAGAACGGCTGGTGCCAGGACACGGGCGAGGAGTGGTCAGCTCCCGGCGAGGCCTAGCGCAAGGTTGACCTGGCTCGCGGAAGGGTTACGGCCGCCAGGCCGGAACCTGGTCGTTGGTGTCCTCCCCGGTCAGCTTGACGACGCTCGAGCCATCGGCGGCCATGGCATAGATGTCCCACTCGCCGTCCATGTCCGAGTAGAAGGCGATGCGGCTGCCGTCGGGCGACCAGGTGGGGCCGTGCTCGCTGGAAAAGGGGGCGTTGCTGACGTTGACCGGCTCGCCGCCGGTCACGGACACGATCATGATCTCGGCATAGCCTTCTCGCAGGCTCTCGAAGGCGATGCGGCTGCCGTCGGGCGACCAGGCAGGGTTGGTATCGTCGGCGGGATGGTCGGTCAGGCGCAGCAGGTTCCCCCCGTCGCGATCCATGGTATAGATCTCCCAGTTTCCGTCGCGCTTGCTGGCAAAGGCGATGCGGCTGCCATCGGGCGACCACGAGGGCGACAGGTCTGAGGCGTCCTCCCACCAGGTGAGGCGCCGCACGTCGCTGCCATCGGCCCGCATCACGTACAGCTCCCAGTAGAGGGCGTCGCGCAGCGAGGCAAAGGCGATCCACTGGCCGTCGGGCGACCAGGCAGGCGAGTGGTCCTTGGCCTCGTCCAGGGTCAGGTTGAAGGCGTTGCTCCCGTCCAGATCCACGAGCCACAGATCCGAGAAGCCGCTGCGATCGGAGACGAGGACGAGGCGGGAGCCGTCGGGAGACCAGGCGGGCGGCGCCAGGAAGCCCGACTGGCCGGACGTGACCACCGTCCGGTGTCCGCCGTCGCTGTCGACGACGACCAGCGACCAGGCGTTCTCGCCCTGGGCCCGTGACTGGTAGGCGATGGCGGGGATGGGGCGCGCCAGGACGACGGGCGGCGTGGGCGTGGGTGTGTTCGTGGGCCCGGGCACCGCGGTGGCCGAGGGCAGGGCTGCCGGGAGGGTGGTAGGCCCGCCGGTGGGCAGCGAGGGCGTGCCGGTGGTGATGGCTGCCATAGGCGTCCGGGCCGCGCCGGACGTGGGCGTCGCCGTGCCCCCCGGCTCTCCGCGGAACAGGCTGAATCCCAACAGGACCACCAACACCAGGCCGCCCAGGGCAGCGGGAGCCATCCAGACCAGGTTCCGCCGGCGTGTCCGGACCGGCGCCGCCTCCGCCTTTTCCTCAGGTTCCTCCTCGCGGGCCGGGGCCGGGGACTGCCGCACGCCGCCGGGGGCCAGCCTGGACACCTGCCGGGAAGCGGCCGGCCGTTCTGGCACGACCTTCCAGCGCGTGCTGCGGGCCACCTGGCGCAGGTCGAGGCGCTCGGCCAGCCAGTCGCGAAGGAGGGCCACGCGAAAGCGATAGGTCAGGGCCCCCAATCGCTCCACGATGCCGCGCAGGGCCAGGTGATCCAGGGCGGCGGCCACCTGCCCCCGCTCCGGGCGCGCACCGGCCTTGATCAGGATGGTGCGCACCTCCTGGATGGTGGCCACCCCTCGGGCTCCCTTCAGGGAGGCCAGGGCGGCCAGGGCCGCCTGTTCGGCCGGCGTCGATTCGTCCCACACCTGGCGGAAATCCGCAATCTCGCGGCCCACGAGGTCGGCGACGACGAGGTCGATGTCGTGCAGGTTGACCCAGCCTGCCGGGGCGCACCGGTTATAGACCTCGAAGCAAACAAGGTGCAAATAGTAGGGCTGGCCGGACGCGATCTCGATGACCCGCCGCGGCACGCCGTAATCGTACGTCAGGACGCCATCCACGGGCCAGGTGATGAGGCGCGAGGCCTCCTCGCTGTTCAGGACGCCGAGGGTGTAGGTCACAGAGCCGGCCAGGAGATGCGGGTAGCTGCGCACCAGGTCTTCCTGGGCAGCCAGATCGCAGGTGAGGACAAACGAAATGCGCTCGTCGCGGTCCCGCCAATCCGCCAGGATGGAGGTCAAGCCCTCGAGGGTGCCATCGGGCAGGTCGGCCAGGCAGTGCAAGTCGTCCAGGAGGACGACCACGGACCGTTCGCCCAGCGCCTCCCGAAGGGCAGGCCAGAAGGCACCGACGAGCTGCCCGGTTCGCCCTTCGAAGGCCGGCCACTCGGGCGCCGGAAGCTCCCGGGCCAGGTGGCCGCCGAGCCCTGCCGACAGGGCGCCGGCCAGGCGCCACAGCAGCCAGTCGAGGGTGCGGGCATTCTCTTCCCGGAGGTCGAGGCGCACGGTCAGCAGCTCGGGGGGCAGGTGGTGGGGGAGCTGGCGCAACAGCGATGACTTGCCCATGCGCGGCGCCGACGCGACCAGCAGGACGCGCCGGCCCTTGACAAGGTGCTCGCCGATGGACACAAGAAGCTCGCGGCGCCCAAAGAACAGGTCAGAATTGTCTACCGGCTGGCCAGGTATGTATGGATTTGCGTTGTCTGGCATAGCTGCCTGCGTATAAGGAGTCTAGGGTCCCCAGCACAGAGTTGGACGACCTTGATTATACCACTAATGGGCCGGAGCGCGCAAGTTGCATGCCCTGTGTTTCGGCAGTGCCCCCTCCAGGGGCATTGAACAGCAGTGATAACGGGCTGTAACCGCTGCTTCCCGAATTTGACAGTTCTCGAGGAGCGGTGTATTATGTACCTTGTAGGATGGAGTAAGAATCTGGTTCGCAAACAGCATCAAGCGCCCAGGCTTACGAGTCTGGGCGCGATTCGATCCGAGTCCGGCAGCCGTATCTTCCTCCTAACAACAAAATGTACGAAAGGTGCAAAAATGTCTGAACGAGTCACCGGAACGGTCAAGTGGTTCAATGGAGCCAAGGGCTACGGGTTCATCGAGCAAGAGGGCGGCGGTGACGTATTTGTCCACTACTCTGCGATCCAGGGCCAGGGGTTCCGCAATCTCGAGGAGGGGCAAAGCGTAGAATTCAAAGTCGAAGAGGACCAGAAAGGACCGCGGGCAACAGACGTGGTGGTGCTGAGCCACTAAAGGAGGAAGAAAGGAAATGTCGAAAAAGCTGTACGTCGGCAATCTGAGCTACCGGACAACGGAGAACACTTTGCGAACCCTGTTTGCCGAGTTCGGCGAGGTGCAGTCGGTGAACGTCATCACCGACCGCGAGACCGGGCGGTCCAAAGGTTTTGCCTTTGTGGAGATGGACTCGGAGCAGACCGCGGCTGCTGCTACCTCTGCCCTCAACGGCAGGATGGTGGATGACCGCGAGATCCGGGTCGACAAGGCCAAGCCGCAGGCGGACCGCGGAGATCGGCGGCCTGGGGGCAGGCGCCCACAGCGCTGGTAAAGCCAAAAAAGGGCCGAGTCGACCGGCCCGGACATCAGCGCCGGTCGACTCGGCAACATGCACGATGTGATACGAAAGGGGCAGGACCCGCCGCAAGGCAGGGCCGCGGCCCCTTTTTTTGTGTCCTCTCAGGCCCTCATCTCGGCGCCCAGCTCCTGCTCCAGCCGGCGCACGATGCCTTTCACCTGGCGGGCCACGATCTCGTCGCGCAGCGTCTTGTCGGGCGCCTGGAAGGTGAGGGCGTAAGCCAGGCTCTTTTTGCCTGCCGGCACCGGCTCGCCGCGATAGACGTCAAAGAGCTGCACGTCGCGCAGCAAGAAGCCCCCTGCCTGGACGATGGTCGCCTGCACCGCGGCGGCGGGCACTTGCTCGTCCACCACCACGGCCAGGTCCTGGAGGACCGCCGGGTAGGGTGAGATGGGTTCCACGAGCCACGTGTCGGTCATCCGCGCCAGCAGGGCGTCCAGGTCCAGCTCGGCTGCTGCCACGCGCATAGGCGGCAGGTCAAAGGCCTCGCGCACGGCGGGATGGAGCTCGCCCAGGAAACCGAACTCGACCGCCTCGCCCCCGGCCGGATCCGCCAGCACCAGGCGAGCGGTGCGGCCCGGCTGGAAGGTCGGGTGCTCGGCAGGCTCGAAGGCAACGCCCGTGACGTGCAGCCGCTCCAGCAGCGCCTCGACGATGCCCTTCAGGTCGAAAAAGTCCAGCCCCTCCTCCTGGGCGGCCTCTCCGAGCAGCCAGTGGCGCTCGTGCCGCGTGCCGCCGAGCACCAGGCTCAGGCGCAGTGGCTCGTCGGGCAGTTCCTGGCCCGGACGCAGCCAGAACACCTTGCCCACCTCGAACAGCTCGACCCGATCGCGAAAGCGCAGGTTCGCCGCCGCGGTCTCCAGGGCATTGGCCAGCAGCGTGTGGCGCATCACCGAGCGATCCTGGCTGATGGGATTGGCCAGCGTGACATAGGTCTCGGCCGGCAGGTCTTCGACCCGCGTCCCCGGACGAAGGATCGCGTCCTGGCGCGGATGGACGAGGCCGTAGGTGACGATCTCTTGCAGGCCGCAGGCCACCAGGATGTCGCGCACCCTCTCTTCGCGCTCCAGGGCGGGATTGCTGCGCTGAGGCGGAAGGCGGTCGGCCAGGTCGGTCACCGGAATACGGTCGTAGCCGTACATCCGGGCCACCTCCTCTACCAGGTCGGCGGGCACCTCGCAATCCAGGCGATGCTCGGGCACGACGACCCGCACGGTCTGGTCGTCCAACGGCTCGCAGACAAACTCCAGGCGCTCCAGGTAGGCCGTGATCTCTTCCAGGCCGAATTCGATGCCGAGCTGGCGCTTGACCTCGGCGGCCGTCAGGTCGATGACGACCGGCCGGGGCGGCAGCGGGTAGTTGTCCACCATGCCGCGGGCGATGGTGCCGCCGGAGTAAAGGCGCATCAGCTCGCTGGCGCGGCGCGCGGCGGGCTCGGCCAGGGCCGGGTGGATGCCACGGCCAAAGCGCTGGCTGGCCTCGCTCGGCAGCTTCATGGCCTGCATGGTCCGCCGGATGCTGAGGAAGTAGAAATTGGCCGCCTCCAGGAGCACGTTGCGCGTGTTTTCGTCCACCTCGGTGTCCAGGCCACCCATGACGCCGGCCACGGCGATGGGCCCGGCGGTGTCGGTGATGAGCAGCGTGTCCTCGTCAAAGACGCGATGCACCCCGTCGAGGGTCGTCATGGTCTCGCCCGGCCGGGCACGCCGCACAATGATCGTCGGCACGCCGCCGCCGGCGCGGGCCACGAGCTTGTCGTAGTCAAAGGCGTGGAGAGGCTGCCCCCACTCCAGCATCACATAGTTGGTGATGTCCACGACGTTGCTGATGGGCCGCATCCCGGCCTTTTGCACGCGGCCCTGCATCCACTGCGGCGCGGGGCCGATCTCGACGTCGCGGATGACGGTGGCGATGTAGCGGGCGCAGAGCTGCGGGTCCTCGATCTCCAGGCGGGCCAGATCGGCGGCGGGCGGGCCGCCGGCCTGCCACTCGGTGTCGGGGTAGCGCAGCGGAGCGCCGGTCAGGGCCGACACCTCCCGGGCCACGCCCACCATGTTGTAGCAGCGGGCCAGGTTGGGCGTTAGGTCCAGGTCGACGATCGAGTCCCCCAGGTAGTCGGCCAGGGGCGTCCCCACGGGCGCGTCGTCGGGCAGGATCATGATGCCCTCGTGCTCCTCCGAGATGCCCAGTTCCTTTTCGGAGCAGACCATGGCCCGGGACGGCACGCCGCGGATCTTGGTCCCCTTCAGGCGGGTCTTGACGAACCCTTCTTTGTGCCCGTCGTACAGCTCGGCGCCCTCCAGGGCAAAGGCCACCTTGAGGCTCACGGGGCCGGCGCCCTTGTAGGGGAACAGGTTGGGCGCGCCCGTGACGACCTGCTCGACCTCGGGGCCGCCGTAGGCCACGTCGGCCAGCACAAGCCGGTCGGCGTTGGGGTGCGACCGCACCTCCAGGACCTCGCCGACGACCAGCCGCTCGCGGTCCCACCAGTCGCCGACACGCTCGACGGAGGCAACCTCCAGGCCGGCCAGGGTCATCCGCTCCAGGAGGTCCTCAAGAGAACCGCGCACATCCACATAGTCTTGCAACCAGCTCAATGGTACCTTCATCGTCTCAGCCTCCCCACCTAGAACTGCTCAAGGAAACGCAGGTCGTTGCCCCAGAAGTAGCGAATGTCCTCGATGCCATACTTGAGCATGGCAATGCGCTCCGGCCCAAGGCCAAAGGCGAAGCCGGTGTAGCGGTCCGGGTCGTAGCCTCCGTTGCGCAGCACCGTGGGGTGGACCATGCCAGAGCCGCCGATCTCTACCCAGCCGGTGTACTTGCACACCGGGCAGCCGGCCCCCTGGCAGAGGATGCAGTTTATGTCCATCTCGGCGCTGGGCTCCGTGAAGGGAAAGTAACTCGCCCGGAATCGGACCAGGCGTCCCGCTCCGAACATGCGCCGGGCAAAGGAGACGAGCGTACCCTTCAGGTCGGCCATGGTGATGGACTCGCCCACCGCCAGCCCCTCCACCTGGTAGAACATGAAGGCCGAGCGCGCGCTGACCTGCTCGTAGCGATAGCACATGCCCGGCAGGATGACGCGGATGGGCTCCGGGTAATAGTCGTGCATGGCCCGCACCTGCCCCGGCGAGGTGTGGGTGCGCAGGATCACCCCCGGGACCGTGGTGTAGAACGTGTCCCACATGTCGCGCGCCGGGTGGTGGGGCGGCATGTTGAGCAGGGCAAAGTTGTACTCGTCGGTCTCCACGTCGCACGCGCGATAGACCTGGTAACCCATCTCGCCAAAGATGGAGTAGATCTCGCGCAGCGTGCGGCTCACAGGGTGCAGCCTCCCCGGCCGCGGCGGCCGGCCCGGCAGCGTGACGTCCACCGCATCGGCTGACAGCGAGCGGGCGTGCGCGGCCTCCTTGAGCGTCTGAAGGCGCGCCTCGTAGCCGGCCTCCAGGGCCTGCTTGACCTCGTTCACCCGCCGGCCATAGGCCGGGCGCTCCTCGGGCGACAGGCTGCCGAGGGCCTTGACCGCTTCGGTGACCTCTCCCTTGCGGCCCAGGTAGCCGGTCCTCCAGGCGGTCAGAGCAGCCTCGTCGTCGATGGCCTCCAACGCCTGGAGGGCCTCTCGTTCCACGTGATCCAGATCCTTTGTCATGACACCTCCCACACTATCCGGTGGGCACGACTGCCCACATAATAAAAAAAGCCCCCGTCCCAGCAGGGACGAGAGCAGGCAACTCCCGCGGTACCACCCTGTTTGGCCGGGCTCGCCCGGCCCCCTCTTGTGCCTGACGGCGGCAGGCATCGCCGCGATCGGCTACCCTGATAACGGTGGGTTTCCGGAGCGGACTACTGGGCACGGAGCCTTTCACCCGTCGGCTCGGGAGCGAACTTCGGTGGCGCTCTGCCCGGAGGGGCTTTCAGTCCATGGCCCCTTCCTCCCTGGTGGCGCCCCGCCACCTACTCCTCTCCGTCACAGCCTTTGACCATGATTGCAGGCTATTATACACCGCTCTGCAGATTTGTCAAGTTGTGGATCGCCGCTTCTTAAGTAAACGACATTACTTGACACTCCCCCCTCTCTGTGCTAGACTACAAACGTAACAGTGGAGGTCAACTTGGAAACTAGAAACATCGTGCGATGGGCAGTGTACATCGTCCTCGCCATCCTGGTTATGGTTTTTCTGTACAATCAGTTTGCCGGCCCTCAAGAGCCGCAAAACACCATCTCGTTGCAGCAGTTGGCAACAGCCATGAAGGCGAGCGAGGTTGCCGAGATCGCCGTCGAGGGCGACACCCTGCTGGTCGAGCTGAGCAACGGCGAGACCGTCCAATCGCACAAGGAGGAAGGGGTCGGCCTGGCGGAGACGCTGGGCTACCTGGGGGTCACCCCGGCCATGTGGGAAGGGGTCACCGTCACGGTCGAGGCGCCCAGCGGGCTCTTTGGCTGGCTCGGGATCCTGAGCTGGATCTTGCCCCTGGTGCTGTTGAGCGTCTTTTTCCTGGTCGTGTTCCGGCAAGCCCAGAGCAGCGGCAGCCAGGCCATGTCCTTTGGCAAGAGCCGCGCCCGCATGTTCACGGGCGAGAAGCCGACGGTCACGTTTGACGACGTAGCCGGCGTCGTGGAGGCCAAGCAAGAGCTGGCCGAGGTGGTCGAGTTTCTGAAAGAGCCGCAAAAGTTCATCGCCCTCGGCGCGCGCATCCCCAAGGGGGTCATCCTCATGGGCGCCCCAGGCACGGGCAAGACCCTCATGGCCAAGGCGGTCTCGGGCGAAGCGGGCGTGCCCTTTTTCTCCATCTCGGGCTCCGAGTTCGTGGAGATGTTTGTGGGCGTCGGCGCCAGCCGGGTGCGGGACCTCTTTGACCAGGCCAAGCGCAACTCGCCGTGCATCGTCTTTGTGGACGAGATCGACGCCGTGGGCCGCCACCGCGGCGCGGGGCTGGGCGGCTCCCACGACGAGCGGGAGCAGACCCTCAACCAGATCCTGGTCGAGATGGACGGCTTTGACACCGACACCAACGTCATCGTCGTCGCCGCCACCAACCGGCCCGACATCCTGGACCCCGCCCTCCTGAGACCCGGACGATTCGACCGGCGCGTGGTCCTGGACCGGCCCGATATGCAGGGCCGCGAGCAGATCCTCAAGGTGCACGTGCGGGGCAAGCCCCTGGGCAAGGACGTAAACCTGGCGGCGCTGGCCCGCCAGACGCCCGGTTTTGTGGGGGCCGACATCGAGAGCCTGGTGAACGAGGCGGCCATCCTGGCAGCGCGGCGCAACAAGAAATCCATCGACATGGACGAGTTCCAGGAAGCCGTCGAGCGCGTCATGGCCGGGCCGGAGCGCAGGAGCCGGGTCATCACCGAGGAAGAAAAGAGCGTCGTCGCCTACCACGAAGCGGGCCACACGCTGGCCGCTGCCCGCACGCCGCACGCCGACAAGGTGCGGAAGGTGACCATCATCCCCCGCGGCATGGCCGGCGGCTATACCATGGCCCTGCCCGACGAGGACCGCTACCTGGCGAACCGGGCCAAGTTCGAAGCCGACCTGGTAACCATGCTGGGCGGACGGGCCGCCGAAGAGGTGGTCTTTCAGCGGGTGACGACGGGCGCCAGCAACGACCTGGAGCGCGCCACCGAGCTGGTGCGCAAGATGGTCATGGAATACGGCATGAGCGACGAGCTGGGCCCCCTGACCTTTGGCGAGCGCGAGGAGCTGGTGTTCCTGGGCCGGAGCCTGTCGGAGCACCGGAACTATTCCGAGTCGGTGGCCCGCAAGATTGACGAAGAAGTTCGAAACTTTATCGCACGGGCCCACGAGCGCGCCCTCGAGATCATGAGGACGCACCGGGCAGCGTTGGACGAGCTGGCCCGGCAACTGATCCAGAAGGAGACGCTGAACGAGTCAGAAGTCGAGGCGCTGCTGGCAATGCCCGCCGCCTAGACGGGAGTAGCTTCTACGCCCAGTTTGCATCCCGGTAAAAACTGGGTATAATAGGCCGTGCGAGCGTGCAACGAAGCAATGTTAAGGAGGAACCGCGCGTGTCGGAAGCGAAATACGAAAAGAGCGGATACTGCTACCCGAACCTGATCGCCAGGATTTATCTGGGTGCCATCGAAGAAATCATGGGCCCCAACGGCATCAAGGCCTTGCTCAACATGGCCGACATGAAGCACCTGATAGACAACTATCCGCCGGCCAACCTTAACAAAGAGTTTGATTTCGTCGATTTCGCCCACCTCAACGAGGCCATGGAGATGATGTACGGCCCGCGAGGCGGGCGTGCCCTCTCGCTCCGCGCCGGGCGCAAGGCCTTTGACCAGGGTCTGAAGAACTTTGGCGCAATGGTGGGCGTCGCCGACAAGGCCTTCCGCATGCTACCCCTGAAGCTCAAGATGAAGGTGGGCCTGGGCGCCATGGCCAGGGCGTTTTCCGCCACGAGCGACCAGATCAGCTACGTCCGGGAGGCCGACGACCACTTCTTGTACGTGATCGAACGCTGCCCCGTCTGCTGGGGACGCAAGAGCGATGGTCCCATTTGCCACGCCGCCATGGGCATCATCCTCGAGGGCCTGAACTGGGGCACGGGCGGCAAGAAATTCAAGGTAGCGCAGGTGACCTGCCACGCCGCGGGGGATCCATCCTGCGATTTCGTAATCAGCAAAGAACCGATTGAATAGGCGCCGGACAGCAGGCCGTTAAACAGACGAGCCAGGATGCGGGTCCAGCCCTGCATCCCGGCTCGTTTTTGTGTGGCCGGCGTAGCCCCACCAGGGTAGGGGCAACCTTCGCGGTTGCCCGGGGTGCGGTTGCCCAGGGCAGGGGCGAGCCCTGCCCCTACGGGTGGTTATCGAGGTTGACGAGAGGAAAATGACAGCGAATCGCCGGAAGCTTTTGTGGATCAGCCTGGCCCTCATCGCCAGTTGCTGCCTGGTAGGGGTCTGCGGCCTGTCCGGCCTGGCCTGGGTTTACGGACTGCGGCCCGGCTTTGAGCCTGGGGTAGCGGTGCTGCCCACGGAGCGGGACGTGCCTACCCCAGTCGTGCGCGAGCCGACCAACCCCGAGCAGGAGACACTGCTCGCCCTGGCGGGTGCAGACCTGCCCCAACGTGACCTCCTGGAGCTGAACGAGCGGCTGGGCGGGCAGAGCATCCGGCTCCCGGCGGCAACACCCGCTCCGAGGGGCTATCGCCTGGGCGACCGCGAGACATTCTGGGTGCACGACACGCTCGCCACCTCGTACTTTCGCACCACGGCGGTGCTGCGCTACGAAACCGAGCACGCTTACTGGTGGGTGGAGGAGGGCTACGAGGTGAACGCCGGGGCACTGGAACGCTCGGCCCGGGCCTTTGAGGATAACACCTATCCCACCAACCACCGCGCCTTTGGCAGCGAATGGTCGCCGGGCATCGACGGCGACCCCCACGTCTATATCTTTTTGGGGAACGTGCCGGGTGTGGGCGGCCTCTTTTCGGGGCCCGACGAGTACCCGGCCACCGTCCGGCAGCGGTCCAACGAGCACGAGATGTTTTACATCAGCCTGGACAACTCGCTGCCGGGCAACGCCTATTTTGACGGCGTCCTGGCCCACGAGCACCAACACATGATCCACTGGTTCCACGACCGGAACGAGGACACGTGGGTCAACGAGGGCCTCTCGGAGCTGGCAGCCCACCTGGGCGGCTACGATCTGGGCGGCTCGGACTATGCCTACCTGTCCATGCCCGACACGCAGCTCACGACGTGGCCCGACCTGGAGGACTCTAGCCCGAACTATGGCGCCAGCTACCTGTTCCTCCTCTACTTCTACGAGCAGTACGGCGAAGGGGCCATTCGCCGCCTCGTATCCGAGCCGGCCAACGGCATGGACGGCTTCGAAGCCGTCCTGGCCGAGGTGGATCCGGCGCGCTCCGTGGAGGACCTGGTGGCCGACTGGCTCGTCGCCAACTACCTGGACGACATTGCCGGAGCGGCGGAGGAGCACGGTTACGACAGCCTGTCCCTGGATCAGATCGCCCTCTCGGCCCGCCATCAAAGCTACCCCATCGACCAGGCAGGCGCCGTAAAGCAATACGCCGCCGATTATATCGTCCTGGAAGGCCAGGGCGACCTGCTGGTCGAGTTCGAGGGCAGCTCCCTGGTCTCGCTGGTGGGCAACGAGACGCACAGCGGGAGTTACCAGTGGTGGGCGGTGCGCGGCGACGAGGGCAACGCCACCCTCACCCGGGCCTTTGACCTCTCGGGGTTGGAGGAGGCGACGCTCCAGGCCTGGACGTGGTACGACCTGGAGGTGGATTACGACTATGCCTACGTCTCGGTCTCGGACGACGGCGGCGAAACCTGGACCCTCCTGGAGAACGAGCACACGACGACCCTCGACCCGTCGGACAGCAGCTTTGGGCCGGCGCTGACGGGGTTGAGCGGCGGCAGATCGGCCGAGTGGGTGCAACAGTCCTTTGACCTGGCGCCCTTTGCCGGGCGGCCCGTCCTGGTCCGCTTCGAGGTCGTCACCGACGACAGCGTCAACCATCCCGGCCTGGCCCTGGACGACATATCCATCCCCGAGCTGGGCTACGCCGACGACGTGGAGGCGGGCGACGGCGGCTGGCAGGCCGCGGGCTGGCTGCGCGTCGCGGACCACATCCCCCAGGACTTTGCCGTGCAGGTGATCCTCCTGGGCGACGAGCTGCGCGTCGAGCGGCTGGCCCTGGACGAGCAGATGACCGGCACGCTGCGGCTGGAGGGCATGGGCAACGACGTGGAACAGGCCGTGCTGGTGATCGCGGGCCTGGCGCCCATGACCACCGAGCCGGCTGTCTACCGTTACCGGGTCTCTCCCATACCGTAAGCCTCCTCCGCTCCGGCGGGGCCGGCCGGGAAGCTGGGAGCGCCGAGCGCCGGCTCGGCAAGGGGCGTGTGGAGAGAAATGCCGAGCAGGCGCTCGGCGGTCCCGGGGCAGCGGGGCCGACCTGGCAACTGGGAGCGCCGAGCGCTGGCTCGGCAAGTTGCGTGTGGAGAGAAATGCCGAGCAGGCGCTCGGCGGTCCCGGGGCAACAGGGCCGACTTGCCGCTGGGAGCGCCGCTCGCGGCAAAGCATCTTGACAAACGCCGCCTGCTGGTCTATCATAATCCTCGACCCACGACGCGGTAGGCAGCGCTAAGGCAGCATTCCACCTCCGCCCTGGCAGTGCCGGGGCAAACCTGAAGGGAGAGCCTTATGTCTACTTCAATGCACGGCAGACCGGGCCGCGGGCAGCCGGCGCCCTATCTCGTCCTGGATCAGGAAGACTATCGCGTGCTGGGCCCCGCCGACTTTGGCGGGCCCGGCCTGGTAGCCATCGAAGTCCTGGGTCCCTACGTGGACGTTCAGGCCTCAGGGCCCCTGATCACGGTTCACGATTCCACCATCGACCCGCACCTGGGCATCGGCCACCACCGGCACCGCTACAACGAGCGCCTCTTTTACATCACCGCCGGCGAGCTGGACCACGACGACTCGTTGAACAACATCCAGGGCCACATGGACGAGGGCGACGTCGGCCTCTTTACCGAGGGGCAGCGGGGCATGGTCCACTCCGAGTGGAACAACGGCGACGTGCCGGCCCAGGCCTACATCCTGGTCTACACCACGGATCCCATTCCGGAAGAGACGAAATTCACGCGCTTTCGCAGCGAGGACGCGCCTCGCTACGACGAGGGCGAGGGCGTGCGCACCAAGGAGCTGGTCGGGCCGCGCTCGGAGCTGCGCGTCCACGGCGACCTGCGCCTGTTCACCGACAGCCACCTGGAGGAGGGCGGCCGCCTGACGGCGCGCTTTGCCAACGGCGAGGGCGGCCTGCTGGCGATCCGCGAGGGCCACGTGCAGGTGGACGGCCGGGAGCTGCGCCAGGGCGCCACGGTCCTGGTGCCGCCTGCCGAGGGCGAGCGGACCGTTACGGTGGAGGCCATCAGGCCGGCGCGCGTCTTTCGCGCCGTACACGGGCGCGGCCACGGCCTGATCCGGCGCTCTGACGGCCGGCGATGAGGGTTCCCATGGACGTCTACCTGGAGATCGGCGAGAAAAAGACGTTTGCCTGCGCCGTCGACTGGCCCGGCTGGTGCCGAAGCGGGGGCGACGAGGAGGCGGCCCTGGAAGCCCTCCTGGCCTACGGGCCGCGCTACGCTTCCCTGCTGGACGGTACGGGGATCGAGTTCGAGGCGCCCCGTGACGTGTCCGACCTTCGCGTGGTCGAGCGGCTGGAGGGCAACGCGACGACCGACTTTGGCGCGCCTGCCATCGTTCGGGACTCTGACGCCGAGCCGGTGGACGACGCCGAGCTAGCCCGCATGGGGGCCCTGCTGCAGGCATACTGGCGGGCGTTCGACGCCACCAGGCGCGACGCCGCCGGCGAGGAGCTGCGCAAGGGGCCGCGGGGCGGCGGCCGCGAGTTGGAAAAGATCGAGAACCACGTCATGGAGGCCGAGGCGGGTTACCTGCGTTCTCTTGGCTGGAAGATGGGCAAGGGGGAAGCGCCGGACCGGGAGGGCGAGCTTCGCCGCACCCGGGAGGCGGTCCTGGAGGCCCTGCCCGTCGCCGCGCGCGGCGAGCTGCCGGCCCGCGGACCGCGGGGCGGTACACGCTGGCCCCTCCGCTACTTTGTGCGGCGCACCGGCTGGCACGTCCTCGACCACGTATGGGAGATAACAGACCGGGTGAATCACTGAGAAGATGTTTGAATGGGGCCACTGATGGTGCTGAAGCATCGTCGGTGGCCTCATTTTGTTGGGGCGGAGCTGCTTGCAGCCGGCGCGCATTTGCCCAGGCGGGGCAAAGGCAGTATAATCCTGGGAACCAGTTCCGGACTTGCTCCGAGTCCAACAAGGTGCCAATGCATGAAAGTAGAGCAGGCCA
>JAAYZQ010000438.1 GCA_012514775.1 Anaerolineaceae bacterium
AGATGCAGCACCGCATTGAAGTCTTTTGGTCGAACGATCTGCCCGATGGGCGGGCATCGAGCCTGCTTGCCCAGCTCCAGCGCCTGGGCATCCGCACCGTCACCCGCGTCCGCGTCAGCGACCTCTATTTCGTCCAGGGCCATCTGCCGGCCGCCGACCTGGAGCGCCTGGCCGTCGAGCTGCTGGTGGATCCCATCGTGGAGGGCTATCACCTGGAGCCCATCGACGTCGCCCGGCGGCGCGGCCCGGATGCGGACCTGGTCATCGAAGTGGGCTACCACCCCGGCGTGACCGACCCGGTTGCCGACAACCTGCTGCGCCGCGCTTGCCTCGTGGGCATCCACGGCCTGGCGGCGGCAGCCACCGGCAGGCGCTATGCCTTCGAGGGCACGCTCTCCCCCGCCGAGCTGCACACCATTGCCCGCGAGCTGCTGTGCAACGACGTCATCCAGTCGTATGCCCTGGGACCCATCAGCCCGGCGTTCCTGCCGGCCGCCGAGCCGTGCGACCTCGTGGAGCAGGTGCCCCTGTTCGGACTCGACGACGACGCCCTGGCCCGGCTCAGCGTCGAGCGCGTGCTCTTTCTGTCGGCGGCCGAGATGCGCGCCATCCGCGACGAGTTTGCCCGCCTGGGGCGGGACCCCACCGACGTCGAGCTGGAGACCCTCGGCCAGACCTGGTCCGAGCACTGCCAGCACAAGACCTTCAAGGCGCCCATCGCCTATACCTGCCGCGGCGGCGTGCGCCGCGCGCTGCCTGCCGGCGAGGAGCCGGCGGCGCCCTACCGCGAATCCATCGACGGCCTGCTGCGCACTTACATCCGCGCCGCCACCGACGCCCTGGCCCGCCCCTGGGTTCGCTCGGCCTTTGTCGACAATGCCGGCGTCGTCGAATTCGACGGGGAGCACGAGGTGTCCTTCAAGGTCGAAACGCACAACCACCCGTCGGCCCTCGAGCCCTTTGGCGGGGCCAACACGGGCATCGGCGGCGTCATCCGCGACGTCATCGGCGTGTCCCACCGGCCCATCGCCGCCACCGACGTGCTGTGCTTCGCGCCCCCCGACCTGCCGCCGGCCGAGATCCCCGACGGCACCCTTCACCCGCAGCGCATCGCCGAGGGCGTAGTGGCAGGCATCGAGGATTATGGCAACAAGATGGGCATCCCCACCGTCTCGGGGGCGGTGCTCTACGACCCGGATTATGCCGCCAACCCCCTGGTCTACTGCGGCTGCGTGGGGCTGGCGCCCAGGGGCTCTCACCGCCGCGATCCGCGCCCCGGCGACCTTTGCGTCTCCCTTGGCGGGCGCACGGGTCGCGACGGGCTCCACGGCGCGACCTTTTCCTCGGCCGAGCTTTGCCACGACACCGGCACGACCGTGGGCAGCGTGGTACAGATCGGCGATCCCATCGTCGAAAAGGCCGTCCTCGAAGCGGTCATGATCGCCCGCAACGAGGGCCTCTACACGGCCATCACCGACTGTGGCGCCGGCGGCTTTTCGTCGGCCGTCGGCGAAATGGGCCGCGACCTGGGCGTGGACGTGGACCTGGAGGGCGTCAGGTGCAAATATCCCGGCCTGCGGCCCTGGGAGATCTGGCTGTCGGAGGCACAGGAGCGCATGGTCATCGCCGTGCCCGAGCAGCACCTGCCGCGACTCCAGGCCATTTGCGACGGCCTCGACGTGGAGTGGAACGTCATCGGCCGCCTGGCCGGGCACGGGCGGCTGCGTGTGCGTTATGGCGGCCGGCAGGTAGCCGACCTCGACATGGACTTCTTGCACGACGGCTGGTCGGCGGGCGGCATGCGTGCCGAGTGGGCTCCGCCACGCCTGCCCGCGCCGGACCTGCCGCCCCCGTCAGACACCACCGGGCTGTTGCTGCGCCTCCTGGCCCATCCCGACGTGGCGAGCAAAGAGCCCATCATCCGCCGCTACGACCACGAGGTGCAAGGCGCCACCGTCGTCAAGCCCCTCGCCGGCCCGGCGGCCGACGGACCGTCGGACGCCACCGTGCTCAAGCCCCTGGGAACGCGGGGGCCGGCGGGCATTGCCCTCGGCTGTGGCATCAACCCCCACTATGGCCGCCTCGACCCCTACGCCATGGCCTGGGCCGCCATCGACGAGGCGCTGCGCAACGTCGTCTGCACCGGCGCCGATCCCGACCGCGTTGCGCTGCTGGATAACTTTTGCTGGGGCAATCCCCACCTGCCCGACCGCCTGGGCGGGCTGGTGCGCGCCGTCCAGGGCTGTCACGACGCCGCCCTGGCCTATGGCGCGCCATTTATCAGCGGCAAGGACAGCCTCAACAACGAGTACGCCGACCCCCACGGCGAAAAGCGCGCCATCCCGCCGACGCTCCTGATCTCGTCCCTCGGCATCGTGCCCGACGTGGAGCGCGCGGTGACCATGGACCTGAAGGACGCCGGCAATTTGCTCTACGTCGTGGGCGAGACGCGGGCCGAGATGGGCGGCTCCCTCTACCACCGGCTGCACGGCGTCCCGGGCGGCGACGTCCCGGCGCCGGTGTCCGACGCCGCCGAGACGATGCGCGCCCTCCACGCCGCCATGGGCGCCGGGCTGGTGCGCGCCTGCCACGACGCCAGCGAGGGCGGGCTGGCGGTGGCGGCCGCCGAGATGGCCCTGGCCGGCCGCCTGGGCCTGGAGCTGAGCCTGGCGGAGCTGCCCCGCGCCCCCGGCGTGGACCGCGACGACGTGGCGCTCTTTGCCGAAAGCTCCGGCCGCTTCCTGGTGGAGGTAGCGCCCGCCGGCGCCGCGGCCTTTGAGCAGGTCATGGCCGGCCGGCCCCACGCACCCCTGGGACGCGTCGTGGCGGCAGAGGCAGGCGGCGGCGCCCGGTTGCGCATCGCCGGCCTGCGCGGCGCGCCGGTCGTCGATTGCCCCGTGTCGCAATTGGTGTCGGCCTTCACCCGGTCCGAAGGGGCCTGAGGACGTTGGCGCGAGCTGGAATGGAGGAAGGGACGTGACGAACGCTGAACGACGGAATCGCAACGGCGCGCGCCGCGCGGGTGGCCTGCCATGAGCCGGCCCCGCGTCCTCGTTTTGCACGCCACGGGCACCAACCGCGACCGGGAGGCGGCCTGGGCGGTGAGCGCGGCCGGCGGCGACGCCGAGATCGTGCACGTCAACGCCCTGCGGGCCAAC
>JAAYZQ010000439.1 GCA_012514775.1 Anaerolineaceae bacterium
AGCAGCAAGACAGCCCCCGGCCGGGCCAGTTCCTGGGCCACGGCGCTGTGGGCCAGGAGCGCCAGATTTGGTGCCTCCTGCCATTCATCTTGCTCCGGCTCCAGGCCAATGGGTTTCAGGTGGGTTTCAGTTTCGTCCAGCACCAGCAACCAGGCGTGCTCCACGGCCAGTTGCGACGGTACGTCCCGCAATAGGAGGTCCGCAAGGTCGGCAAAGCGCAGGCTGGTGCTGAGGGCCACGCTCCACCGTCCGAGAGCCTGCTGATAATCGAGCTGGCGCCGGTAGAAGGTGCTGTCGATCGCGTCCTGGATCCTGCTGCGCAAAGGGTTGACGAGGAGGCCGATGATCAGCGCCGACACAAAGAGAACGATGGTGTAGCGACGACTGCCGGTGGCGGCGTCCATGGCATTGGCCAGGGCGCTGACGAGGAGCAGGTAAAAGGCAGCCAACAGGGCCGTCACCAGGCCATAGACGACGCTCCGCTGGACCACCAGGTCGATGTCCCACATCCGGTAACGAAGGAGGGCAAAGGAGAACGACACGGGCACCGGCAGGATGGCCAGGAGAAGCAAAGCATTCAGCTCCGACGTCTGGCTGCGGGTGCTCGTCAGGACGATGTCGGCGATGCCGGCTGCCATGGCGCAGCCAACGCCCCACATGATCCACTGCACCTGGCGCCTCTGCACCGGCTGGAGCTTGCGGTACGAGAGGGCCATGCTCGCCAGGCCAAAGGCTAGACTCAGGACCAACACGCCAAAGCTGAGCTGATCGCTGACGAACTGGTAGGGCCACACCTCGAACCGGCCGATGCCTGCTTGCACCGCCCGGTGATAGACGGTCAGGTTCAGCGCCATCAGGAGCAGGGCACCCAGGTAGAGGCCAATCCAACCCTTTTTCCCTCCTGCCAGCCGGTCTCGGGGAAAGACCAGGAAAAAGTGCGCCACCAGCGCGGGTGCCAGGCTAAGGGCCATCAGTTGAACAGCGACCAGGCTGTCCAGGTCGGTCACCAACAAGGAGAAATAGAGCCCAAGGGCCAGCCCGGCAAGAAAAAACAGCCTGGCTGCCCGGTTGTTGGGCCTGGCATACGCTGTGCAGGCAGTTCCTACGATGAACACCAACCCCAGGAAGTTGCGGACAAAGAACCGCAGGTCCAGGCCCTTGTTGCGGATGCCCATGGGCGGCAGATCGAGCACCGTACCATCGCGGTCTATCGTGAGGGTCACGTAACTGCCCGCCGGATAACGATTGAGGACGTTGCGATAATCCAGGATCGACGATATCGGCGTGCCGTCGAGGGCCAGGAAGCGATCGCCGACCTCCAGGCCTGTGTCCCGCGCCCCCAGAGGAACGGCCTCCAGGATCAGCGCTGGCAAATCAAAGCGCATGCCATTGACAGGGCCCAGGCGGCGCGCGTTGGCGCTGCCCCAGATCGACACACATTGGACGGCAAGGGCTGCAAGCGCGAGCACGACGATCAAGGGCCGGACCAGGGATTGCCCCGGCCGGACCAGCGTCCAGCTCGAAATCCTGGCGGACAGGATGTTATCCTGCATGCTTGTCCGCAATCGCCTTCTTGATCTCATGGATCAGATTTTCGATGGACAGGGGCTTGGTCAGGTACTGATCGGCCCCCATACCCAACACCTGTACCTTGTCGCGCTCCTTGTCCACGGGACTGGCGGTAATGACGACGATGGGAATGGCGCGCGTGGCATCGGCGGCCTTGAGCCGGCGGATGACCTCATAGCCGTCCACGCCCGGCATCCTGATATCCAGGAGCAAGAGATCGGGAATGGACTCGGCCACGCGCTCCAGGGCTTCGCGCCCGTTTCGGGCCGTGGTGATCTCGTAGCCGTGAAAGCTGAGGGCCTCTTCCATGAGCGACAGGATGTCGAGGTCGTCGTCCACAACCAGGATGTGGCGCGACTCGACGGACGGCAGGGGAGAGAGCGCCCGATGCACGGACGACAGGAGTGTCTCCCTGCTAAACGGCTTGACGATATAGTCCACTGCGCCGAGGGCATAGCCTTTCTCAGGCTCGGAAACGACCGACGTGATGACCACCGGGATGGGCTGCGTCACCGGATGTTCTTTCAGGCGCTCCAGGACGACAAAGCCGTCCATATCGGGGAGCATGATATCCAGGGCGATCAACTGCGGCTGCTCCTCGCGGGCCAGCCACAGGGCGTCCTCGCCGCTGCCCGCCAGGACAACGTGGTAGCCATCCGACTCCAGCTCCTTGCGCAGAAGCAGGGCCAGGTCGCGGTCGTCCTCCACGACCAGGATCTTGGGCCGGCGGGTGAGGGCGACGGGCGCCTCCGAGACCAGAAGGTCGGGCTCGGGCTCGGGCACCTCGTCCGCTGCCAGGGGCAGGCTAAAGCTGAACGTCGAACCCTTCCCGACCTCGCTGTCGACCGAGATGTCGCCGCCCAGCATCTCGACAAACATCTTGACGATGGATAGGCCCAACCCCGTGCCGCCCGCATCCTGGACCACGGGATCGTCCACGCGGTAAAAGCGGTCAAAGATACGGCCCAGGTTGTCGGGCGCAATGCCAATGCCCGTATCTGCGACGTGAACGTAGACCAGGTCGCCTCGCTCCTCGGCCACGACCGTAACACGGCCGCCCGCGGGCGTATAGTGCCAGGCATTGGCCAGCAGGTTGCTGAGGATCTGGGTCACCCGGGCGGCATCGCCGCGAACCAGATTCAGCGGCTCCGGCGGGCTCCATTCCAGGTCCAGTCCCTTTTCGCGGTACTGCTCCCGGAACGAGGCGATTGCCTGGCCGATAAGCTCCAGGATGTCCAGCGGCTCGATGGTCAGGCGCAGCCGGCCGGTCTCGATGCGAGAGATGTCCAGAATGTCGTTGACCAGGGCCGTCAAGCGATCGGCATTCGACTTGATGATCTGCAAGAAGTTGCGCTGTGCGTCGGTCAACCCGCCGGCCATGCCCAGGAAGAGCAGGTCGGTATAGCCCTTGATGGAGGTCATGGGCGTGCGCAGCTCGTGGGACACGGTCGAGATGAACTCGTTCTTGAGGCGTTCCACCTCCGCCTGGCGGCTGACGTCGCGCAGGGCGGCGACGAGGCCCGGCGTTCCACCAATCGCCACCACCAGGGGGGCGATGTTGACCGCCAGCACCCGCTTGCCGGCCTCCAGGCGGATACTGCCCCTCTGCTCCACCTCGGCGGCGCTCTCTGTCTCCAACCTGGCGCGCAGCTCACCATAGAGCGCCTGGGCCAACTCCCGGTCGTCCGCCGTCTCGCCCAGACCCAGCATGTGGCGAAAGTGCTCCCCTTCCAGGGCGATGGCTGCGAATCCCAGCAGCTCTTCGGCCGCGGGGTTCACCAGCATAACCCGCCCGTTGTGATCGATCACGAGCACACCGTCGGCGATGGATTCCAGGATGGCGCGGTTCTTGGCCGCCTCTTCCTGCTGGGCCTGGAGGGTCGAGCCGAGCTGGTCCGCCTGGTCGGTGATAAAGGCATAGAGGTCCGAGTTGTTGACGGCGATGGCAATCTGCGACGTGGCGGCGCTGACGAGTTGCAGGTGGTCGCTGTTGAAATAGTCCACCTTTTCGTGCCCCAGGATGAGGACACCGAGGACGTCGCCGCCGCCCAGGGCCAGCGGCGCCGCCACCACCGAGCGAACGTTCGTCTCCTGGCCGGGTTGCTGTACCCAGCGTTCGTCGGCCGTCACGTCGGCGATGAGCACCGGCTCGCGGTGCTGCAACACCCAGCCGGCCAGACCCTGTCCCCGCCGCCAGTGAGTGGGCTTGCCCTCGCGCGGCAGCCGCAGATCGGGGTCGAGGGTGGCCCGTAGCGTCAACTGATCGGTTTTCTGATCCAGGAGCAGAATGGTGCCGTGCTCCAGGCCGAGGGCGCGGGCAAAGAGCTGCAAAGCCCGCTGCAGAACGCGATCCAGCTCCAGGGTAGCTCCCAGCTCGCGGGTGATGCTGTACAGGGTCTCAACCCGGTCGCGCTCCACGGTGAGCTCGTCGAGGGCCTTTTCCAGGTCGCGGGTGCGCGCCTCCACCATGCCCTCCAGCTCGCTGCTAAAGTGAACGATCTGTTGGTAGAGTTGGGCGTTGCGCACCGCCATCGCCGACTGCGAGGCGACGGTCAGCAGGTAGTTCAGGTGTTCCTCGTTGTACAGGCTTTCCCGGGTGTAGCTCAGCACGGCAATGACGCCCAGGACCCGGTCCCCGGCAATCATGGGCACTCCCAGCCAGGAGCGGTAGTCACTGGCGTCAGCCTGGTGGCCGGCCTCGGCTGCGCCGGAGGGCAGGAGCAAGGGCTGCCCGGCGCGCACGACGTGGCCGGCCAGGCCCTCGCCGCCCTTGCGTGGTCCCCAATCCTCGCGGCCCTCCGGGTCGATAACAAAGGGGAAGGTGATCTCGTCCTTTTCCTCGTCGTACAGGGCGATGTAAAAGTTTGTGGTGTCCATCAAGCGCCCCGTCTGCTCGTACACCGTGCGCAGCAGGGTCGGCAGATCGAGGGTTGAGGTCACTGCCTGGGCCATCTGGTTCAAGGCGTCGAGCTCGCGAATGCGACGCTCGCGCTCCTGGAAGAGCCTTGCGTTCTGAATGGCCACGGCGAGCTGGTCGGCCGCCATCTCCAGGGCTGCCGCGTCCTCCTCGTGAAAGGCCCCGGACTGTTGCGCCTCGGCGTGGAGCACGCCGATGACCGTGCCACCGAGCTTGATGGGCACCGACAGGCTGCTGAGGCAATCCCATTCGCCTACCGGGACATAGCGCCCATCGATCCGCCGATCCTGTACCACGATGGTCTCGCCGGTCGCGGCGGCGATGCCCACCACTCCCTGGCCCGGCTCCTGGAAGTAGCCGTCGGGGATGAGCGCTCGAAACTCGCGGTTGGCGGCGGCGACGACCAGCCGCGGCGGCTCGTGCTCCAGCAGGAACACGGCCACGCGGGCGTAACCCATGTTCTGGTGCAGATCGTGGGCCGTCGTGTCCAGCATCTCGCCGAACTCGAGCTGGGCCGCCGCCCGCCGGCCGATCTCGTTCAGAAGCGAGAGGCGCACGGCCGCTTGCTGGGTGCCGGCAAAGAGGCGGGCACTTTCCAGGGCCACGGCCGCCTGGTCAGCCAGGGTCGCCAGGAGCACCTGGTCGGTCTCGACGAGAGCGCCCCGCTCTGCGCAGCCGGCCATCACCACGCCGAGGCACTGCCGGCCGGCGAGGAGGGGTGCCAGGAGCAGGGAACCCAGGGGCAAGGGCAGAGCAAGGTCGCCGGCTTCCTGTTCCACGTCCGAGATGAGAAGAGGGTGTTGATCCTCGACGACCTGCCTTACCAGCTCACCATCCGCGGCCGTGTTCCAGCGCTGCCCACGGGGCAGCAGGGTGCCCGCGGTGGCGACGGGGCGGAAGCTGCCGTCGCCGGCCTCAGGTTGGTAGACGACGCTCAACGAGCAGTGAAAGAGCTCGATGACGGCCCGGGCCAGCGTGGCAAGGACCGCGGCCGGGTCCAACACCTGTGACAGGGCGCGACCCACCTGGTTGAGCTGCGCCAGGCTGTCGGCGCGGCGCTGGACGTCAGCATAGAGGTTCGCGTTCTCCACGGCAATGGCCGCCTGGTTGGCAAAAATCGCCAGGGCATTCAGCGTCTGGCGCGATGGCCGCTGCCCGTCCCTGGGCTCATCGAGGGAAATCTGGCCCAGGAGCCGCCCGCCGGCGCCGCGGAGGGGGACGAGGAGCATGTCGCGCGGATGCCACTCTCCTTCCCGCCAGGTTTCAGGATCGGTCTCAGGCCTCGACTCCACGAGGTGCAGACCCGCCGCCCACTCGGCTCGCCGCTCGAAGGGGAAAAAGTAGCAAGCGCCAACCTGGTACTCCTCGCGGTAAAGGGCCTCGAGGCGCGCGGCCGGCTGCAGGACCTGCTTGATCTCCTCGAGCCGATCGAGGGGCAGGCCGGCAGCCGCCACGCGGCGCATCACGGCCGGTACCCGTTCGCAGATGCTGATGAGGACCATGTCAAAGCCTATGGTATCCTGGATGGCGTAGGCAATCTCTTCGAGGGTATCCTCCAGGGGGACGTCGGTGCGCAGCTTGCGGCTGACCTCCAGGAGGCTGCTCATCTGCTCGGTGCGCGCGCTCAGGCTCTTGTTCAGGCGCAGTTGCTCCTGATAGCGCAGGGCATTCCCGATTGCCAGGGCGGCCTGCTCGGCCAGCGACTGGACGAAACTCACGTCCATCTCGTCAAAGGCGTCGGGCTGCATGTGACTCAGGTTGATCACACCGACGACGTTGCCCTCGTAAAAGATGGGCACCGCCAGGGCCGAGCGTGTCCCCACCTTGACGCAAGGCAGGGATGAGTCGGTAGCAGCGTCGGCCACGACGATGGGCTCGCCTCTCTGGAGCACCCGGCCTGGGGGGTTCTCACCCTCCTGCTCGAGGAGCAGGCTGCGGATGCGGGCCTCTTCATCCGCCGTGTAGCCCAGGGTCACGCCCACCTCGAACTGGCCGGTGCTCATGTCGCGCAGCAGCACGTTGCCGTGGGTGGCGCCGGCCGTTTGAATTGCGGTGTCGAGGACGACCTGGAGGATGTGATCCGTGGCCAGGGTGGCGTTCAGCTCGCGGGTGATGCGCTGCAGGGCGGCCATTTCGTCCACCCGCATCTGTAGCCGCTCGTCGGTCATCTCGTAGAGACGTGCGTTTTCGATGGCCACCGCCGCCTGGTCGGCAACGATCTGCAGGATCTCCAGGTCGGCCTCGTCATAGGCGCCCACCTGGTCGGAGGCCAGCTCCAGGGTGCCGATAAAGTCCTCCCCGATCCTCAGGGGCAGCCCGACGTAGGAGCGCACCGGCGAATCCTCGGCGTCAATCTTGGGCCGGGGCTCCTGCCGTGCCGATACATCAGGGATGAGGAGCACCTGCTGGTGGCGGGCAATCCACCCGGTAAAGCCCTCGTCCAGGCGGTAGCTGCCGCCGGTGCTGGCCATGTAGCGCGGGTCGCCGGCGCTGGCCCTGGTGACCATAAGCTGGTCGCCTTCATTCCACAGGCAGATCTCGGCGATGTAATAGCTCACCAGGTCCTGGATGCGGCTCAGAATGAGGGTCAGGGTGCGCCTCAGGTCCAGGTTGGCGCGGATCTCGCGGCCGATCTCGCCGATGGCCGACAGCATCTGTACCCGCCGCCGCTCCTGCTGGAACATCCGGGCATTCTCCAGGGCGATGGCCGCATGGTCGGCCAGGTGTTCCAGGAACCCAACGTCTTCCTCGACAAAGGCCTCCGGCCGGGTGCTTTCCAGGTGCAGCACGCCGAGGACCCGAGCCTCGCGCCGGATGGGCACGGCCATCTCCGAGCGCGTACCGGGCAGCGCCGGCCGGTGGCCGGGCTCTGCAGCCGCGTCGGCTATGAGGGCCGGCTCGCCGGACCGCAGAACGCGCCCCACGAGGCCGTCGTCCAGGGGCCATGACGCCGACTCAAACACCCGAGAGCCATCGCTGGCGGCCTGCCAGAATCGCATCTCCGGTTGGCCACTCCCCTCGGCAAGGATGCCCACCGCCCCGCTGTTGGCCCGGCAGGCTTCCACCGCCCGGCGCAGGACCAGGTCGATGATGTGATCGTAGTCCAGGCTGGAGCCAAGCTCGTGATCGATCTCTTCGACGGTGGCCAGCTCGTGCAGCCGCCGGGCCAGCGCCTCGTCCGTCCTTTCGTAGAGGCGGGCATTCTCGAGGGCAATGGCCGCGTGGGCGGCAAATGTGGACAACAGCTCCAGATCCGGCTCCGCAAAGCGCCGGCCATCCCGGCCATTGGCCACCACCAGGACACCGATGGCCTGTCCGCGGGTGCACAGGGGCACGCAGACAATAGAGCGCTTAAGTCCGTCCGGGAGGTCAGGGGTCGCCGCCCAGCGGGGATCGGTATCCACGTCCTGCACGAGGAGCCCTTCACCCGACGCAAATGCCTGGCCGGCCAGGCCCTCTCCGGGCGCCAGGCGCCGGCCCGCGAGTCCGCCGGCCGCCTTCCCCTGGACACCGCGGACGACCAGGCTGCCCGGCCGGGCAGCGTCCTCGGCCAACAGGAGCAAGCCGGCCTCGGCGCCCAGGATCTCGACCGCCTTGGACGTGACCAACTCCGATACCGCCTGCAGATCAAGCGTGGAACTCACCGTGCGTCCGACCTCCAGAATGGTGGTGAGCTGCTGCAGGCGTTGCGCGGCATCGCGCCCCACGCGCAATTGGCGCGCTTCCATCGACACGAGGTAGTTGATGGCAAAGGTCAGCGCCACGTACACGAGCAAGTTCCCCACGGCGGGAAAGGGGAAAGAATCGCCCTGAATCAGCCAGGCCTGGAAAAAGGGCAGGTCAAAAATGAGATACAGCAACAAGTTCGTGCCCAGGGCTGGCCAGAGCTCCAGGCGGGCGGCCAGGACGCCGGCCAACAGGAACCCCAGGATGGGGGCCGGACCGGAGGCGTTGCCGGTGAGGTAAAAGACCAGGGTAACGAGCGCCACGTCCAGCAGGGTCAGGGCCCAGCGAGACCAGGCCACATCACGGAAGCGGGGTGCGGCCAAATAGATCAGCGCGTGGACGGCGAGAGCCACACCCAGGATCACGGCCTCCCGGGTCTCGCCCCGCGCCAGGGCAGACGCGCCCAGAACCGCTACAACGAAACGGTAGAACCACAGCAGGGCGCGTTCTATTCGACTCTCAATCCACACGGAGGGAGCAGAAGTAACCATCACGTCTTCCCCAGTCAAGACCGGGCATCCCGGGCCGCAGGATGCCGTCGAGCCTTACCCCCCTGGCTGCCCACGGCGCCGGGCCTCGGCAGCCACCTCGGTGATCTCGCGAATGTCGGCAAAGGGCGCAGTGTCGTGGTGCACCAGTCCAACAGCCAGGGTCATCAAGGGCACCTTCTGCTTGTCCCCCCGGCCGTCATCCACGAGAATGTAGCCCAGCTCGCGATCTTTGAAATTGTAGAATGTCTTGACCTCGTCATCAAAGCGCTGTATGAGGCGATCCTTCATCCTGGGCGACGCCTCCGGGTTGCTGATGATGATAAACTGGTCGCCGCCAATGTGCCCCACAAAATCACTGCCCGTGCCCACCTCGTCGACTACCTCGATGAGGAGCATGGACGTGAAGCGCAGGACGTCGTCGCCGGCCACAAAGCCGTAGACGTCGTTGAAGCCGTTGATATGGTTGATGCCGATGTAGAGGATCGACCAATCTTTGCGCCGCATGATCTCGCGCAGTTGCTCTTCGATGAGCTTGCTACTGGGCAGGCCGGTGACGGGGCTGGTGAGGCTCAGCCAGCCGGCGCGACGCAGGGCACCCTCCACGCGCAGGAGCAGGAGCTGAAGGTCAAATGGCTTGGTGATATAGTCGTCCGCTCCCAGCTCCAGCCCGGCGATCTGGTCGCTGCGCTCATCCCTTTGTGTCAGGAAAATGATGGGGATATGGCTGGTGCGCAAGTTGTTCCGCAGGCTGCGGCAGACCTCATAGCCATTGATGTCTGGCAGCATGATGTCCAGGATGACCAGGTTGGGCAACTTGCGGCGACAGAGATCGAGGGCTTCTTCGCCCCGTGTGGCAATGATCGTTTCGTAGCCTTGTGAGTCAAAGTAGATGCGCAGCATGTTCGAGATGTCAAAGTCGTCCTCGACAACCAGCAGGCGCCCTTTGCTCATGCTCTCCTACCTCCCCCCTTGTTCAGGCACAAGGTTTCTGCAATCGGCGCCCGCCTGCCTGGCCCCGCGGGCACCGTCCATTGATTCGTCCTTACCGTAGGCTATGCACAGGCCAGAGATGGCAGCGCTGCACGTTTCTCCGCACGCGCTCGATCTGCTCCTCGGGCACAACCCGCTCAAAGCTGCGAAAGCCCGACAGGCGAAAGCCATGCTTGGCCGCCAGGCCCGCTATCTCGTCAACCCTGTCCGTAGTGATCTCGCGGCCCAGGGTATAGTCCTCGAAACGCCCTTCCATGGCCAGGACCATGGTCTCGGCCATGCAGGCGTAGGCCTTGCCCGGCGGAAAGCCAAAATCAAAATGAAAGTCGGCAGGGCCGGGCACGTCGACCACGCCCCCTTCGATGACCAGCACGTCGTCCCGGCGCTCGCTCACGCGGCGGGAGACGTTGCGCGGGCGGGCCACATCGCAGACAACGGCGCCCTCCTTCAAATGCTCAGGCCCGATGATGGGCTCGAGGCTGCTGGTCACCGCCAGGACGATGTCGGCCCGGGGCAAAAGGTCCATCCCCTGGCCGAGGTCCACCCTGGGCCCCAGTGCCTGGATCTCCTGCCCAACCTGTTCCAGCCGGTCCCGCTGGCGGCCGATGAGGATGAGGTGCGGCACAGAGCGGGCCAACAGCCTGGCACAGGCACGTCCGGTGGAGCCGTAGGCGCCCACCACGGCGGCCACGCAGCGTTCGGGATCCAGGTCGACGCGCCGCGCTGCCGCCAGCGATGCCTCGACGGCCAGGGCCACCGTGTAGCTATTGCCCGTCGTCACCGGGATGGCAAGCTTCCTGGCCACGGTGATGCCGGCATCGCCCACCACCGAGGTAAAGGCACCCAGGCCCAGGATGCGGGCCCCAAGGCGCTCGGCCAGCCGCCCCGTCTGCACCATCTTGCGATAGGCCGCCGGCAAACTGACCTGCAGCAGCCGCCGGGGCGTCATGGGGCAGGCCACCAGCCAGCCATCGATCTCCTTGCCCGTCGCTTCGGAGCGGGCGCCCGTGATGTGCGACAGGAGCACCGGCGGAAAGTAGCTCGAGAAATAGTCGATGATGCCCGGCGGCAGTTTGCCCAGCAGGGGAAACTTGCGGGACACGTCTTTCTGGGGGTCGATAGGATGGATCATGAAAGCAAAAGTGTTCATTGCCACCCTTCTCCCTACCTCGGATACAGCCGTGGATGATACTCTGGATGAGCCCAACTGTGGTGATCGCTCTCCTCGTAGGAAATGTTGCGGGCAATCACGGCCCGCTGGTCGGTCCGCGCCAGGACGACGTCCGACTCAATCATCCTGGCCGGGTAGATCGTCAGGTCCGCGCCGATACGACAGTGATGCCCCACGCAGCCACCCAGGACCGTCATGCCGACGTCCTCCAGGCGGCCCCGATGGAAGGTGCGCAGCGTCTTGGGCAGCAGGTTAAAGTCGGTGAACGTGGTGCCCGCCCCGATGAACGAGTCGCGGCCCACGACGCAGAATTGCAGGCAAGCGTTCTGGGCGACCATGGTGTCTTCCATCAGGGTCGACATGAACAGGGACGAACGGAAGGGCAGGTAACATCGGTCGCCGACGACGCTGATGAGCAGCTCGTTGCCGTGCAGGATGCTCACGTTGTTGCCGATCACGCAGTTGGAGATGACCACGCCAGCTCCGATATAGACGTTGTCGCCGATGACGGTGGGCCCCTGAATGATAGCGGTGGGGTCGATCTGCGTGTTGCGGCCGATCTTGACCAGGTGCGAACAGGAAAGGATCTGCCGCCTTTCCAGCAAGGACCGCCAGAAGATCTTGAGCTGATTGCTCACCTTGCTCAGGCTGCGCTCCAAGCGCGCCCCTTCGGCCAGGACGCCAAACAGGCAGTTGGCTACGAAAATGTGCACCCAGTTTTCGATGGACAAAAAAGCCCGCAGGGGAATCTGGAAGACCAGGTCCCCCTTCTCGTTAGACATGTGGGTCGGCACGTGATAGGAGCCGAACTCGTAGGCACCCGTGTCGATGACCAGGGGCCGGCACATCTCCTCAAGCCCCCGGGGATAGTACCACATATTGGCCACGTAGACGTCCCCCTCGCGCCGGATGCCGCTCTGCAGGGGGAGGGCGTGACGGGTCATGACCAGGTCGTCCAGGGCAAAGGCCACGCGGCACGCCTTGCCCAGAGAGCGCGCCCGCGACAGAAAGGTCTGGATGAATGCCTGGTCGAAAAAGAGGTTGTCGCGGTAGACCAACGTCTCCTCGTGGTCGCCGTTGGGGATCTGCTCGAAAAAATCGACCTCGATCTCGGACTGGCAGTAGGGCTCCAACGTGTCCTTCTGGTGAAGCCAGAGCGGCTTGTTCAGCACGCGCAGATCGCGCGCCGGCTCGTTGAAGGGTGGTATTTTTCTCTTGTCGCGAATGATAACCTTTCTCATCGCTTCAATCAGTCCAGAGGTCTCTTGTCAATCACGTACGTGCAGCTCGGGTCCCCCTTGGCGATGCACAACGTCTCTTCGACACGAATGTTCTTGCCACCCGTCACCCAGTGGAGGGCCTCTTGGAGCAGCCCGAGACCGGCATGACAGATGGGAACGTCCGACTTGCGCCCCCAGCAGACGGGGCAGCGATCGATGTGGTACAGATAATGGTCAAACTGCTCTTCGACGCGCACCACCTGGTCGCTGGTCTTGTTAAAGGTCTCGGCCATGGCGTTCAGGCCCACCTTCATCTTCATGCTCAGGGGCAACAGGCGAAAGGCCAGGTCAGCGACGCCCAGGACGGCGCCGAAATCCTTCAAGGCATAATAGAGCCCCGCACGGCCCGCGCGCATGGCCAGGCCCTTGCCGCCCCGAGGCCCGTACATGTCATCCAGGGCCTGGTTCAGGGCGGCCATCTCCTCAAAGCTCCAGCCCAGATCCAGGTTGTTGGGGGGATAGTTGTTGATGAGATGGCGCAGCTTGGAGAGGTTTAGGACGGCGTTGACGCCATTCTTGCCCATCACGTCTTCCAGGGACAGGAGCATCATTCTGCCCATCTTGTTCGGCCAGTAGTATTGGACCGCCCTGTCATTCGTATCTTCCATAATGAATCCCACCTCGAGACGTGCGGTTCAACTTCCCAGGAAACTGAGCAGGATCGAATAGAATTGGTCCGGTTCGTCGAGCATCGGAAAGTGCCTGGATGACGGTAGAGTCTCTACTCGAGAATTGGCCACGTACCGGAACAGCTCCGCCTGCCGGGGGTCGACGATCTTGTCGCCGCGGCCATAGACGCCCAGGGCCGGCATGCGCAGGGTTCCCAGGCGAGGGCGGAGATCGGTATAGTGCAGCGAGTGGATGCTCCAAAGGAATGACTCCAGCGTCATCTTGGACAGATCGTGCATCAGCAGCTCGTACCAGTCGTGCCAGTTTGCAGCGATCCATGGTGCCAGGAGCTTGATGCCCATGCGTAACAGGGCAGGCGAGTTCCAGACGAGAAAGGCTATGGATGGGTAGCCGGCCAGCTTCAGAAACAGGTTCAGAGAGCGACCGTCGATGGGAGAGCCGACCACCGTCACCTTTTCCACACGATTCGGCTTGTCCAGGGCCAGGTTCAGGGCAACTGTGCCGCCCATGGAATGACCAACCACCGGCGCCCTGTTGATGCCCATCCTCTCCATGAACTGATCGACCAACCCCACAAAGTCCGAGATGTTATAACTCTCGCGGCGCTTGTCCGACTCTCCAAAGCCCCAGAAGTCGAGGGCATAAGCCCGGTAGCCGTTTGCCAGTGCCTCCATGGTGCCGAGCCAACAACCCCAGGAGCCCAGCCAGCCATGGAGCAGGATCACTGGTCGCCCCCGTCCGTAGACCTCGTAGTGTACCACACCCTGTGCGGTAACGATTGAGCTCAAGCTTTATCCCTGCCCTCCACCTGGTAGCGGCCGGCCATCGTACCAGGAAACGTCTAAATTAACCGGGTAAGATCTTCTGCGGCGCGCCTCATGTCGAGGAAGACCAGGCCCAGCTTGGCGTCCTGGCGCGCCAGGACCGTCAACACTGCCTCATCGCCCACGGCGCTGAGGATGACATAGCCCTGGGCACCGCGGATGTACACCTGATCCATCACCCCGCGCCCCAGCTCGCCTGCAATACGCTCTCCCAGGCTCAACATCGCCGCGCTCATGGCCGAGACGCGGTCCTCTTCCACGTCGGCCGGCAAGGCAGAAGCAATGATCAGGCCATCCACGCTCACCACGGCAGAAGCCTCAATGTCGGGCGTGGTAACCTGCAAGTTCCTGAGACGAGCCACCATCTGTTCGGTTCGTGACCGTGTCATTGACAAAAACCCTCCTTCGGGTTCAGCATCTCATGCCGGCGCTCTACTCGGGCGCCGTCTCCAGGATAGCATAGAGCAACTCGAGGAGCACGCTCTTCACGCTCTCCTTGTCCTTTGCGACGCAGGGCAAAAGCTTGACCCTCGGATCAACCTTGAGCGCGATGCGCAGGTCATCGGGCGACCAGGCATCCTCCATATCCTGCTTGTTGGCCGCCACCACGTAGGGAGTGCTGGCATAACTGCGGAAAACGTCGAGAATGCGCCGCGCCTCGCGAAACGTCTCCGGCCGGACGCTGTCGATGAGGACGACAAAACCAAGCATGCCCTCGGAGAGGATCTCCCACATGAAGTCGAATCGTTTCTGCCCTGGAGTCCCGAACAGGTAGAGAACCAGGTCATCGTCGACGGTGATCCGTCCAAAGTCCATGGCCACCGTTGTCTCTCTTTTAATTCGTGACGTGGCATCGCTGATCTTGCGTTCGGTCGAGACAACGTCGATCTCGCTGACAGCGCTGATAAACTCGGTCTTGCCTGCGTTGAAGGGACCGGTGACGACCATTTTGACTGTGTGCATCTTTGCTGTCTATCCTGTTCTTGTTCGGGTCCGCCAGCAGGCAAGCACATTGCCCGCAGCGCCTGGGCTACAGTCTTCGTATTCTATCGATCAGCTTGTGGATCACCGAACGCTTGACGGCCGGTGGGCGGGATATGACCGTCTGCATGGCAGCGGAGGCAGGACGTCTGGGTGCCGGCCCCTCCACCCGGATGATCTCCACCAGGCCGGCTTGCAGCAGCCCGTAGATGATCTTGCGAATCTGAAAATCGTCCATGCCAATACGTTGCGCAATTTGCCGGATGGAGTTTCGGGGGTTGATGTACGAGATCACCCGCCATTCCTCGACGCTCAGGTTGATGTTGCGGAGCTGCGCCTGGGGGCGATCGGTGAACTTGAGCGCCATGTCCAGGTCTGGCAGCTCATCCTGCAGCCGCTCCCACTCCTTGACCCGCCGGCTGCCCTCCAGGATAATGTTCTCCAGGTCGATGGGTACGGTGATCACGTCGCCGGGGGGCAATTGGTTTGGCTCGAAATGGAACATGCCATCGGACCAGGTAAAGAGCCCGTACACTGTCTCCAGGGTATCACCGCGGATGCTGTTGACAATGTCCCTCTGCGAGACGTGCCCGGCGCTGATGAGGAGCATTCCTAGTTCTTTGTCAGCCGTGTTACCCGACTTGGTGCGGATAATCTTGGCCTGTTCCTCGGTCAGCTTGCCGGCCCGGGCCAGAACATTGGCCAGGTGAAAGTCGCGGCCACTCGTCGTCGCGTGCACGAGCTTGCCTTCACGGAAAAAGAGTGTGGTGACCCCGGGTGAGACCTGGATCGTCAAAGCGCCAGTCTTTCGTGCGAGGTGGATCAAATTCAAGAGCTGGGTTGTGCTAAAGTCCCTCAGGTTGCCTTTCAGCGCCATCTCGACCCGTCCTTTGGTTCTTTGTCGTCTTGGACACGGTGAATCGACCGTTACCAGACCCCCGTACTGGCCGCGGTTCCGGCTCATTAAACCCCGTCTCCATCTATTAGTCAACTGGCCTCTTGGTACTTATTGCTAACAAACAAACAGGAACCGGTCGCTACAGGAGACAGGAGCGACTTGCAAAGATGGATACCTATGCTATAATGACGGTCACGGCGCTACCGGACACCGTAGTCCATCAGTCCCGACGGAGGTTACAGATGTACGAAGGACAGAAGAGAATCGGGAGCATCCTGGCCGCCTGCCTCGTTCTGTTGATCATTGTAATAGCGGTTGCTGGCTGCCAGTCAAAGCCTTCCGATGCTTCTGCCGAGCCCAGCAAAACACCTCGCCCGGCCGACGCAAAGCTGCCCGCGCTGCCAACCAACACACACACTCCAGAACCTTCTCCCACGCCCTCGGCCACGGCTGAGCCCCCGACAAGCACGCCAACCGCGACACCCACGGAGATGCCGACCCTGGCCGTGGGGATCTATCCCACGCTGAGCCCCGACCAGTGCCCGCTGACGGGCCTCGAGGTGAGCGACCTCGGCCTCCTCGATCGACGCCCCCTGGCCATCAAGGTCCAGAACGCCGCCATCTCCCGGCCCCAATACGGGCTTCCGCAGGCAGACATCGTCTACGAGCACCTCTCGGAAGCGGGCATCACCCGCTTTACGGCCATCTACCTGTGCCAGGAAGTGGACAAGATCGGCTCGACGCGGAGCGCCCGCTTTATCGACCTGGAGCTCCCGGCCATGTACAAGAGCCTGATGGCCTTTTCGGGTACCAGCGCCGGCCTCTATCCCCTCTTCTTGAACGCCGACTTTTACGACCGGCAGTTCTGCTATGGCTGGGGCCTCCATTCCGAGGGCTTTTATCGGGATCAGGAGCTGCGCAAGTCGGGCATCCCCATCGAGCACACGCTGTTCGCCGACCCGAACAAGATCTGGGACATTGCCGGCGAGCTGGGGATCAACGAGGCGCAGGACCTGCGAGGGATGGACTTTGCCGTCGAACCTCCAGAAGATGGCCAGCCGGCCACACAGATCGAGATACCATATCCTTCGCGGGACATGGTCGTCGAGTATCGCTACGACCCCGCCAGCGAGTCGTACCTGCGCTGGCAGGCCGGCGTGCCGCACGTCGACGCGACGTCGGGCGAGCAGCTTTCGGCCACCAACGTGGTCGTCGTCTATGCGACGCACGTGGACACGGACATCTTTGAGGACGAACCGCGGCGCAACCACCCTTCGGTGCAGATCCAGCTCTGGGGCACCGGGCCGGCTGTCATCTTTCGGGATGGGCAGGCCTTCGAAGGGCTGTGGGCACGGCCCAAGCGGGAGAGCATGCTGCTCTTTCGCGACCCTGCGGGCCAGGTCCCGATCCCCCTCAAGCCGGGCAACACCTGGATCCAGCTCGTTCCGCTGCCCGGCCACCGCTGGAGCCGGGAGGCGACGTGGAACGAGGGCGAGTAGGCACGACCTGGCACTTGTGCCATCATTCAGTTGTTAAAGGACGTGTGGCCCCGCGCGATGGGCAGCCGATCCGGGAACCGGTCGATCGAAGGCAGAGCGACTGCCTCCGGCTGTACGATGGGTAACCTGTTGTATCCCGCACGGTGCCGGGGCGGGTGACCAAGGACATTATAGCACGCGGCTTCAGGCCGTACAATAGGCTTTTGGTATTATCTTTTGGTATTATATGGGGTACCCTGGGGCACCTCAGGGGTGTACACTGCGAGGGTCTGGGAGCATGGCAAGGGCGAGAACCGGGGAGACGGCGATGACCTGGCTGCGCGCCCGGGCCCGGCTGCTGCCCGGCGCGCTGGCACAGTCGCCCCTGTGGGTGCGGGATGTTTTCGACCACGCCTGGGCGCCCATGACCGCCCTGGCGCGGCAGATGGCCCCATTGCCCACCGGCCTGTGGGGTTACCTCCTGGCATGTGAAGGCGGCTACCTGGCGGTATGCAACGGCCCGTCACGCTACGAGCCCGGCCCGGCCCAGCTCCGTGGGCGGCAGGTTGCCAACGTCGCCTTTGTGTCGATACAGGACCTGGCCCTGGACAACGAACAACCACTGCACGTCGTCGGCCACCTGGTCGACCACCACCTGGGCAACGGCGGCGCCGCCGAGGGCGAATGGCTTTCGGAGGGCGGGGGGCAGCGGCCCCGCTGGCGGGAAGCGGGTGCGCGGCTGGCCCCGCTCTACGCCCTGGGCTATGGGATCGATGCCGTGGCCAGGTCGAGCCCCCGGGACTATTTTGCCCAGTCCCTGGCCCTCTATTGCCGCGAGCGGCAGCGGCTGAACGTCGCCGACCCACAGATCGACAGGTGGCTGCGGTCCACGCTGTGGGATGACAGCTTTTGGCAAGCCAAGGGCTGAGCCATGGAAGAAAGGAGAGACATGGTGGATCAACGAGTATACGCATCGAGGATTCGGGCGCTGCAAGAGCTTCAAAAGGCCCAGGGGCTGGACTGCGTGGCCCTGGTGCCCGGCGCCAACCTGCACTATTTCACCGGGTTGGCCAAGCACCTGAGCGAGCGCCCGCTGGTTGCCTTTTTCCCTGCCGAAGGGCAGCCGGCCCTGGCCCTGCCTGTGCTGGAGGTGCCAGGCGCCCGGGCCTTTTTGCCCGACGACGTTCAGCTTCTGTCCTACAGCGACGAGGAAGGGCACGAGCAGGTCTTTCACCAGGTGGCCGGCGCCCTGGGGTTGGCCCGGGAAGGGGTGTCGCTGGGCGTCGAGTACCTGGCCATGCGCCTGCTGGAGGCGCGCCGCATCGAGCAGGCCATGCCCGGCAGCAAGCTGCTGGCCACCGAGCCCTGGCTGCCCATCCTTCGCATGCGCAAGGACGAAGAGGAGATCGCCCTGATGCGCCGCGCCGTTGCCATCGCCGAGGCGGCCATGAACCGCCTGTTGGACGAGGGCGCCATTCGTGAGGGCCGGACGGAGCTGGAAGTGGCCTCTGACCTGCGCGTCGCCATGCTGCGCGAGGGCGGCGAGGAAGAAGCCTTCCAGCCCATCGTCGTCGCCGGGCCGAACTCGGCCTCGCCCCACGCGGGCCCCTCCGACCGGCCCCTGGCCCGCGGCGACCTGGTGACCATCGACTGGGGCACGACCTGCCAGGGCTACCGCTCGGACATCACCCGCACCTACGTCCTGGGCGAGCCCACGCCCGAGATCGAGGGCATCTATGACGCCGTGCTGGCGGCCAACCAGGCAGGCAGGTTGGCTGCCCGGCCAGGCATGCCCGCCCAGGAGGTGGACCGCGCCGCCCGGCGGGCCATCACCCTCGCCGGTTACGGGCCGCACTTCCTGCACCGCACCGGCCACGGCCTGGGGCTGGAAACCCACGAGCCGCCCTACATCGTGGAGGGCGAGCTGGAGATCCTGCAGCCGGGCATGACCTTTACCGTCGAGCCGGGCGTTTATGTGCCGGGGCTTGGGGGCGTGCGCATCGAGGACGACGTGCTCGTCACCGAGGACGGGCGGGAGACGCTGACAAGCCTGCCCCGGGAGCTGACGCGCCTGTAGCGTGCCGGCCGCCCCCCCCGGCAGCCCGCTCGACGAGGGAACGGTTAAAGATGTGAAAGCTGAGGCCACTGATGGCTCGTGAGCGTCAGTGGCCTCGGTTTGCTCGGTGGTTCAGCGCGCCAAGCGTCCAGGTAGATATTCCACGCCGCCGTCTTGACAGGCGCCCCGAAGCGTGTTAAAATTCAGCCTCTGAATATTGCTGCTCGTGCCCGTTTCGAAAGGGAGGGATGGGGTGTCAAGCGACCTGGATCGCCGTCTCCTGGAGGCAATCGAAGAGAACCCGGATACGACCCAGGCGAGCCTGGCGTCCCAGTTGGGTGTCGCCGTGGGGAGCATCAACTGGTATCTGAAGCGCCTGATCCGCAAGGGCTACGTCAAGGTCACGCACCTGCAGCGCCGCAAGCTCAAGTACTTTGTCACGCCCCAGGGGCTCGCGGTCAAGGCCCGCCTGACGTCGCAGTATATGGAAGCGTCGCTGCAGGTCTATCGCGAGCTGCGCGAGTCGGCGAGGGACGTACTGATGGGACTCGAACAGGCCGGCTATGACGAGGTACACATCGACGGCGGCGGCGAAGCGCTCGAGATCCTCCGACTGACCTGTCTTGAGCACCGCGTCAGGGTCAGGTCACGAGCGACGGATGGAGTACCAAGCATTGCTGTTGAAGGAACGCGATTTGTGGCGATCTGGCCGTCGCAGGCTCCAGCGGGGGACAGGCCTTGAGAAAGCGACGAGACCAAAGAAGGAGTATCATTCATGCTTAGAGCAAGGCTGGGGGCGTCGTGATCACCATCGGGCAGGTGGGCCTGGGAAGCTGGGGCCCGAATGTTCTTCGCAATTTTCAGAATCTACCAGGCAGCCGCGTCAAGATTTGCTGTGATCTGGACGAGACGGCCCTGGCGCGCGTTCAGAGCCAGTATGCTGACATCGAGACCACCGCCGACTATGGCCGCTTGCTCGACGACGACGAGCTGGACGCCATCGTCGTCACGGCCTCGGCGCGAGCCCACTATGCCCTGGCCCGCGCTGCCCTGGAGCGAAACAAGCACGTCTTTGTCGAAAAACCGCTGGCCCTCCGCGTGGCCGAAGCCCGGGAGCTGGTGATGATTGCCCGCCAGCGGGACCGGCGGCTGATGGTTGGCCACCTGCTGCTCTACCATCCCGCTGTGCAGCATCTCAAGGCGAGCATTCGCGCCGGTGAGTTGGGAGAGCTACGCTACATCTATTCCCAACGCCTGAACCTGGGCCAGGTGCGACGCGACGAAAACGCCATGTGGAGCCTCGCCCCCCACGACATCTCGGTGGCCCTCTACTTGCTGGAGCAAGAGCCGGTGTCGGCCAGCGCCCAGGGCCGCGACTTTTTGCGAAGCGGCGTGGACGACCTCGCCTTCTTGACCATTAACTTTGCCGGTGGCCAACTGGCCCACTGCCACGTGAGCTGGCTGGACCCGCACAAGGTGCGGCGTCTTACCGTAGTTGGCAGCCAGAAGATGGCCGTGTTCGACGACATGGCCCCCCGCGAAAAGCTCACGGTCTTTGACCAGGGGGTCGATTTTCCCAACGTCGGCTATCCCGATCTGCACACCCTGCGCTTTGGCGACATTTACATCCCGCGCATCGACATGCGCGAACCGCTGCAGGTCGAGTGCCAGCATTTTGTCCAGTCGGTCGAGGACGGCACCACACCGCTGACCGATGGCCGCAACGGGCTGTCGGTGCTGCGCGTCCTGGCCGCAGCCCAGGAATCCCTGGAGCGAGGGGGCGTGCCGGTGGCGCTGGAAAGAATGGAGGAAGAGAGCACACCATGACGGAACCAAGCGTCGACGTCACTGCACAGTTGGGCGCGCGCTGCCAGCTCGGCCAGAACGTTGTGATTATGGCGGGGGTCCGGCTGGGCCAGGACGTGACCCTGGGACACAACGTCGTCATCCACGCAGGCACAGTCCTGGGCGATGGGGTGACCGTGGGCGACAACAGCGTGCTCGGCCGCATGCCCAGGCCGGCCAAAACCAGCACGCTGAAGGCGACGGTTAACTTGCCGCCCCTGGAGGTGGGTCCGGGCACGACCATCGGCAGCGGCGCGGTGCTGTACGCCGGCACCTTTCTGGGCGCCGACTGCCTCGTGGCCGACCAGTCCTTCATTCGTGAGAAGTGTACCATCGGCGACGCCGTGATTGTCGGGCGAGGCGTAACGGTGGAGAACGAGACGAGTATCGGCAGTCACGTCAAAATCCAGTCCCAGTCGTACATTACAGCCTGGACAACCATCGAGGATTACGTCTTTGTCGCCCCCTGCGTCGTGACCACCAACGATAACTATATGGGGCGCACCGAAGAGCGATTCAAATTTCGCAAGGGGCCGACCATCAGGCGCGGCGCCCGGGTGGGCGCCAACAGCACGCTGCTGCCCGGAGTGACCATAGGCCGCGAGGCCTTTGTGGCGGCCGGGTCCCTGGTCAGCCGAGACGTGCCCGACGCAACGCTGATCATGGGCAGCCCCGCGCGGCCGGTGCGGGCCGTGCCCGAGCGCGAATTCGCAGACAATCAATAGGCAGTGGAGCAGACATGAACATTCCTATCCTGGACCTGAGGGCCCAATACCGGGCCCACAAAGACGAGATCGACGCGGCCATCCTGGGCGTAGTGGAGAGCGGCCACTTTGTCCTGGGACCCAACGTCAAGGCCCTGGAGAGCGAGATCGCGGCGTACGTCAGATGTGGCCACGCGGTGGGCGTCGCTTCGGGCACTGACGCGCTGCACTTGGCCCTGGTCGCGCTGGGCATCGGCCCCGGCGACGAGGTGATCACGACGCCCTTTACCTTTATTGCCACGGCAAGCACGATATCGCACACTGGTGCCACACCGGTGTTCGTCGACATCGACTCGGGCACCTTTAACCTGGATCCGGCGCTGGTGGAGGCGGCTATTTCGCCCCGGACCCGGGCCATCGTGCCCGTCCACCTGTTTGGGCAGATGGTCGGGATGCAGCCGATCCTGGAATTGGCCCGGCGGCGCGGCCTGAAGGTGATCGAGGACGCGGCGCAAGCCATCGGCGCCGACGAGAACGGCCAACGCGCCGGCTCCCTGGGCGACGCGGCGTGCTTCAGCTTTTACCCCACCAAGAACCTGGGTGCCTACGGCGATGGGGGCATGGTAACGACCAACGACCCAAATCTCGCGGAGCGGATCGACATGCTGCGGCGCCAGGGCAGCAAGAAAAAGTACCACAATGAGGTGCTGGGCTTTAACAGCCGCCTGGACGAGATCCAGGCCGCCCTGCTGCGGGTCAAGCTGCGCTACCTGGACGAGTGGGCCGCCGGCCGGCAGCGGGTGGCACAGCGCTATGGCGAGCTGCTCGCCGGGCTTCCGGTGCAGACACCCTACCAGCGGCCGGGCGCGTGCCACGTCTATCACCAATACACTATCCGGGCGCCGCGCCGAGACGAACTGCGAGCGCATCTTAAAGAGCAGGGGATCGGCACCATGCTGTACTACCCGGTGCCCCTGCACCGGCTGCCGCTGTACGAGGAACTGGGTTACCAAGAAGGCCGCCTGCCGGAGAGCGAACAGGCGGCGCGTGAGGTCATCTCGCTGCCGATATATCCGGAGCTGACGGTCGAGCAGGTGCAAGAGATCGCTTCCGCCATCCGGGAGTTCTACAACCAGTGAAAGC
>JAAYZQ010000440.1 GCA_012514775.1 Anaerolineaceae bacterium
TACATGGCCGACGAGTTGGCCGAGGAATATCCGCCGGAAGAGGTCGAGGTCGACACGCGGGTCCTGGCCGTCCTGGACCTCATCCCCGAGGACCTGGACCTGCAGCAAGTGCTCCTCGATCTCTATTCTTCGCAGGTCCTGGGTCTGTACGATGACGAGGAAAACTCGTTCATCGTCGTCAACGAGGGCGAGTTTGACCTGCTGGATCGCGTGACCTATGCCCACGAATACGTCCACGGGTTGCAGGACGAGCATTTCGACCTGACAACCTTTATCGACGAGGATCGCATGAACGACGACGAGGCCCTGGCGCGCCTGGCCCTGGTGGAGGGCGACGCCACCCTGGCCATGAGCGAGTATTTCATAGCGCAGGCCAGCCAGGCATCGCCCGAGGAATTGCGGGCCCTCATCGAGGCGACACCGGAGGGTCAGGACGTCCTGGAGGCCGCCCCCGCCATTCTCCGGGCAACCATGGAATTTCCCTACGCCTATGGTACGGAATTCGTCAGCACCATAGCTGCCGGCGATTGGGCCCGAGTCGACGCGCTGTTCTCGGATCCGCCGCAATCCACGGAGCAGATCCTCCACCCGGAGAAATACCTGGAACGAGACGAGCCCCAGATCCTGAGCTTGCCGCCGCTGACCGCCACCCTGGGCGCAGAATGGTACAAGATCGAGGACAACACCCTGGGTGAGTTCCAGATGGGCGTCTACCTGGATGAGAGGTTGGACGTGGAAACGGCAGCGGCGGCCAGCGCCGGCTGGGGCGGCGACCGCTACGCCGTCTACGTGCGGGACGGCGACGCACTCCTGGCCCTCGTCACTGCCTGGGACAGCGATGCCGAGCAGGAGGAATTTGCCGGAGCCTACGAGGACTGGGCTTCGGCCAAGCACGGGCGCGAGGCGCGCGTGGACGGATCGGTCCGATGGTGGACGAGTGACGACGAGGTGACGGCCCTCTTGGCGCGGGGACGAGAGGCCATCGTGGTGATCGGGCCTGACGTGGACGTCGTGACCCGGGCATTGGAAGCCCTCGCCAGCCAAGAGCAGGAAGCCTGAGGGTGGAGCAGGAGAACCGGCTATCTGCCGTTGCTCAAGGACGCGAGATCGCGCCCCGTCCGCGGCTGGCGATTGTGGCCGTGGCCCTGGCGCTGATGGTCATCGTCCTGGCGATAGAGGTGCCGCCTTCCACCCTCCTGGGCAAGGCCGACGCCATCGGCTATGCCATCTGCCACCGCATTCCCGAGCGCTCGTTCTTCTTGAACGGCCGCCAACTGCCCCTCTGTGCTCGCTGCACAGGGACCTTCCTGGGAGCCATGTTGGGTGCCGGGGTGCTGATCCTCTTTCGCCGCCAGAGGGCCGCCCGCCTACCCTCGGTGCCTGTCCTGGGGCTGATGGTCCTCTTTGTGGCCCTCTGGGGTTTCGACGGGCTGAACTCCTACCTGACCTTTTTCCCCGGGGCGCCCCACCTCTACGAGCCGCGCAACTGGCTGCGCATGTCAACGGGCATGCTCAACGGGCTGGCGCTGCTCATCCTGGTGTGGCCCATCTTTAACTTTACGCTGTGGCGCGAGCCCAAACAAGTGGCCGTGTTGGACAATGCCTGGCAGCTCCTGGCCATCCTGCCCGTGGCCGGCCTGCTGGTTATGATCGTGAACCTGGGCATCGGGGCCCTTCTCTACCCCCTGGCCATCCTCAGCAGCGGCGGCGTGCTCCTCATGCTGATCATGATCAACACCATGATCGCCGCCGTGATCCTGGGGCGCGAAGGCTACGCCCGCAACTGGCCACAGGCGCTGGTACCCCTGACCGTCGGCCTGGGCCTGGCCATCCTGCAGATGGCGTTCATGATCCTGCTGCGCGCCTATTTGACCACGAGCCTGGGGCTAACGTTCTAGGCCCTGAGGGTAGACTCCTCGCTACGCTCGATCCCACCCGCGTCGGAATCGGCCCCGTGGCGGCGCGAGGCCGTGAGCACCGCGCGAAACAGGTGGGCGGGGCTCTCCCGGATCCAGGCAAAGGCCAGGAGCGTGATGAGCGCCGTAAAGATCAAGAAGTAGAATCTTCGCCCGATGACAAAGACCGTGTACTGCTCCAGCGGCACGCCCCCCAGGCTAAAGACGGCCGCCCAGCCGCCTTCCAGGAAGCCAAGGGAGCCGGGGGTGACCGAAAAGATGAGGGTCAACTGCGTGACGCAGACCGACATGGCCAACAAGTACCAGGGGATGGACAGGCGAAAGGCCTCGGCCATGAAAACCAGGCGCGCTGCCAGCAGGGCATACATGACCAGGGTCACCAGGAAGGCCTTTGTCGCCAGGCCATTGGCTCCCACGCTCACCTGCGACAGGCGCTCCAACTGCGCCGGCAGCCGCTGCGCCAGCCGCTTGCCGACGAGGGGCAGGTGCGATAGGGGCAGCGCCAGCCGGGCCCCCACCCGCGCCAGCGCGCGCACGGCCCATTCGTAGCGCCACGAGATCAAGAGCACGGCCGCCAGGACCAGGCCGGCCATGATGGCCAACGACGCGGCCAGGCTGAGCCAGCCGACCAGGTAAAAGGCCGTCGGCAGGACCAACAGCAGGGCCAGGATGAGGTCGAAGAACTTGTCCAGAAAGACCGACAGGGCCGAGCGCGTCAGGGGCACGCCGCGGGACAGGCTGAGGGCCGCCGGTCGCCCGCCCAGCATACCCACGGTGATGGGCGCCACCTGGCCCAGCAGCATGCCGAGCATATGGTAGGTGAAATAGTAGCGGAAGGGGCAACCGTCGGCCGACTCTGTCACCCGATCGGCGATGATGGCCCACCGATAGGTGGCAATGACGTTCCAGACTAGCGTAACGCCGAGGGCCGCCAGCATCAGGAGCCAGTCACTCTTCAGGATCTGATCCCACGCTCGCAAGCCCCCCAGGTACAGAATCAACACAAAGGCGAGCACCCCCGCCAGGTTGACGGCCAACGCCGCGATACGCTTACGTTTGCTGCTCATACCCCAGCTTTGCCCTTTCTTGGCCTCTGAACGAAACCGAGCCAGTATACCATACAAGTCTCGCGGACGCACGATTCGGAACGACCAAGACACCAAAAAAAGTGAATCGGACTCTTGACAGTTTCGAACATTTGTGCTATACTGCCAACTAACGTGGACAGGAGGGATGGAAATGAAAGAAGACGGGCGGTTCCGCGCCCTGGAGACTACGTTGAGCAGCATTCAGAAGCGATATGGGGAAGGGTCGATCATGCGCCTGGGACAGGCCAACCACCTTCAGGTGGAGGCCATCCCCACGGGCTCTCTCTCCCTCGACCTGGCCCTCGGCATCGGTGGCATTCCCCGCGGCCGGGTGACCGAGATCTATGGCCCGGAAGGCTCGGGCAAGACAACCCTGTGCCAGCACATCGTGGCCGAGGCCCAACGCATGGGCGGCGTGGCGGCCTACATCGACATGGAGCACGCCCTCGACCCCGTCTATGCCGCCAAGTGCGGCGTGGACGTTGACGAGCTGTACATCTCCCAGCCCGACACGGGCGAGCAGGCCCTGGAGATCGCCGAAGCCCTGGTGCGCAGTGGGGCCGTGGACATTATCGTCATCGACTCTGTCGCCGCCCTCGTGCCCCGGGCCGAGATCGAGGGCGACATGGGCGACAGCCACCCCGGCCTGCAGGCCCGGCTCATGAGCCAGGCCCTGCGCAAGCTGAGCGGCGCCATCAAGGTCAGCAACGCGGCCATGATCTTTACCAACCAGCTCCGGCAAAAGATCGGGATCATGTTCGGCAATCCGGAGACCACGTCGGGCGGCATGGCCCTGAAGTTCTATGCCTCCGTCCGCCTCGACATCCGCTCCATTCAA
>JAAYZQ010000441.1 GCA_012514775.1 Anaerolineaceae bacterium
ATCGACGGCACCGGCGGACTGTTCGACGCGCGGCGCCGGGCGCTGATGCGCGGCATCCACCTCAGGGAACGGGAGCCGGCCGCCGGCGAGCTCTACATCGCCACCCTGGACGCCGCTGGCGAAGACGAGGCCTCCACAGACCCCGTTGCCCGCCTGGCCCATCCCGGCCGTGACTATACCGTGGCCCACATCTTCCGTGTCGAATGGCCGGCGCCGGCGACCGTAGGGAGTCCTGAGCGCAGCGAATCGAGGCTCTACGCCCCCGGCCCCACCTATAAGGCCGTTGACGTGTTCGTCGACCACGGCTCGAAGCACTTTGAGGATGTGCCGGGACGGCCGGCGCTGGTGCACCGGCTGGCGGCCTGGCTGGAGCACTGGGGCGTCGCCCACCTGGTGGCCGACGACAGCGGAGTGGGCCAGGGGCTGGTAGCCTGGCTCGGCGCCGCCCTGGGCGCCGCCAGGGTCACCGGCTTTACCTTCCATCCCTCCGCAAAAGCCAGCCTGGGCTCCATGTTCCTGTCCCTGGTGGAGACCGGCCGCTTTCGCTACTGGGCCGGCGACGAGGAAGAGCCCGGATCGGACGGCTGGTGGTTCTGGTCTCAGGTGGGGGCGTGCACCTACGAGCTGCGGCCGGGAGGCCGCTTTGACCGGGACCTGTGCTGGTCGGTGCCCGACAACCACAAGACGGCGCTGCCGGGCGGGGGCGCGGAGCCGACGCACGACGACCGCCTGATGTCGGCGGCGTTGGTGGCGGAGGCCGACCGCCTGATCCGCGAGAACAAGATCGTGGTGGGCGTGGCCAGCTCGGGGGTGATTGCGCCGGCCGACCCGCTGGCAGGGATGGAGTTCTAAACTGATACCAAGATGAAACCCGCATCCCGGTGCGTTGCACCTGCCGTTGGTGCGACGCACCTGGTGTAGAATTCATCTTGGCTTTGGTTTAGGCGGCGCCGGCGCTGTGCTATGAAATGAGGGGAAAGGCTCGTCTTGAGCAAAGCGAAAGGCTCGTCTTGAGCAAAGCGAAAGGCTCGTCTTGAGCAAAGCGAAAGGCTCGTCTTGAGCAAAGCGAAAGGCTCGTCTTGAGCAAAGCGAAAGGCTCGTCTTGAGCAAAGCGAAAGGAAGAGGGCGATATGAGCGCACAATCGGCGGGATCCGGGCGGGCGAGGACGGATGGGGCGCGGGGCTTCTTGGAGCGCCTGCGCCTGGCGCTGGGGGTCGTGGCAGGACGGGACGCGCGGGAGTCGCTGGCGGCCGTGACCGGCCAGGTGGACGACTCGCGGGGCTGGCAGGCGTTTGCTGGCGGTCCCCACGACCGCGACGCGGGCGAGATCCAGCAGCTCTACAGCGACGCGCTGGCGGCGTGGCGCAAGAACCCCATGGCAAAGCGCATCGTGGACACGATGACGGACTATTGCCTGGGAGACGGCCTGACGCCGACGGCGGCGGGGAGCACGGGGGCGTTTGTCAGCCGCTGGTGGAATCATCCCCAGAACCTGATGCCGCTGCGCCTGCCGGAGCTGTGCGACGAGCTGACCCGGGCCGGCGACCTGTTCTTGACGCTGCACCGCAACCCGGAGGACGGCATCTCGTACGTGCGGCCGGTTCCCAAGGATCGGATCCAGCGTATCGAGACGGCGCCCAACGACTGGGAAACAGAGCTGGCCTACTATGAAACGCTGCCGGGAGGGGTGGGCGCGCGCCGCTGGCCCTCGCCGGCCGATCCGAACGCCGCCGAGGCCCCGGCGGTCATGGTCCATTACGCCATCAACCGGCCGGTGGGGGCGTTGATGGGCGAGTCGGACCTGGCGAGCATGATCCCGTGGCTGTTGCGCTACTCACGCCTGCTGGAGGACCGGGTCCGGCTGCACTGGGCGGCGCGGGCCTTCCTGTGGATCGTCACCGTGCCGCCGAACAAGGTGCGGGAAAAGATGGAGCAGTACCGCAATGCGCCAGATTCGGGGGCAGTGATTGTCAAGGACGACTCGGAGAAGTGGGCGGTGGTCAACCCGGATCTGAAGGGCATGGACAGCCAGTTCGACCTGCGGGCAGTGCGGATGATGATCGACGCCGGCACCGGCATGCCCCCCCACTGGCGCGGGGAGCCCCACAACGTCAGCCTGGCGACGTCAAGGAGCATGGACCGCGCCGCCGCCCGGCACCTCCGGCGGCGACAGCTCTACCTCCGCTTCCTCGTCGTCGACCTGGCGTACACTGCCTATACCCGCGCCTGGCAGATCGGCAAGGTGCGCGCCACGCCCCGCCGCGAGGCCATCAGCGCCGAGACCACCGACATAGACCGCCAGGATAACCAGGAGCTCGCCCTGGCCGCCCGCGACATTGCCCAGGCGCTGGTTGCGCTAAAGACCCAGATGCCCGGCCACAGCCCCACCCTCCAGCGCCTGTTCCTGCGCCTCGTCTTCCGCTTCGCCGGCGAACCCCTCGACGAGCCGCTCGTCGACACCATCACCGCCGAGCTGGCGCAAGGTCCTGAACGAAGTGTAGGGCAGCCCGCCGCCGGCCCTGACCCCCGAGAGGAGGCTGCGTAACGTGGAAAAAGGAAAGCCTGGACCCTCCGCCACAATGACTGCAGCTCGCGATCTCGGTGAGACTGTGCCCCCCTCCCCGCCGTTTGCCACGGTCCCGCACTTGTCCCGCCCTGGTCCCGAGGGACAGGGTCCGAGGAAAGGACAGTGTCCGAGGGAGAGTGCAGCGAAGTGGGGGGAGGGGCCAGTCCTATGAAAGGAGTATCGCCTATGTCACCATCCACCGACACCATGCCGCCCGAAACCCTCCGGGCCCCCGGCCGCCTGGAACTGGCGGCCGGCGTGGGACCCAACGGGCCTGATACGGCCGCCCAGGGAGGGCCCCGGCAGTATCGCGCCCGCCTCATTACCGCCGGCACCATCCGCGCCCAGGGCAACCGCCCCTCCAACCTGGAGATCCCCGCGAGCACCCTCCAGGCTGCCCTGGACGCCCACCTTTTCGACGGCCGGCCCGCCTTCGTCGACCATCCCTCCTGGCTCGACGACTACCCTTCCCTGCGCAACCTCGCCGGCGTCGTCACAGATTGCGCCTGGGATCCCGGAGCCCTGAACGACGAGAAGGGGCTGGCCGGCGCCATAACCGGCGCCATCACCCTCTACCCCACCGAGGCCGGCCGCGTCGTGGCCGACCTCTTCGACCAGGTCCTCGCCGACACCGCCGCCGGCCGGCCCGCGCCCGACATCGGCCTGTCGGCCGTCCTCTGGTGCCGCTGGGAGCGCAAAGCCCTGAGCGACGAGAAGGGCACCGAGGCCGACGGCCAATCCTGGCACATGGCCGAGATCCAGCACGTCGAGAGCGTCGACTTCGTGTTCGAGCCCGGCGCCGATGGTCGCGTACAAGCCGCCCTCACGGCGCTTCGCGCCCTGCCTGCCCCGTTGGGGGTCACCGGTCGCGAGATCTCGGATCCGGAGAGCCCCAACTCGTTGGGGAATGCCGGCAACCAGGTCGAGGCCTCAAACGGCCCCAACCAAGCACCCGCCCCGTTGCACCGTCCCGATGGCCCCGAAGGGGGAGCGTCGGGAGGGCCCACCGGTGGCCAGGCCTCAGCTGGTCCAGGCCCCAACTATGCGGCTCTTGCGGCCGCCCATGCACATCCCGTAGGGGCGGCTCTTGCGGCCGCCCAGGCCCACGCGGCCGCCC
>JAAYZQ010000442.1 GCA_012514775.1 Anaerolineaceae bacterium
CGACTTGTCGAGGCCGGCCCCGGTCAAGACCGGGACTCCAGGATACACCCGGACTCCTCGACTTGTCGAGGCCGGCCCCCGGTCAAGACCGGGACTCCAGGATACACCCGGACTCCTCGACTTGTCGAGGCCGGCCCCCGGTCAAGACCGGGACTCCGAACCGGCGCGCACGCGAGGCCGGCCGGGTTGGAGCTACCAGCGGTTGCGGTGGACGCGGGCCGGGTCGTACTGGGTGCGCGGCTCCTTCTCTTCGGCGGGATGGCCGATGGACAGCACGCTCAGGACGCCGATGCTCTCCGGGACGCCCAGGACCTGGCGCACGGCCTGCTCCCGCTCGGGGCGGCCGTGGCAGCCGAGCCACACGCCCCCTAGCCCCAGGGTCGCCACGGCGATGAGAATGTTCTCCGTCGCCGCGGTGCAGTCCTGCACCCAGAAGTCCGAGATAGCGGGGTCGCCGCAGACGGCGATGGCCAGGCCGGCCTGGGCCAGCATCTTGCCGTGGGGGTGGGCATCGGCCAGGGCGCGCAGCATAGTCCGGTCGGTGACGGCCACCAGGTGCCAGGGCTTGCGGTTGGATGCGGAGGGCGCGGCCATGCCCGCCTGGAGGAGGGCCTCCACGTCGGCCTCGCTCACCGGATCGCCGGTGTAGGCGCGAATGCTGCGCCGCTTGAAGATAACGCTCAATCTCTCGTCCACGTTCAACTCCTTGGAAAACCAGACGGGGCAACGCCGGCCCCGGTGGAATGGTATAGACCAGGCAATGGCAGGAAGGCAGAGCAGCGCCGGGAACGGCGGCCCTCCGGCCGCCGTTCCCGGCACCACCTCACAGCGCGCGACGGGTCAGGACGGCACGGACCAGCAAGTAGAGGCCGGCGATGATAAAGGCGGCCGGCCAGAGGTAGGCGAACAGCTCGCCGCCCGTCGAAGCCATGACGATCACCCCCAGGAGGAGCATGACGCCGGCCGGGATCAGGGCCCACTTCATGCGGCCCTCCGGCGTCGGCACCAGGCTGACGACGGCAAAAGTCAGCCCTATGCCCAGAAAGAGGATCCCGCCGGTGATCTCGCCCGGCAGCGTTTCGGACAGGCCCGAAATCAGGGCCACGGTCCAGAGCACGCCGCCGGGAATGATGGCCCACCAGAAGTCGCGGCGCATCAAAAAGAGGACCCAGAAGGGCAGCCCGATGCCGCCCAGAAACAGGGCGCCCATCCACCCGCCTTCGAGCCCCGGCAGCAGCTCGCTGGTGCCGATGAGGGCCCCGAGGCTCAACAGGACAAAGCCGGGGATGAGGGCCCACCACTGCTCCCGGTCCAGGACAAAGACCGAGAGAAAGATGAGCCCCGCCACAACAAAGGCGGCAGCCCAGAGCAAGGCGCCGATCTCCACCAGCTCCAGGCTGTCCAGCAGGAACACGATCCCTGCGCCGATGAGCAGCAGGGCCAGGATGATTCGTACTCCGAGGCGATCCATGGCAACTCCTCCTTGAATATGCTGGAACGCGCGGCGCGCTAGGTCTCGGCCGGCCCGCTACACGTCCTCCTCGCGCACGATCTCGATCTTGACGCGGGCAAGGAGGGCGGCCATCGCCCCCAGGGCGGCCAGCACCGGGTAGAAAATGGCCAATACACCCCCAACCGCCGCTCCCGCGGTCAGGGGGATCTCGATGAGGAGCCGGCCATCGGGCTGGCGCAGGATCAGGCGCCGGACGTTGCCTTCCTGAATCAGCTCCTTGACGCGATCCACCAGCTCGTTGGCTGCGATCTCGATCTCTTCGGTCCAGGTCCGCTTTTCCTTCGGCGGTTCTTCCATCGTTTCCTCCCTTTTATGTCATTCTCGACTGGCCCGGCGCATCCGGCTCCAGAACATCCACATGCTGCCCAACATGGTAAAGAGGGCCAGGCCCAGCTTGGTAACGTCCACGATGGGCTCCACCCAGACCCCCTGGGGGCTGACGACGAGGGCCGCTACGGGGCGGGCAAAAGAGGTGCCGCCACCCCCACCGCCGCCACCGCCCTCGCCACCGCCCTCGCCTTCGGGCGCCTCGTCTCCTTCGGCCCGTGCTCCACTGCCGAGGCCGCCGCCAAAGCCCATGCCCATGGCCACGGTCACCTCGCTGGCGGTGATGACCACCTGCTCGCCGACGGTGATGGGCTCGCCATAAACGGCCTGCGGGCGGGCGACGTCAAAGAGCCTTTGCACCAGGCCGGCGGTCTCTTCCTGGTTCTTGGTCTGAATCCGGCTCCAGTTTTCTGCGATGTTTGCCACGTCATTTCCTCCTTACGATAGAGCTGATCAGGGCAATGGCAGCAAGGCTCAGGCCGAGACCCAAGGCTGCCAGCCTGGCCATCAAGAGCACGTTCATGATGGGAAGTCGCTGCTCCTGGCCATCACGTTCGACCAGGACGGCGACGGGCCTGTTCCAGACAAGGCCGCCTAAGGGGGTGCGGACGACCAGCGCCTGGGACAGGGGAGTAAGGGACGCGTTTCCCACGGCGCGCGTCTCTCCCGCGTGATTTTGCCACTCGACCATATCGCGCAGCTTCACGATCCCTCCTCGCGTGCCTGCCCGGGACGGCAGCCCTGTACAGAGCCAGCAGCCTGGCCGGGCAAGAGCCTGCATCTACGTTACGCTGTGGAACCTTGCCGGTTGCAGCCGCCGAGGCAGCAACGACGAGCGGCGGCCTTCCCTGGCCAAAGGCGAGGAACCTATTCCTTCTTGACCATTCTACCACATATTGTCTGGGACGCCAAGAAGTGCGCGCCGCCACGCAGGAGGCTTGAATGCCAAAAAGCAGAGTTCGTGCGACAGGCGCTAGCCCCAGGGCGGCGGCACCGGCACCTGGAGGCCGTGGAGCCGGGCCTGGGCGAGGATGAGCGCCGATAGGGCGGAGGGCATGGGAAGCAGGCGCAAAGGGTTGATGCCCATGAGGCGTGCCTGGTGGCGGGTGTTGGACATCAGGTCATTGTGCTCGGGGACGGTGTAGACGCGCCGGTCGGAATAGCGCTGGCGCAGCAGATCACCCACCTCCTGGCAGGCGCAAGGCCCGACGATGAGGATATCGCCGGGCAAATCCTCCAGGTCCTCAGGGTCAAAGCCCGCGCCGCAGACCAGCGTCCAGCCGCCGTGGCCACCGTGCTCGTTGTACAGAAACTCCTGGATGCACTCCGAGTTGCCGCGGCAACCCTCCACGCAGGCCCGCTGCCGGCCGACCACCCAGCGAACGTCGGGGTGAAAGCGTTTCAGGAGGGTGTAGGGCACGCGGGCGACGAAACGATCCAGGGGGAGGCCGCGCACGGTGATGCGCTCCAGGTCGCCCTCGCCCAACCCCCACTCGGCGCACAGGCGCAGGTGATCTACCTCGTCGAGGCCGTAGCCCAGGATGCGCGCTCCGACCACGTCGACGGCCACCGTATCCCGCCCGCCGAGCAGGAGGCCCATGGGCACCAGGCACTCGCTGTGCAGCGCCCTGGGAGGCAGATGGCCGTGGGCCGTGGCCACCAGCCCATCGACGATGGTGAAATCGGGGCGGGTCAGGGCATAGAGCGCCGCCAGGCGGCGGTGCAGTGTGGCCTGGTCGTGGTGGGCAACGCGGTCGGCGCCAACGGGAAAGGCCTGCTGGTTCTTGACGCCCAGCGTCACGGCCGACATGGAGTGCGTTTTGAGCTTGGGCAGGTTCAGGTAAAAGTTCTGCCCCGGGGCGCCGTTGCGGCACACCACCTGGCGATACAGGCGCCGGGAGATGCGCGCCTGCGATCCGTCCCGCAGATCGACGGCGACGGCCGGACCCTCGTCCAGGTAGACGGGCTCGGCGCCATAGTAGGCACAGATGCGGTCGTAGCCGGTGGCGTGATAGACCAGCCGTGAGAAGTTGCCGCCCGAGCCGCTCTCCATGACCGCCAGGCGGCGATAGCCGTGATCACACAGGTAGGCAAGGAGGGCTTCCAGGACGGCCGGGTCGGTGTGCGTGTGGGGCGCAAAGTGTACGGCGTTGGGTTTGATATAGACCGTGCCCGTGGTGCGCGGAATGACGGCCTCGATGCCACCATGCTGCAAAAAGATCTCTTCCAGGGCAGATCCCAGGCGCTGCCGCGCCTCAACGACGACGACCAGGGGCATGGAAACCTCCTCGTCACCCCCCCCGGGCAAAAGCCTCCAACTGCTCAATCTGAACCGCCGATGGACGGACAAAGGGGCGCACCCGCCGAATCTCGGCCCACGCCTCTTCAGGTGACCGCCCGCAGGTCACCAGGTAGGCGGCGACCAGGGTCGCCGCCCGTCCGATGCCCGAGCCGCAATGGACGTACACGCCTCCGCCGCGCTCGAGCTCCTCGGCGATAAATTCACTGCCCAGCCGCAAGTGTTCCAGGGAGGGTGCTTCGTCGTCCACGGTGGGCAGGTACAAATAGCGCTCCGGGGCAATGCCCAGGGCGCGATCATCCCATTCGATGCGCATGTTGACCACGGCCGTGATGCCCCGGCCCTTCAGGCTAGGCCAGCCATAGCGGCGATACTGGCCGCCCAGGTGAAGCCCGGGCACAATCTCGCTCACCCGCCGGATGGGAGCGCCGCGAAAGATGCGGACCAGGTGATCGGCAGCCCACCAGGCCGTGGTCCGCACCCCTTGCCTGGTTAGACGTTGCCACAGAATCGACAGCCCCTTGCTCAGCTTCACGTCAGGGCACCTCCTGGCCCGCCGAGGCTGTCCACAGGGCGAACCATTGCTCGCGAGAGAGGTGCAGGCCGGCGGCCGCCGCCGCGCTACGGATGCGCTCGAGCCTGCCGCTGCCCAGCAGCGGGACGATGCGGGCGGGATGGCGTAGAACCCAGGCCAGGGCCACCTGGCCGGCCGGCGCGCCGCCCAGCTCCCGGCCCATCTCGTCCAGGGCGCGGCGCACGCGGAGCGACTGCGCGTCGTCGTCGCGGAACAGGCGCCCACCCGCCAGTGGAGACCAGGCCATGGGCGAGATGCCCAGGCGCTGGCACTGATCGAGGGTTCCGTCGCCCAGGGCTTTCATGTTCAACAGGGACAGCTCCACCTGGTTGGTGACCAGGGGCATGGGGAGGCGCGAGGCCAGCAGATCGAACTGCCACGGTGTGAAATTCGAGACGCCGAAATGGAGGACCTTGCCCGCCACCCGGAGCGCCTGAAAGGCCTCGGCCACCTCGTCGGCGTCGAGGAGAGGATCGGGGCGGTGGATGAGCAGCAAGTCGAGGTGATCGGTGTTCAGCAGCCGCAGCGAGTTTTCAGCCGACGCGACAATGTGCTCGCGGCTGGTGTCATAGTGCTTGAGCCGGTGGGCCGGGCGCCGGGCCGACACAACCTTGATGCCGCACTTGGTCACGAGCTGCAGGCGATGGCGCAGCGAGGGCTCCAGGGCCAGGGCGCGGCCAAAGAGCTCCTCGGCGGCATAATCGCCATAGATGTCGGCGTGGTCAAAGGTGGTGATGCCCAGGTCGATGCTGCCGTGAACCAGGTCCAGCACCTCGGCGTCCGACAGTCCCCAGCTTGCCAGGCGCCACAGCCCGAGGGCCAGGCGCGAAACCTGGGGACCGGACGGCGCCAGGTCCAGGGTGGGAACGGTCATCCTCGCGTCTCTCCCGATATCAATATGGGGTATGTTTAGCGCTCCAGCGCCAGGCGCGCCCAGTGAAAGCCTTCCCGAAGCCACGTGGCGTACTGCTGCAACGTCTGGCGGCGGTGGGACTCCTCGGTCAGCAGGTAGACCCGCAAACCGCCCATCTCGACCACGTCCAGAAAGCCGTCCTGGACAAGGGCGTCCAGTACGGGCCCGACCTCGGACGGCTGCCGCCCGACCCGAACGGCGAGGCCCTGGGCTGTATCATTCGCGTAGGGATTGTCTACGAAAAAAGCGACGAGATCGGCGCCGATGAGATCGGAGGCCAGGCGCGTCAGGACACCCCACAGGCCATTGCCTTCGGCCCAGGGAATGACCTTGTCTTCGTCGGCTCGATCCAGGGCCTGCTGTTGCTCGAAGCCTTTTTGTTCCAACAGTATTTCCTTCTCCCCTCGGGTCAACTGTATCATCAAAGGCTGTCGGTGTCAATAGTACCGCTGTCCCAAGAATGCATTGGACAAAAGCAACAAATTATGATACAGTCCCGATATGATGTCCACGAACACGCAAAGGTACGGATCATGGCACCCTCGACACCTTTCATAGATGACGTTGCGAGCGCCCCCGAGGTTCCCGCGCCCCAAAGCCAGGCACGTGGTGAGCCGCGTCTCCTCGGCGCCTGGCGCGTGGTGGTGCTCATCGCCGCCCTGGGCATCGTGGTGCTGGGGCTCGCCGGCGCCCTCATCGGCCTGATGCTCGCACTCCTGTCGCCTCCGGGTGAGCGGTTGGCCGGCACGACCGTCAGCGTCGCCCTCGTGGCCCTGACAGCCGGGCTGGGCTTGCCCCTGGCCTGGGCCGCCTGGCAGGCCATGCAGGGCCGGCACTCCTCGACCTTCCGGCCAAAGAACCCCTGGGTCCTGGTCGCGGCCTTTGTCCTGGCCGTGGCGGGTGGGCAGGCAGTCCTGGAGCTGGGGCTGATGCCCTCGCTGCTCTTTCCGCCGTTCCACGTCGTCGCGGCCCTGGTCCCACCTTTGATCATCCTGGCCCTCGTCGCCCGCGGCCTGGGGGGTGCGGGGCGCTGGCGCGACGCGACATTGCAGCTTTCCAGCGGAGCCTTCCTGGCCACGCCCCTGGCCTTTCTCATCGAGGGCGCCCTTCTCTTTGGGATCATGGTACTCCTCGTCGCGGGCCTGATGATGCAGCCGGCCGGATCGGAGATGCTAGAGTCGCTGGCCGACCTGCCGATGGATGCGATGGACAGCACGTGGCTCCAGGATCCCGAGGCCGTGTTGCCCCTGGTGCTCTCGCCCGGGCTCGTGATGGCCACCCTTCTCATCACTGCCGTGTTCGTGCCCCTTGTGGAGGAACTGGCCAAGGGCGTGGGCGTGGCGCTCATGTCCTACCGGCTGCCCGACGAGCGGCAGGCCATGCTGTGGGGGCTCGCCGGCGGCGCGGGGTTTGCCATGGTCGAGGGGCTCTTTAACACCACGGGCAGCTTGCCGTCGTGGGCGCCCGTCATCGTGCTGCGGGTGGGGGCCACCCTCCTCCACTGCACGGCGGGGGCGCTCATGGGCCTCGCCTGGCAGCAGATCCTCGTCCGGCGCCGCTGGGGGCCGGCCCTTGGGCTGTACGTCGCCGCCGTCGCCATGCACGCCGCATGGAACACGGTCAGCATCGGCATGGCTTTCCTGCAGCTCGGCACCGCCATACCAGAGGCTTCGGGCATATCCGGGCAACTGGCAGCGGCGGGGACGACGGGCCTCGTGGTCCTGCTCGTGGTCCTGGCAGCCGGGATGTCCCTGCTCCTGATGGTGCTCACGCGGCGGCTTGCCCGCCGCGGCCAGCCGGCCGGAGAAAAAGCCCTCGCCCCTGCACCTCCGCCTGATCAAGTCGGATGAGCAATGGTACCACGCAAGGACAGCGACGAAAGATACATCCTTGACCTCGTGGCCGAGGTGCTGGCTGAGCCCGACTATCGCTGGCAACACCGCTTCCCGACCCTGCTGGGCGATCCCGGACAGGACGGGAAACGGCGCCCGTTGCCCGTAGACGGCTACTTTCCTCGGCACAAGCTCATCGTCGAGTACTGGGAAAAGCAGCACAGCAACCCGGTGCCCATCATGGACGAGGCCATGTCCATCAGCGGCGTGTCGCGGGGGCACCAGCGCCGCCTGTACGACGAGCGGCGGCGCACGTGGGCCCGGGCCAATGGCCTGCGCCTGGTGGTCCTGGACTATCGCGGCTTCGAGACCGACCGCCAGGGACGGCTGCGGCGCAACGTGGAGGCCGACCGCCAGGCCGTGGTGGCAGCGCTGCAGGCCGCGAGCGTCCTCGCCGAGCCGGCCCGGGTTGCCTTTGACGGGCAGGCCTATCGCCGGGAGGTCGACCGGGGCTGTTTCATCTGCCGCCTGGTGCGCGGGGCTGCCGAAGACCCCCAAGAAGCGGGCGGCCAGGAGCACGTCCTGTGGCGCGACGGCGGAACCATTGCCTTCCTGGATCGATACCCCACAGTTTACGGCCACGTGCTGGTGGCGCCGGTGGCCCACCGGGAGCAGGTGAGCGGCGATTTTACGCTGCAGCAGTACCTGGCCTTGCAGCGGGTGGTCCACGCCGTGGCCGAGGCGGTGCGCCTGGCCCTCAAGCCTGAGCGGATCTATGTCATGTCGTTGGGCAGCCAGCAGGCCAACGCCCACGTCCACTGGCACGTGGTGCCCTGCCCCCCGGGCGTGCCCTTTGAGGAACAGCAACTGGCACTGCTGGACAAGGAAAAGCGGGGGATCGTGGCGCTGGAGCCCGAAGAGGCCGGCGCCCTGGTCGAGCGCCTGCGCGCCCACCTGCCGGCCTGGATGCAGCGGCGCTGAGGCCTCAGGACCCGGCCTCCACGGTCTCCAGGCGGGCGGCAGCCAGGGCCCGCGCCACCATGCCCTCCACGTCGAGGCCGGCCTCGGCGTCGTCGAGCTCGGCCACGCTCGGCCGGGTGACCACCTGGCGGGGCACCAGGAACTGGCAGCAGTCGTCGCTGGACTGGATGGACAGCTCGTACGTGCCAATGGCCTGCGCCAGGTCGACGATCTCTTGTTTGTCCAGGCCGATGAGGGGCCGCAGCACCGGCAGCGTGGTCACGGCCTGGACCGCGCCCAGGCTCTCCAGGGTTTGTGACGCCACCTGGCCCAGGTTCTCGCCCGTCACCAGCGCCAGCCCCCCTTCCCGCAGCGTCAGGTCCTGGGCCACGCGAAACATCAACCGGCGGTAGAGCAGGATGCGGGGCGGCGCCGGCGCTTCGACCACCATCTCGCGCTGAATCTCGCCGATGGGCACCACGTAATAGCTCGGCGACAGCCCATAGTCCTGGAGCCGGGTCACCAACTGGCGAATCTTGAACTCGGAGCCAAGCCAATCGCCAAAGGGCCCGCTGTGGAAATGGACCGGCACCGTGCGGCAGCCGCGCTTCAGGGCATAGTAGCCGGCCACCGGCGAGTCGATGCCGCCGCTGAGGAGCAGGCCGACGGTGCCACTGGCGCCCACGGGCAGCCCGCCCACGCCGGCCGCGCGCTCGAAATAAAAGACAAACATCTGCTGCAACACCTCGACCCAGATGACCAGGTCGGGATTCGACAGGTCCACGGGCCAGCCCGTGGCCGCCCGGACGTGCGCTCCCAGCTCGACATTGATCTGCGGCGAGGTGAGGGGAAAGCCCTTGTCGCCGCGGCGGGCCTGGACGCGGAACGAGCCCACCGGCCGCCCGGGCAGGGCGTCGACGACGGCCGCCTTCAGGGCCTCCAGGTCGCGCTCCAGGCCAAAGGCGGGGGCGGCGTAGGCAATGCCCGGCACCGTTTGCAGCCGGGCCAGCGCCTCGTCGACGACGGCGTCGCCGGGCAACGACACCAGGAAGCGGCCGTGCTGCCAGCGCACGGCGATGCCCTCCAGCCCCGCCAGTCGCCGGCGGATATTCTCCTGGAGATGCCTCTCGAAAAAGGGCCGATTCCTGCCCTTGAGGCCGATCTCCGAGTAGTGGACGACGATCAGACGCCTTATTTTTCCAGATCTCGTTTTCATATTCTGTTATTTTACCACGGCGGTGCCGGATCGCGAAATCGGGACGGAGGGGGAGCCCGGCGGGGCGGAAGCCTGACTCTGCTCACTTGCTCGGCTTGGATCGCCAGAACCGCCAGATCTGGCGGCATGGCGGGAGCGAGCGGGACAAACCCGAGTGATATTCAGATTTCCCGGGCGGCGCGGGCCGCGCCTTGACAGGGGCGTCAACCTGGGTTATGATGGATACAGAGCAGCCACCAGGCTGTTTCAGGGAGGAAACGTGGCTTCCTGGGGAACGGGCTACAGCCGATGCTACACGCTGCACGGCGAGGGCGACATCGCCGCGGCGACGGCCGTCCAGGCGCAGATGCGCGAGTATGGCATGTGCAGCTACTTTCAATGGGACCCACGGCCTCCAAGGTGGCGCTTTTTCTACGAGACGAACTGCTCCCGGGCCGAGCTGGAGCAACGCCTGGGCGCGCTCCTGGCCCGGTTCAAGATCTTGATCGAGGATTGAGCACAATCTTGATTTTTTCAGGCTTGTGTGGTAGAATTACCATCGTAGACCGGCCTGGGGATGAAATGGTTTCGACAGGGAAGGCTGGGCTGGGACTGCAAGCCGAGGCGCCCGTGCCGCGTTAAAAATGGGCAAACAATCAAGTGCCAAACAGCGCACTCAACCAGCTTTCGCGCTCGCCGCGTAAACGGCAAACGCGATAGCATGACCGCTTGACGGTCACGTCCGCCCTTTCCCTCCCCCGGGGGAGAGACCGGCGGGCGACAGAAAACCGGGGGTGCCCTCCCACGAGACGCCGATACGTGGGATCAGAGGCGGGGAGTTCACGCGCCCTGCATCGGCTGGCCAGGGCCGCAGCCTGTTGATCGGCGGCTGCTCTGGCGAGAACCAAATGGTCAACTAAGCTTGTAGATGTTCCTGTTCGAGTTCTCTGGACGCGGGTTCGATTCCCGCCATCTCCACCTTACCGTGGGGGAGTGGAAAGCATTCTGCTATTCTGCTCCCCTTTTGTTTTCTGGAAGGCGCCGCTGCCCGGCAAGCCCGCCGCCAGCGGCGAACTGATCACCAGGAGCAAGGACCCATGAGCAGGACGATCACCCACATTGTCAAGCGAACGGGGGCGGTGGTTCCCTTTAACCCCGAGCGGATCACCAACGCCATCTACCGGGCCGCCGTGGCTGTGGGCGGCCGGGACCGCGAGACCGCCGAGGGGCTGACCCGCCAGGTGGTAGACATCCTGGAGGAGGTGACGCCCCGCCACCGGCATCCCACCGTCGAAGAGATCCAGGACATTGTCGAAAAGGTCCTGATCGAGAACGGCCACGCCCGGGTGGCCAAGGCCTACATCCTGTACCGCGAGGAGCGCGCCAGGCAGCGCCGCGAGAAGGCCGGCCGCGGCTACCGGGAATCGGGGAATATTCCTTGGCGCAAGATCTACGAAGTGCTGCGCTGGTCGGTGGACCACGACCTGTACACGGTGGAGCAGTTGAACGCCCGC